>NZ_SMNY01000017.1:0-308508 GCF_004353535.1 Cupriavidus sp. L7L
CTCTTCCATCGCGATCATGTGCGCCAGGTAGCCCATGTTGGCGCCGCCGTATTCCTCGGCCACGGTGATGCCGAGCACGCCGAGGTCGCCCATCTTCTTCCAGGCGTCCATCGGGAACTGGTCGGTGCGGTCGATCTCCCCCGCGCGCGGGGCCAGCTCGGCCTGGGCCCAGGTACGCACGGAATCGCGCAGCATCTCGATGTCTTCGCCGAGGTCGAATTTCAGGCCGGGCAAGGTAGTCATGGCAGTGTTGTCTTGAAAGTTC
Organism: Cupriavidus sp. L7L; assembly: GCF_004353535.1. Lineage (NCBI taxonomy): Bacteria > Pseudomonadati > Pseudomonadota > Betaproteobacteria > Burkholderiales > Burkholderiaceae > Cupriavidus > Cupriavidus sp. L7L. The sequence continues at coordinate 266 of NZ_SMNY01000017.1, forward strand.
TGGTAATCGATGTCGGCGTGGGGATCAGGCCGTTTTGGATTCGCTGAGGTTCAGGTCGCGCACCATCTGGTCGCGCATCACGAACTTCTGCACCTTGCCGGTCACCGTCAGGGGCATCTCGTTCACGAAGCGGATGTAGCGCGGGATCTTGTAGTGGGCGATCTGGTTGCGGCAGAACTCGCGGATCTCTTCCTCGGTGGCGCTTTCGCCCGGCTTGAGCACGATCCACGCGCACACTTCCTCGCCATACTTCTGGTCCGGCACGCCGAACACCTGCACGGCCTGGACCTTGGGATGGCGGAACAGGAATTCCTCGATCTCGCGCGGGTAGATGTTCTCGCCACCGCGGATCAGCATGTCCTTCACGCGGCCGACGATATTGCAGTAGCCCTCTTCGTCGATGGTGGCGAGATCGCCGGTATGCATCCAGCCATCGCGGATGGTTTCGGCGGTGCGGGCTTCGTCGTCCCAGTAGCCGAGCATCACCGAGTAGCCGCGCGTGCACAGCTCGCCCTTCTCGCCCACCGGCACCGTGGCGCCGGTGGCATCGACCACCTTGACTTCCAGGTGGGGCTGGATGCGGCCGACGGTGGTGGTGCGCTTGTCCAGCGGATCGGTGGTGCTGCTCTGGAACGAGACCGGGCTGGTCTCGGTCATGCCGTAGGCAATCGTCACCTCGGACATATGCATCTGCGATACCACGCGCTTCATGGTCTCGATCGGGCACGGCGAGCCGGCCATGATGCCGGTGCGCAGCGAAGAGAAGTCATAGTCGCCGAAGCGCGGATGGTCGAGCTGCGCGATAAACATGGTCGGCACGCCGTGCAGCGCGGTGCAGCGTTCCTCGCTGACGGCCTGCATGGTGGCTTCCGGCTCGAAGGCTTCGCCCGGGAACACCATCGCTGCGCCGGTCGAGACGCACGCCAGCACCGCGAGCACCATGCCGAAGCAGTGGTAGAACGGCACCGGGATGCACAGCTTGTCCTGCTCGGTAAAGCGCATCGCCATGGCGATAAAGCGCGCGTTGTTGACGATGTTCCGGTGCGTCAGCGTGGCGCCCTTGGGCGCGCCAGTGGTGCCGCTGGTGAACTGCACGTTGATCGGGTCGTTGCGGTCGAGCTGCGCGGTGATGGCGTCGAGCGATTCGCGGCCCACGCCGGCGCCACGCGCCACCACGTCGTCATAGCGGATCATGCCCGGGGTCTCGCCCGCGCCCATGCGGATCACCCAGCGCAGCGACGGCAGCCGCGCGGCCTGCAGCGCTCCCGGCTCGCTGGTAGCGAGTTCCGGCGCCAGCGCCTGCAGCATCTCCAGGTAGCGCGAGGTCTTGAACGCCTCGGCCGCGACGATGGCCTTGACGCCAACCTTGTTCAGCGCGTACTCCAGCTCGGACAGCCGGTAGGCCGGGTTGATATTGACCAGCACCAGCCCGAGCCGCGCGGTGGCAAACTGCGTCACCACCCATTCCACGCGGTTGGGCGACCAGATGCCGACGCGGTCGCCACGGACCAGGCCGAGCGCGTGCAGCCCCGCCGCCAGCGCATCGATGGCCTCGGCGAACTGCTGCCAGGTCCAGCGCACGCCCTGCTCGCGGAAGGCGACCGCGTAGCGCTGCGCAAAGCGGGCGACGGTCTGCGCCAGCAGCTCCGGCACCGTCTGCTCGGACAGCGGGATATTGGTTTCGCCTCGTACATGCGACAGCCCGCCCAGGGGCAGGATGGTGGATTGGGACTCGCCCTGCATCGTCATACTGGTCTCCAAAGCTCGGTGGCGTTCCGTGCGCCCGGCGTTTTGTGAGTATCACTCAATTCACGCCGTGGTCATTGTCTTTGATGGGCTGGCGGGACATCACATCAGGGAAATCCCTTAAATCCTTCGGCACCTGCCCTCGCCCGCCGGTGCGGCCTGTGGCGCCGACGAGTGAAAAGTACACGCTCGGGAGGCAGAACGCAATATTAATTTTGAGCTTTACTCAAGTTTTGGCGAGCGGCGCACTATAATCCTCGCCACGAGACCGACGTCCACACCCCCGACAACATGGAAGACACCAGTTCCCGGCGCCGCGTTCCCGCCGGAGCCAAGGCCGAGCAGCGCATCCGCGACATCCTGCGCGTGAGCCGCGACGTGTTCGCCGAGCTTGGCTACGAGCGCGCCACCACCACCGAGATCGCCCAGCGCCTGGGCGTCTCCGAGGGGACGGTCTTTACCTATTTCCACGGCAAGCGCGAGCTGTGCGTGCGCGTGATCGAAGACTGGTACGACGAGATCATCAGCACGCTGGAACAGGGCATGCCGCACGGCCAGCCCACCAAGGCGCAGCTGGAGTTCTACGTGAAGACGCACCTGCGCCTGTTCCTGATCCAGGGGACCGGGCTGTGCGCGCTGGTGCTGTCGGAAGGCCGGGCCAAGGGGCCCGGGCTGGGCGAGGTGTTCCTGCCGCTGCAGCGCCGCTATACGGCGCCGCTGATGGACCTGCTGGCGCGGGCGCGCAGCAATGGCGAGATCCGTGGCGACCTGCCGCTGAGCCTGCTGCGCTCGGCCATCCTGGGGCCGATGGAACACATCCTGTGGGATGCGATCGCGCGGCAGCGCGAGGTCGATATCGAGAAGACCGCGCGTGACATGGTGGCGCTGCTGTGGCCGGCGCTGCAGCCGGTGGACCTGGAGCTGGAGAAGCTGCGGGGCTTCTACGGCGAGGTCAGCGCGGCACTGCGCAAGGCGGCGAAAGACTGAGGCACGCCGGCGTGGGGCCGGCGTGCTGGCTGGCCAGCGTAAGGCCTGCTTGCCTGGCGCTCAGGCGCTGAAACCGCCGTCGATCATCAGGCTGGCGCCAGTGACAAAGCCCGCTTCAGGACCCGCGACATAAGCCACCATGCCGGCAATCTCCTCCGGCGTGGCATGCCGCTGCAACGCCATCAGGCTATGCAGCGCCGCGCCGAAATCCCCGGCTTCCGGGTTCATGTCGGTATTGGTCGGTCCCGGCTGGATGTTGTTCACGGTGATGCCGCGCGGCCCCAGGTCGCGTGCCATGCCCTGCACCAGCCCCAGCAGCGCGGACTTGCTCATCGCATACGCGCTGCCGCCGGGGAACGGCATGCGTTCGGCATTGGTGCTGCCGATGTTGATGATGCGGCCGCCCTCGCCCATGTGCGTCAGCGCCGCCCTGGCCGCCACGAACACCGCGCGCACATTGACGGCCAGGGTCTCGTCGAAGTCTTCCAGCGACAGGGTCTCGACCGATCCCAGCCGCAGCACGCCGGCGTTGTTGACCAGGATGTCAAGCTTGCCGAACTGGCGCGCAGCGTCGTCGATGGCGCGGGTCAGAGCGGCGGCGTCCGCGGCGTCGGCCTGAAACGCCAGCGCGCGTCCGCCGGCGGCTTCCACTTCCGCCGCCAGCGCGTTGGCGCCGGCCGCGGAGCTCTGGTAGGTGAAGGCGACGGCGGCGCCTTCGCGCGCCAGCCGGCGCACGATTGCCGCGCCGATGCCGCGGGCGCCGCCGGTAACGAATGCAGTTTTTCCTGTCAGGGTGGCCATGGAATGCTCCGGGAAATGGTTGGTTGGCAAACCCAGTATCGTTCGCGGATTGCCCCTTCGCTAGCCACAAGCCGGCATCAGCTTTTTCAACCGTTGGTATAAGCTGAGGCCATGGAAGCCCTGAACCTGCTCGAATCCTTTGTCCGGAGTGCCGAAGCCGGCAGCTTTTCGGCGGCGGCACGCCAGCTCGGCATGACGCCAGCGGCGGTCAGCAAGAACGTGGCGCGGCTGGAGTCGCACCTGGGCTTGCGGCTGTTCCAGCGCAGCACGCGCCAGCTGACGCTGACCGCCAGCGGCGAGCAGTTCCTGCGGCAGGTCTCGGACCCGTTCTCGACCTTGCGCGATGCCTTTGCCAGCGCCTCGCAGGACGCCGGCAAGCCAGCGGGCACGCTCAAGGTCAGCATGGCCCTCGCCTTCGGCCGCGAACACCTGGTGCCGCTGCTGGGCGAGTTCCTGCAGCGCTATCCGGCGATCGTGCCGGACTGGCATTTCGACAACCGCCCCGCGGAGCTGATCCAGGACGGTTTTGACGCGGCCATCGGCGGCGGCATCGAACTGACCGACGGCGTGGTGGCGCGCGAACTGGCGCGGACCTGCATCGTCGCGACCGCATCGCCCGCCTATATGGCGGGCAGGCCCATGCCGGGCCACCCCGGCGAGCTGGCCGCGCTGGACGGCATCGTGCGGCGCTCGGGCCCGACCGGCCGGCTGCGCACCTGGACGCTGCGCAGCGAGTCGGGCGAAGAAGCACCGGTCACGCAGCGCACGCGCATGATCTTCGACGACCCCGAGGCAATGGCGCACGCGGCCATGCTCGGCTACGGCGTGGCCCTGCTGCCGACGCCGCATGCGGCGCGATGGCTGGAAAGCGGTGCGCTGGTGCGCCTGCTGCCCGGATGGCATGCCGACAACGGGCCGATCTCGCTGTACTACCCGAACAAGACGCTGCTGCCGCCGAAGACGCGCGTGTTCATCGACTTCGTGGTAGCGGCGTTCCGCGACCACGGGCTGGCGGCGCGCTTTGATGCCGGCATCCGGCCGGTGCGTTAAGGCGCGCCAAGGCACGCTAAAGCGCGCCAAGTCGCATTGAGTCGCATGCGGCCGGCGCATGCCCACGCGCCACGCATCTCCAGCGTGACGAGAACGGCCCTGCGGCGGCGTGCCGGCCCGTTTGACTAGGGATAGAGAACGACCTAGGCTAAGTACGCTTGAAGTCCACTTCCGTGCGCGGACGCTGCCATGCCGGCCTGCGCGATCTCGCGGCATGTGACCGGCGTAGAACAAGGAGGGCTAACCATGAACATGCGGCCGGATCCCACGTTTTACCCGTCGCCCCAGCTCGCGATGAGCGCACCGCCGGAAGAATTCGCCTACACCCTGCTGCTGAGCCCCGACGGCTCGCGCCCCGACGCACTGGCCGTGATCGACGTCAAGCCCGGCTCGCCCACCTACAGCACGGTGGTGCATACCGTGCCGATGACCAACAAGGGCGACGAGCTGCACCACTTCGGCTGGAATGCCTGTTCCTCCGCGCTGTCGCCGCTGACCGGCCACGCGTTCCTGGAGCGGCGCTACCTGATCATTCCCGGCATGCGCTCGTCGCGCATCTATATCGTCGACACCAAGCCGCATCCCACGCAGGCGCGCATCCACAAGATCATCGAGCCGGACGAGATCATCGGCAAGACCGGCTACTCGCGGCCGCACACCGTGCATTGCGGCCCCGAAGGGATCTACGTCAGCACGCTCGGCGGCGCGGGGCAGGACGGCACCGACGGGTTCCCCGGCATCTTCATCATGGACTGCGAGACCTTCGAGGTGCTCGGCCGCTGGGAAATCGACCGCGGCGAGCAGGAGAAGCACTACGACTTCTGGTGGAACCTGCCGCGCGACTACATGGTGTCGAGCGAGTGGGCCTTGCCGCCGCAGTTCGAGAACGGCCTGGTGGCCGAAGACCTGCTCTCCAACAAGTACGGCCACAAGCTGCACTTCTGGGACCTGCGCGCGCGGCGCAATGTGCAGACCATCGACCTGGGCGCCAACCACCAGATGGCGCTGGAAGTCAGGCCCGCGCACGATCCGGTGCGGGAATACGGCTTTGTCGGCGTGGTGGTCGACACCACCAACCTGGAAGGCTCGATCTGGACCTGGTGGCGCGAAGGCGGCAAGTTCCACGCGGAAAAGACCGCGACCATCCCGCCCGAGCCGGCCTCGGCCGACCTGCTGCCGCCGTTGCTGCAGGGCTTCGGCGCGGTGCCGCCGCTGATCACCGACATCGACCTGTCGCTCGACGACAAATTCCTGTACGTGTCGTGCTGGGGCACCGGCGAGATGCGCCAGTACGACGTCACCGACCCGCGCAAGCCACGGTTGTCGGGCTCGGTCCATCTCGGCGGCATTGCACGGCGCACGCCGCATCCGAACGGCAAGACCTTCGCCGGCGGCCCGCAGATGGTCGAGATCAGCCGCGACGGCAAGCGCGTTTACTGGACCAACTCGCTCTACTCCACCTGGGACAACCAGTTCTATCCAGACGGCGTGCCCGGCGTGCAGGTGATGGGGCGCGCCGAGCCGGAGGGCGGATTGGCGCTGGCCGATGACTACTGGCTGGAATTCCCCGACGGCTACCGCGCGCACCAGGTGCGGCTGGAAGGCGGCGACTGCTCGACTGACTCGTTCTGCTATCCGTCGGTCCGGTCTTGACGGCGTTCTCCTGGGAGCATGCCGGCCTGTGGTCGGCGGTCCTGGCCAGCGGTATCTATCACGGCCTGAATCCCGCGATGGGATGGCCGCTGGCCGTGTCGAACGGGTTGCTGGCGCGGCAGGACCGCGCGGTGGTGTCGGCGCTCGGATGGCTGGCGCTGGGCCACCTGCTGGCGATGATCGCGGTCTTGCTGCCGTTCGGCGTGCTGGCCATGGTGGCCCGCTGGCAGGCGCCGCTGCAGTTTGCCGCGGGGCTGCTGGTGATCGGCTGGGGGCTGGCGCTGCTGGCCTGGCGCCGCCATCCGCGCTCGCTGGCGCGCATTCGGCCGGGGCGCCTGGCGCTATGGTCCTTCGCCGTGGCAATCGCGCATGGCGCCGGGCTGATGCTGGTGCCGATCTATCTCGGGCTGTGCCGCGCCGACGAGGATGCCGGCCACAAGGCCGCCGCCGCGCTGATGGGCGCCAATGTCTCGATGGCGCTGCTCGTGTCCGTCGTGCATGCCGCGGCCTTGATCGCCACCGGGGGCGTGGTGGCCTGGCTGGTCTATCGCTATGTCGGGCTTAAATTCGTGTCGCGCAGCTGGTTCAACCTCGACGTGGTGTGGGCGCTCAGCCTGGTGCTTGTCGGTGGGCTGGCGCTGGCATTCAGCGGCATCCAGCTGCCATCGCCGCATTAGCGCAGACGAGCCGAACCACCCGCCCGGCATTATCGCCGCCACCAGCACGGCATCGACCCGGAGTGGTTTGCCCTTTCCTTGCGAAGTGGATATGATGCCCTGAACCTCGTTTTCAATCTTCTTCAGAGGAACTGAGCGATGGACATCACGGCGCGCGCTTTCGATAATTTGTGCTCACGAAGCATGCATGCGCTGCCGTTTTCCCAAGTTGCGGCCAAACCCTCGCAAATGGGCGCTGCAATGACGATTCCGCGCCGGCTCGACAGCGAGCGGCCACTCCAAGGCGTAGGTCTCGCCTGCCTCTATTAGTCCGGAGCCGGCCAAGGGCGCACTAACGCGCCTGGCGGCTCCGGAAATCCCCTCGGATAGCGACTCATCCCCCCGTTGTTTGTCTCATCGGGATTGCGTACCCCTGCTTCTTGAAGCCATGGCGATGCTTGATCGTGGCCGGGGTGCATTCTCAAGTCGGGACAGGCACGGGTCGGGCTTCATATTTTTCGAGCGGGGCTCCAGCCGGTTCTGCCGGAGTGTCTCCACTCGGAGCGCCATACTGCGAACCGATGACTGTGGCGCTCACATGCGGGAGCGTGATCATGAATCGATTGCCCTTTGCCCAGCTTTCAGCGGCTCAGCAAGCCAATCTTGAAGTCCTCAGGGGTATGGCAGATGTACTGTGCTTTTCCGAAAAAGCATTTTCACAGTTCGAGACGCTGATGGAATGGAACCTTCAATGGTTCCATGGCGCCGTTCCCGGCACCCATGCATGCACCAGACAGTTCCTGGCAATGCAGAGGCCGCGTGACATCCTCGCAATGCAGGCCTTCGTCATGCAGTGGGCAAGCGGCAGGGCCCTCTTTCCGTCCCGGGATTCGGCATCGCCGCCGTCTGCGCCACCTGTGCCCCAGCGTCACCCGAGTTGAACAAGTGCCGCTCTTGTCACTGACAATGCATGGATTCTTGTCGGGTGCAGCAGGCGGCACCGCCCCAAGGCGCCGCCTCCAGGAATGGGAACTGGCAAGCGCTTGGCCGCTGCACCGGCCTGCTCACGATGCGGGGGGCCGCGCCTTGGTTTGACCAATATCAAGTTCCATCCAACACTGCCGCCTAGGCTGAATGCATCAGACCCAGGGACTATGCAGTCCGATCTCACAGGAGCATCGCATGTACCAGCGCCTCTTGCTCGCCGTGGACGGCAGCCACTCCTCCGACCTGGCGCTCAGCCAGGCCATCGCAATCGCCGCGGCCACCGGCGCCGAAGTCAAGGCGTTGTTTGTGGTCGATGACAGCGATGTGTACTTTGAGGCAGGCTATTTCGATCCCCGCGAACTGGCGAACCAGCAGATCTCGTACGGCCGCAAGGCACTGGACGCCGCGACGGCACGCCTCAGCCAGGCGGGAATCCGATGCCATGCGCAATTGGACGAAAAGCCGGTGGCTCCCGGGCGGATCTCCACGACCATCGCCACCGAAGCCGACAATTGGAATGCCGACATGATTGTCATGGGCACGCACGGGCGGCGCGGCGTCAGGCGGCTGCTGATGGGCAGCGTGGCGGAAGGCGTACTGGCCCAGACAACCAAGCCGGTCTTGCTGGTCCGCAGCGAAATCGAAGGCTGACGCCCCACGCCGGGGCACCGACAAGGACACCTGCATGCCCGAGACCATGCGAGCCATGCAATTTGCAGGCGCGGGGCAGCCTTTGGTCCTGGTACACGGGCCAGTCCCCGAGCCCGGGCCGGATGAGGTACGCATCGCTGTTTCTGCCTGCGGCGTATGCCGGACCGACCTGCATATCGTAGACGGCGACCTGCGCCATCCCAAACCGGCGCTCATCCCCGGACACGAGATCGTTGGACGGGTGGATGCTTGCGGAGCGGGTGTCACCGCCTTCGGGCCGGGCGACCGCGTGGGTGTGCCATGGCTTGGCCATACCTGCGGCCACTGTCGCTACTGCCAGCGTCATCACGAAAACCTCTGCGATGCACCGCTATTTACGGGCTATACGCGCGATGGCGGCTACGCTGAATATGTTGTCGCAGACAGCAGGTATTGCTTTCGGATTCCGCCTGCCTACGATGACGAACACGCTGCCCCGCTGCTCTGTGCCGGCCTGATCGGCTACCGGACGCTGCGCATGGCAGGGCCTGCCGCCGATACACGCCGCATCGGCATCTATGGCTTCGGCGCAGCCGCCCACCTGGTTTCGCAAATTGCCGTGGCACAAGGCCGGGAAGTCTACGCTTTCACCCGCACTGGCGACACGGGCGCCCAGCAACTGGCATACCAGACTGGAGCGTGCTGGGCCGGCTCGAGCGACCTCCCGCCTCCGGTGCCTCTGGACGCCGCGCTGATTTTCGCGCCGGTGGGCGCACTGGTGCCCAAAGCGCTACGCGCCGTCGATAAAGGTGGCACCGTTGTCTGCGGCGGCATCCACATGAGCGATATCCCAGGCATGCCTTACGAACTGCTTTGGGAAGAGAGGCGCCTGTGTTCCGTCGCCAACCTGACGCGCGCCGACGGGATTGCGCTGATGGAGATCGCCGCCCGCACCTTGCTGCATACACACACCACCGCGTATCCGCTTGAGCAGGCCAATGAGGCTTTGGCCGATCTGCGTGACGGCCGCCTTTCCGGCGCCGCGGTCTTGCAGATTCATCGTTGATTCTCCTTCAGTTCTAGAATGCGCCCATATCAAACACGTTTTCAGACCCGTGAACATGCCGGAACGGAACTGGCGCGGGCCTTGCATGCGTATCGGGGAACCGGCGCCCTGGTTCTGGCGATCCCTCGTGGCGGAGTGCCGGTCGGGCGCGTCGTCGCCGACGCGCTGGACGCCGAATTCGATCTCGTGATGGCGCGCCGCATCACCCCAGGGATGGCGCTGGACGACACAGGCATGACGTGGTGCACGGGCGAAGCGAATGCGCATGGCGACGCCAGCCGACAGCGTGACGCCCAGTTCGACCAGCTTCGCAGGCAGCGCGCGGTCTATAAGCCGGTTCGCAAGCAGGCGGATCCGGGCGGTCGCGTGGTGATTGTCGTGGATGACGGCCTGGTGAGCGGCGCGACGATGTATGCGGCCCTCTCGCGCCTGCGCAAGCGGCAGCCCGCTCGACTCATATGCGCGCTTCCGATCGCCTCAAGAGCGGGACTGGACAGGATCCGGGCGCTGGTGGATGAAGTCATCTGCCTGGATACCCCGGAGTCCATCGAAAATCTCGCGCATTTCTATCACGAGTTCAGTCTGGTCACCGACGATTTTGTCCGGCAGGTGACAGCCATGCTGCCAGTGCAATCCCCAGGCCATGCCCGGCCAGGGGTGGAGGCGCGCGTGCCGGCAATCAGCAGAGCGATGCTGGTTCCATATGGGACGACTTGCCTGCGAGTCATGTTCGAAACCGCCGCGAATCCCATCGGGGTCGCGGTGATGATTCATGCCGGTGGCGCGGAACGCCGCGACGTCCGCAGTCATTACCTGGCACGCAAGCTACGCGCGAAAGGATTCGCCACCGTGCTTGTGGACCTGCAGCCTGACAGCCGCTTCGACGACGCGCCCGAGTCGGATGTCGATGAGCTGGTGGCAAGGTTGAACCAGACGCTGGGCTTCCTGCACGGCGGAACACCCTGCGCAGACCTCCCTGTCGGCCTGCTTAGTACCGGCACCGCCTCAGCTGCGGCCCTGCGCTCGGCCGCGTACGGCGAGGCACAACTTCGCGCGGTGGCCTGTGTTGCAGGACGACCGGATCTCGCGGGTGCCGCCAGCCTGCAGCGCCTCGATATCCCTGCGCTGCTGATATGTGCAAGCGGCGACCCAAAGAACATTCAGATCAACAATCTTGCGTTTGAGCAAATGCATTGCCCGCGGCAGTTGAGGCTCATCCCGACGAATGGCCGAGGATTCGAAGACCGCAAGGCCCTGGAAGACGTCGCAACACTCACGATAGCCTGGTTCGAGAGGCACCTTGCGCCTCAATCGTGTTCCAGGCTGGGGTACGGTGGATGACATATGCTGGCCGGCTACACCCGGTGGCGAATAGCAGCCGCCGCCATCACAGACCCGACAGCCAATACCTCAAGTCACCGGCGCCGGATTGAACAGCACCAGCGCGTTCCTGATCTTCCAGTGTTCCGCCCATGACTTCTTGCCGCTGGCCACCGCCAGCAGCGTGTGGAACAGCTCCCAGCCCACCTCTTCGATGGTGGCTTCGCCGGTGGCGATGCGGCCGGCGTTGACGTCCATCAGGTCGTGCCAGCGGCGTGCCAGGTCATTGCGGGTCGAGACCTTGATCACCGGCACCTCGGCCAGCCCATACGGCGTGCCGCGGCCGGTAGTGAAAACGTGCAGGTTCATGCCGGCGGCCAGCTGCAGCGTGCCGCAGACAAAATCGCCCGCCGGCGTGGCGGCATAGATCAAACCCTTCTGCGTGACCTTCTCGCCCGGTCCGCTGACGCCATGGATCGGCCCGGTGCCGGACTTGACGATCGAGCCCATCGCCTTTTCCACGATATTGGACAGGCCGCCCTTCTTGTTGCCCGGCGTGGTGTTGGCGCTGCGGTCGACCTTGCCTTTCTCGAGGTAGGCGTCGTACCAGGCCATCTGCTTCATCAGCGCCTCGGCCACTTCGGGCGTGGCCGCGCGCGCGGTGAGCTGGTCGATGCCGTCGCGGACCTCGGTGACCTCGGAGAACATCACTGTGCCACCGGCGCGCACCAGCAGGTCGGTGGCAAAACCCACCGCGGGATTGGCGGTAACGCCCGAGAAGGCATCGCTGCCGCCGCACTGCACGCCCACCACCAGGTCGGACGCGGGACAGGTCTCGCGCCGGCGCGCGTCCAGGCGCTGCAGGTGCTTCTCGGCCGTCGCCATGATCGACTCGATCATCGAGGCAAAGCCGACGTGCTGCTCGTCCTGCAGGCAGACCACGTCGGGCTCGCCTTCCTTCTGGATCGGGATGGTGCCGGCGCTGACCAGCCGCGCGGGCTGCAGCTTTTCGCAGCCCAGGCTGACGATCATCACTTCCCCGCCGAAGTTGGGGTTCAGCGCGATATTGCGGATCGTGCGGATGGGGATGCCGGCATCCGGCGCATCGATCGCCACGCCACAGCCGTAGGTGTGCTCCAGGCCCACCACGTCGTCGACGTTGGGGTACTTCGGCAGCAGCTCTTCCTTGATGCGCCGCACGGCAAACTCGACCACGCCCTCCACGCACTGCACGGTGGTGGTGATGCCGAGGATATTGCGCGTGCCGACCGAGCCGTCCGCATTGCGGTAGCCCTCGAAGGTGTAGCCCTCCAGCGGCGGCAGCGGCCTGACGCGCGTGCCGACCGGCAGGTCGTGCAGCTCCGGCGCGGCCGGCATGCGGATCACGCGCTCGTTGATCCAGCTGCCGCGCGGCAGCTCCTTCAACGCGTAGCCGATCACGACGTTGTAGCGGATCACCTCGTCGCCTTCGCGCAAGTCCGTCAATGCGACCTTATGACCCTGCGGCACGCCTTCGACCAGCGTCAGGCCGCAGGGGAACGTGGCGCCGGCCGGCAGCCCGCCGTCGTTGGCGACGATGGCGACGTTGTCGTCGGGGTGCATCGTGATGTAGAGGGGGCGCGATGCCGGTGCTGGAGTCGCTTCGCTCATGATTGCAGGCTTTCTTCAGGGGACGGCAGTATGCCAGTCATGTGTTACGTTGTCTGACGACATTGTAGAGGCTATGGCGCAAGCTTGTGTCCGGTCTTACCCTGACTCGAGTAGCCTATGTATCATATCCTGCATTAAATTGCCGCATAGACGCGAATTTTTCGTTGACATCTGTTGATTTCCATCGATTGTTGTACGACAACCATGGTTTATCCAATCGCCGACAGCCATTGATTTCATCCGGCAAAACTTTTTGGCAACGCAGAATGACGGGCGGCGACGGATGGCTTATAACGGCTTCAACCGGTTTCACGTGACGAAAACCGGGCCAGGAGACCGCCGCCGTGACCACCCCGAGCACCTCGCTGCAGAAAGCCTGCCGCCTGCTGCGCGCGCTGACCGATGCCCGCAACAGCCGCCTGACCGATCTGGCGCTGGCCGCCGGCGTCGACAAGGCTTCGGCGCTGCGCCTGCTTGAAACGCTGGCGGCCGAGGGACTGGTTGAGCGCGATCCCGCCACCAAGGCCTTCACGCCGGGGCGCGAATGGCTGGCGCTGCATGCCGCCACGCTGGCGCGCACCGACCTGCGCCCGCTGGTACGCCCCGCGCTGATCCGGCTGGCCAATGCCTTCGAGGACAGCGCCATCCTGTCCGTGCCGAGCGGCTGCGAATCGGTCTGCATCGAATTGCGGCTGGGCACCTTCCCGATCCGCGCCAACTACCTGGACATCGGCAGCCGCCGGCCGCTGGGCATCGGCGCCGGCAGCCTGGCGCTGCTGGCCGCGCTGCCTGATGCCGAGGTCGACGCTGTGCTCGACGGCATCGCCCCGGCCATGCGGCGCTACCCGCGCTTCAGCCGCGACATGCTGCTGGGCCATGTGCAGGCCACGCGCGAGCGCGGCTACGCCGTATTGCTGGACGTCGTGGTCGAGCGCATGGGCGGCATCGCCATCGCCCTGCCCGGCCCCGACGGCTACCCGCTGGGCGCGATCAGCATTGCGGCGCTCAACGATCGCATCACCAGCCGCGAGGCCGCGATGGCGCGAGCACTGCGGCGCGAGGCCGACGCCATCTGCGAGCACTGGCGCTCGCACGCCGCCGTGAAGCCAGATATCAAACCCGACATCCAACGGCCGGCTACCCGGCCACGTACGCGAGAGGAGGCATGACATGCGCTGGAAGCAACGTCCGCAAGGCTCCAACTGGGGCGATTTCGGCCCCGACGACCAGCTCGGCCGCGTCAACCTGATCGGCCCCGAGCAGGTCGTCAAGGGCGCGCGCGAGGTGCGGGCCGGCATCAGCTTCTGCCTGTCGCTGCCGCTGGACTACCCGGGCGGCAACAAGCTCAACCCGCGCCGGCACCCGCCGCAGTTGCGCCCGACATTTCGCGACGACAGCCCCTACCTCAACTTCCCGCTCGCCAAGGTCGATCCCGCCGCCACCGACGTGATCAGCGACGACCAGGTGCTGATGTGCCTGCAGTACAGCACGCAGTGGGATGCGCTGGCGCACGTGGGCGCGCTGTTCGATGCCGACGGCGACGGGCGGCCCGAGCGCGTCTACTACAACGGCTTCCGCGCCAACGAGCATATCGTCGGTCCGGTGGATTACGCCGAAGACGACCACTTCGCCGCCCACCCTTGCGGCCACGACCACAGCGCCGCGCAGGCGCTTGGCATCGAGAACTTCGCGGTCAAGGGCATGCAGGGCCGCGGCGTGCTGGTGGACCTGGCGCACGTGTACGGCCAGGACTTCCGCAACATCGGCTATGACGAGCTGATGCGCGCCATGGACGCCGGCAAGGCCGAGGTCGAGCCCGGCGACATGCTGCTGCTGCGCACCGGCTTTGCCGAGGTGGTGCTGTCGATGCAGCGCGAGCCCGACGAAGCCGTGCTGCACCACAGCTGCTGTGCGCTAGACGGCCGCGACGACCGCCTGCTGCAGTGGATCACCGACGCCGGCATCGCCGCGCTGATCGCCGACAACTACGCGGTCGAGCGCTACCCGGCCCGCCCCGCGCCCGATGGCGACCGGCACCACCCGCTGCTGCCGCTGCACCACCACTGCCTGTTCAAGCTGGGCTTGCCGCTGGGCGAGCTGTGGTACCTGCGCGAGCTGGCCGACTGGCTGCGCGCCAATGGCCGCACCCGCTTCCAGCTGACCGCGCCGCCGCTGCGGCTGCCGGGGGCGGTGGGGTCGCCGGTGACGCCGATTGCTACCGTCTAGCCCAAACAAGAACCACAACACGCCAGAGGAGACACCATGAAGCTTCGCCATTCGATCCAGCGCCGGGCCGCCGGCGTCCTGGCCCTGGCCGCGGCGCTTGCCTGCGGCGCCGCGCACGCACAGCCCAAGACTGCGATCTCCGACGACGTGGTCAAGATCGGCATGCTGCTCGACATGAGCGGCCTGTACGCCGATGTCACCGGCCGCGGCAGCGCCACCGCGGCGCAGATGGCCATCGACGATTTCGGCGGCAAGGTGCTGGGCAGGAAGATCGAGCTGGTGGTGGTCGATCACCAGAACAAGGCCGATATCGCGGCCAACAAGGCGCGCGAGTGGTACGACACCGGCAATGTCGATGCCATCCTCGACGTGGCCGCCTCGGCGCCAGCGCTGGCCGTGCTGGAAGTGGCGAAGCAGAAGAATCGCATCGTGGTGTTCTCGGGGCCGGGCACCGAGCGCATCACCAACGACCTGTGCACGCCGGTGTCGGTGCACTACGCCTACGACACCTATGCGCTTGCCAATACCACCGCGCGCGCCACGGTGCAGCGCGGCGGCAAGACCTGGTTCTTCCTGACCGCCGACTACGCTTTCGGGCATACGCTGCAGGACTCCGCCACCGCGGTGATCAACGAAACCGGCGGCAAGGTGGTGGGCGCCGCGCGCCACCCGATCGGCGCCAGCGACTTTGCCTCGTACCTGCTGCAGGCGCAGGCCAGCAAGGCGCAAGTCGTGGGACTGGCCAATGCGGGCGGCGACACCATCAATGCGATCAAGGCGGCGTCGGAGTTCGGCCTCACGCGCAACGGCGCGCAGCGCATGGCGGGACTGCTGCTCTACATCAACGATATCCACGCCATCGGGCTGAAGACCGCGGGCGGCCTGGTGCTCACCGAAGCCTTCTACTGGGACATGAACGATGCCACGCGCGCGTGGTCGCGCCGCTATTTCGAGAAGCTGAAGAAGATGCCCAACATGAGCCAGGCCGGCGCGTATTCGTCGGTGATGCACTACCTGAAGGCGGTGCAGGCGGCGGGCACCGACGAGACCGCGGCGGTGATGAAGAAGATGAAGTCGCTGCCGATCAACGACTTCTTCGCAAGGAACGGCCGCATCCGCGAGGACGGCCGCATGATCCACGACATGTACCTGTTCGAGGTGAAGACGCCGGCCGAATCCCGGTATCCATGGGACTACTACAAGGTGGTGGCGACAGTACCGGGCGAGCAGGCCTTCATGCCGGCATCGAAGTCGCAATGCCCTCTGCTCAAGCACTGACATGCTCGCCACCTACCTGCGCGGCAGCGGCAACACCCGCTTCGGCCGCATCGAGGGCAGCACGCCGCTGGCGCTGATGGCACAGGCCGCCGATGCCGCGCTGGCCGATGCCGGGCTGGCGCGCGCCGGCATCGACGGCGTGCTGTGCGGCTATGCCACCACGCTGCCGCACCTGATGCTGGCCGACCGCTTCTGCGAATACGCCTCGCTCACGCCCGCCTACGCCCACGGCGTGGCCGCGGGCGGCGCCACCGGCGGCGTGATGGCCATGCTGGCGCATGAGCTGGTGCGCGCCGGCCGCTGCCGCCACGTGCTGGTGGTGGCGGGCGAGAACCGCCTCAGCGGCCAGAGCCGTGACCAGTCGATCCAGACGCTGGCGCAGGTGGGCGAGCCGCATGCCGAGGTGCCCAACGGCGCCTCGGTGCCGGCCTACTACGCGCTGCTGGCGTCGCGCTACCTGCATGAGACCGGCATGGATGCCGATGCGCTGTCCGGCTTTGCCGTGCTGATGCGCGAGCATGCCGCCGGCCATCCGGATGCGCACCTGCGCGAGCCGCTGTCGCTCGCGCAGGCGCGCGCCGCCCGCCCGATCGCCACGCCGCTGCGGCTGTCCGACTGCTGCCCGATTTCCGATGGCGCGGTGGCGGTGATCGTTTCCGCGGAACCCGGCGCGGGCACGCCGGTGCGCATCGCCGGCGCAGGGCAGGCACACCGGCACCAGCACCTGGGCGCCATCGACGACGTGATGCAGACCGGCGCCGCCGAGGCCGCGCAGTACGCCTTCGCCGAGGCGGGCGGCAGCGTGGACGGCATCGACTGCCTCGCGATCTACGACTCGTTCACCATCACGCTGGTCATGCTGCTGGAAGAACTCGGACTGGCGCCGCGCGGGCAAGCGCACGCGCGCCTGCAAGCCGGCGATTTCAGCCGCGCCGGCGCGCTGCCGCTCAACACGCATGGCGGGCTGCTTGCGTTCGGCCATTCCGGCGCGGCAGGCGGCCTGATGCATCTTGCCGAAGCCGCGCGCCAGCTCGCGGGCCGCGCCGGGGAACGTCAACTGAGCAAGCGCCGCCGCGCGCTGTTCCATGCCGACGGTGGCGTGCTGTCGTCGCATGTCAGCCTGGTGCTGGAGGCCGCGCCATGAGCCATCCCTATACCGACGGACTCGATGCCGGCGTGGTGCGCTACCAGTGTTGCGACGACTGCGGAGCCTGGCAGCCGCTGGAACGGCACGCCTGCCGCGCCTGCGGCAGCCTGCAGTTGCGCTGGCGCGATGCCGGCGGGCTGGCCACGGTGTATGCGGTCACCGAGATCAGCCGCGCCCCGGCCGAGGCCTTCCGCGCGCTGGCGCCCTACACGCTGGTGCTGGCCACGCTGGACGAAGGCCCGCGCGTGATGGGCCATGCCGAGCCCGGCGTGGCGATCGGCGAGCGCGTGCGCGCAGGCTTCCTGCGCTTCGGCGAAGGGACGCTGCTGCGTTTCCTGCGCGAATAGCGCCTTCCGGCGCCAGCCGGCGCGCGTCCGCCTCCATCCCAGCCGGCACCCACAACCGGAGAATCCCCTTGGCACCGAATCGATCCCGGCGGCACGCGCTCGCCCTGCTTTCCTGCCTCGCCTTGTCCGCGGCATTTATGCCGCCAGCGCTGGCGCAGTCCTTCCCCGTCAAGCCGATCCGGCTGGTGGTGCCCTACCCGCCCGGCGGCCCCACCGACATCGTTGCGCGCGTGGTCGGCCAGAAGCTCTCGGACAAGCTCGGCCAGCCGCTGGTGGTGGAGAACCGCCCCGGCGCCGGCGGCAATATCGGCGCCGAGGCAGCGGCCCGGGCCGCGCCCGACGGCTACACGCTGCTGGTGGCCACCACCGCGCATGCCATCAACCTCGCCACCGGCCACCGCGCGGTTCCTCGAACACGAAATCGACAAATGGGCCCGGGTCGTCAAGGCATCCGGCGCCACCATCGACTGATCCCCTACGCATAGCTCACGCATACCCCACGGCCCCTGTCATGACCGCTCCCCTCCAGTCACTGCTCGCTCCCCGCTCCATCGCCGTGATCGGCGCCTCCGACAATATCCACAAGATCGGCGGCCGCCCCATCCACTACATGAAGGCGCACGGCTACGCCGGCACGCTCTACCCGGTCAACCCGCAGCGCGACACCATCCAGGGCCTGCGCGCCTGTCCCACGCTGGACGCGCTGCCCGAAGTCCCCGAACTCGCCATCATCATCGTCGCCGGAGATGCCGCCGTGCAGGCCGTGCGGGACTGCGCGCGGCTGGGCGTGGCGGCGGCCATCGTGATCGCATCGGGCTTCGGCGAGGGCGGTGCCGAAGGCCGGCGCCAGCAGGACGAGATGGTGCGCGCCGCGCGCGCCAGCGGGCTGCGGCTGGTTGGTCCCAACAGCCAGGGGCTGGCCAATTTCGGCAGCGGCGCCATCGCCAGCTTTTCGACCATGTTCATCGAGGTGCCGCCGCAGGATGGCCCGGTCGCCGTGGTCAGCCAGAGCGGCGGCGTGGCGGCGATGGTCTATGGTCTGCTGCGCGGCCAGGGCATCGGCGTGCGCCACGTGCATGCCACCGGCAACCAGGCCGACATCACCGTCGGCGAGCTGGCACTGGCGGTGGCGCACGATCCTGGCGTGCGGCTGGTGCTGCTGTACCTGGAAAGCCTGACCGACCCCGAGATGCTGGCCGAGGCGGCGCGCGTGGCGCGGGCGCGCAACGTGCCGGTGGTGGCGGCCAAGGCCGGCCGCTCGCAGGACGGGCAGCGCGCCGCCGCGTCGCACACCGGCGCCATCGCCAACGAGGACCGCGCGGTCGATGCCTTCCTGCAGCGCCACGGCATCTGGCGCGTCGACGATGCGCATGCGCTGGCACGCTGCGCGCCGATGTACCTGCGCGGCTGGCAAGCCGGGGGAAGGCGGCTGGTGGTCGTCAGCAACTCCGGCGCGAGCTGCGTGATGGCCGCCGATGCAGCGCCGTCGTCCGGCCTGGCGCTGGCGCCGCTGTCCGATGCCACGCAGGCCGCGCTGGCGGAGCGCCTGCCAGGTTTCGCCGCCACCGCCAACCCGGTCGATGTCACCGCCGCACTGCTCACCAACAGCGCGCTGTTCGGCGAGGTGCTGCCGGTGGTGGCGCGCGATCCCGCCGCCGACCTGTTCCTGCTCGATATCCCCGTCTCCGGCATGGGCTACGACGTGCCGCGCTTTGCCCGCGACGCCGCCGCGTTTGCCGACACCGCGGGCAAGCCCATCGCGGTCGCCGTATGGCAAGCGCCGGTGGCCGATGCCTTCCGGCAGGCCAACGTGCCGACCTACGCCTGCGCGGCGCAAGCGCTGGCAGCGTTCTCGCAACTGGTCTCGCACCAGCAGCGGCTGCGGCAGATCGCGGCCGAGGGCGAGCCGCCGCTACCCGCTGCACCTGCCGTGCCGGCGTCACCGGTGAAAGGCACGACGCTGAGCGAAGCCGCCAGCCTGGCGCGTCTCGCCGCGGCAGGCGTGCCGGTGGTCGAACACTATCTTTGCCACGACGTCGACGCCGCCGTGGCCGCGTGGCAGCGCATCGGCGCGCCGGTTGCCGTCAAGGCGAGCTCGCCCCAGGTGCCGCACAAGAGCGAGCACGGGCTGGTCGCCCTGCACTGCAATGATCCGGAGGCAGTAGCGCGTGCGTTCAGCGCCCAGATGCGAACGCTGCAGGCCATGGACGCGCATTGCGAAGGCATCGTCATCGCGCGCATGTCGCGCGGCCAGCGCGAATGCATGATCGGCGCGCACTGGGATCCCGTATTCGGCGCGGTGCTGGTGGTCGGCGACGGCGGCAAGTATGTCGAGACCTTGCGCGACACCGCCGTGCTGCTGGCGCCGTGCAGCGAAGCCGATGTCGCCCGCGCTGTGGACAGCCTGCGCATCGCGCCGCTGCTGCGCGGCGTGCGCAACGAGCCGGCGGTCGACATCGCCGCGCTGTGCCGGCTGGCGGTGCAAGTCGGCCAACTGGTCCACGCGGCCGGCGGCACGATCCGCTCGGTCGATCTCAACCCGGTGATGGCGAGCGCCGACGGCGTGGTGGTGGTCGATGCGCTGATCGAGGTGGCAGGGGTGCCACGTTAGCGCAGCGTGGCGGCACCCCGCGCCCTTCCCGGCGAGGGCTGCAGCGCAATGCCGACGCATCAGTCGACATCTACTTCGGCGCGGAGCCGCGGTTCAGTCCGTCGGTTCGTTGCCGCACGGGATTCCGGGTTGGCCCGACGGGTTCGCTGAACTAGACTGGAGAGCACGTTGCGTCGGCTTCGCCACCGCACCGTTGTGCCTTTCGGACTGCCGCTCCCGAGATTCCAGGCACAAGCCTGCGCATACCAATCAACGACAATTTCCACGACTTCGGGAAGCGCTGTCCATTTTCTCGATTGCCCCGAAACTCAAGCGTAAGTGCCAGACATAGTACTAAATGCAGGATGCGAATCGTACTCGCTTTCAGCCGAGGCCCTATTCCGAAAACAATTCAATAAACTCGTTGCGCAGCCACTGATTCGCAGGGTCGCGATGATATCGGGCATGCCAGAACAGGTTGATCTGGATGGCCGGCAGCGCGAACGGATGATTGACATACCTGAGCCCGAAATACTTGGCACACCGTTCCGCAAACGTCCAGGTCACGGTGGCAACCAGGTCGGTGGTGGCAATGATGTCCGCCAGTGCCACGAAGTGCGGGACGCGCAGCCGGATGCTGCGCTTTACGCCGCCCTGGGCCAGCAGCTCGTCGACGCGCGCATGCCCCGTTCCCGCCGCCGTGACCACGACATGCTCGGCGGCTTCGAAGTCCCGCATGCTGACCTTCTTCTTGTCCATCGCGTGGCCGGGACGGAACAGGCAGACGTAGCGCTGGCGGAACAGGCGCCGCTGAAAAAATTCCGTACTGAGTTCAGGCAGGTGGCCGACAGCAAGGTCGATCTTGCCCTGGCTCATCTCGGCCGCCAGGTCGACCGCCGTATTGCGCACCGTGGTCACGGTCACGCCCGGCGCCCGTTGCCCGAGCGCACCCATCAGCGGCGGAATGAAGTGCACCTCGCCGATATCCGTCATGGCGATCCGGAATGCGCGCTCGCTGCGCAGAGGATCGAAAGTCATCTTGCGGCTGAGCGTTGCCTGCAGCGATTCCAGCGCATGGCCGACCGGCTCGGCCAGTTCCTGCGCAAGTGGTGTCGGCAGCATTCCCTTGCTGCTTCGTACAAAGAGCTGGTCGCCCAGCAGGGTCCGCAGGCGTGCCAACGCGTTGCTGACTGCCGGCTGGCTCAGGTTCATGGCCCTGGCCGTGCCGGAAACGGTCCCCTGCCGCAACAGCTGATCGAACACGACGAGCAGGTTCAGGTCGACGTCCTTCAGTTCCATCGCGCACCTTTATTGATTCCGTGAATATCAACTATAGCCGGGATTCTATTGGTTTATTGCGGTCGATGTCCGATGATCCTTCCCATACGAAAAGACATAGGCACATACGGAGACGCCCCATGAATCCCGCCCTTCCCTGGCGATAGCCCGCCCCGGGGAATCCCCCCTGAAGTCACCCCAAGCACACAGACGCCGCACAGGCCCACCGGGCCCGCGCGCGGACTCCGTTCGCTCTATGGAAACCGCCATGGCAACAGCCTCCCATGAAGACCGCCCAGTGTGGGCCGACGACAGCATCAGCCGCATCCCGTTCCGCGTCTATACCGACGCGCAGCTTTACCAGCGCGAGCTCGAACGCTGCTTCTACCAGGGTCACTGGAACTATGTCGGCCTGGAGGCCGAGATCCCGCATCCCGGCGACTTCAAGCGCACCACGCTTGGCGAGCGGTCCGTGATCCTGGTGCGCGACCAGGACGGCGACATCAACGTCATCGAGAACGTATGCGCCCATCGCGGCATGAAGTTCTGCCGCGAGCGCAGCGGGAACCGGAAGGATTTCCACTGCCCCTACCACCAGTGGAACTATGACCTGAAGGGCAACCTGCAAGGGGTGCCATTGCGTCGTGGCGTCAAGCAGGACGGCAAGGTCAACGGGGGCATGCCCGCCGACTTCAGGCCGCAGGAGCACGGGCTCACGCAGCTGAAGGTCGCCACGCGCGGCGGGGTGGTGTTCGCCTCGTTCGACCATGACGTCCCTTCGCTCGAGGACTACCTCGGGCCGGACATCCTCGGCTACTTCGACCGGCTGTTCAATGGCCGCAAGCTGAAGGTCCTCGGCTACAACAAGCAGCGCATTCCGGGCAACTGGAAGCTGATGCAGGAGAACATCAAGGACCCCTACCACCCCGGGCTGCTGCATACGTGGTTTGTCACGTTCGGGCTCTGGCGCGCGGACAACAAGGCCCGCCTGGTGATGGATGCCGAGTTCCGCCATGCCGCGATGGTGTCGACCCGCGGCCAGGGCGGCAAGAGCGACGTGACCTCCGGCGTGTCCAGCTTCAAGGACCAGATGGCCCTGCACGACGACCGCATCCTCGACATCGTCCACGAGCCGTGGTGGGGCGAGCCAACCGCGGTGATGATGACGGTCTTCCCGAGCGTGATCTTCCAGCAGCAGGTCAATTCGGTGTCCACGCGCCATATCCAGCCCAACGGCCCAGACTCCTTCGACTTCGTCTGGACGCACTTCGGCTTCGAGGACGACACCGAGGACATGACGCGGCGCCGGCTGCGCCAGGCCAATCTCTTCGGGCCCGCCGGCTTCGTGTCAGCCGACGACGGCGAAGCCATCGAATGCTCGCAGGAAGGCTTCTCCCAGAAGCCCTGGCATCGCGTGATTGCCGAACTGGGCGGCAAGACCGCCGAGAACACCGAACACATGGTCACCGAGACCCTGATCCGCGGCATGTACGCCTACTGGCGCAAGGTGATGGAGGTCTGAAGCCATGGACTTTACCGACTACTACGCGCTGCTCGCGCTGTACGCCGACTACACCAGCGCCGTGGACAACGGCGAATGGGACCGCTGGCCGGAGTTCTTCACCGACGACTGCCTCTACCGGGTCCAGCCGCGCGAGAACCACGAACGCGGGTTGCCGCTCGCCACGCTGTCGCTCGAGGGCAAGGGAATGCTGAAGGACCGCATCTACGGCATCCGGGAGACGCTGTTCCACGATCCCTACTACCAGCGCCACATCGTCGGGGCGCCCCTGATCCGGGAGGCCGGTGCCGACAGGATCGTGGCCGAGGCCAACTATGCCGTGCTGCGCACCAAGCCGGACCAGATGACCGATGTGTACAACGCCGGCCGCTACCTCGACACCATCGTGCGCACGCCCGAGGGCTGGCGCTTCGCGTCGCGCATCTGCGTGTTCGATAGCGAGATGATCCCCAACTCGCTGATCTACCCCATCTAGCAGGAGCCATTCATGACTGAAACCTGGATCGAGGCAGCGCTGCTGTCCAGCGTCCCGCAGGACGATGTGATCGCCGTGGCCGTGGAGGGCAAGGAAATCGCCCTGTATGGCGTCGACGGCGACGTCTATGCAACCGACAACATTTGCACGCATGGCCATGCGCGCCTGTGCGACGGCTTTCTTGAAGGACACGAGATCGAATGCCCGCTCCACCAGGGCAGGTTCGACATCCGCAACGGCGCGGCGATGTGCGCCCCGCTGACCGAAGGCATCCGCACCTATCCGGTCCGCATCGAAGGCGACAAGGTCTACCTCGACCTCGGCTGAGAAGTGCCGGCCAGCAACCACAAGGGACGCACATGACTTCCGAACGACCACCGGGCGCGACGGCCGTAGCGACGGCCATGGCGCCAGCCGCCACCATCGTCATCGTCGGCGCGGGACAGGCCGGCGGCTGGGCCGCCCAGACGCTGCGCAGCGAAGGTTTCGCCGGCCGGCTCGTGCTTATCGGCGACGAGGCCCATCCACCGTACGAGCGGCCACCGTTATCCAAGGCCGTGCTTGCCGGCGAAGCGGCGCCCGCCAGCACGTGGCTGCACAAGCCGGAGGCGTTCGAGGCGCTCAGGATGGAGTGGTGGGTGGACACGCGCGTGGCCCGCATAGACCGGGCCGCGAAGTGCCTGGAGATGTCCGATGGAGAGATGCTGTCCTATGACAAGCTGATCCTCTGTACCGGCGGCAAGGCGCGCGCGCTTGCCGTCCCGGGCGCGGATACGACCCCGAGCCATACGTTGCGCACGATTGGCGATGCCTTGTCGCTGGCGCCGGAGCTTCGGCCGGGCCGCAGCATCGTCGTCGTGGGCGGCGGCTGGATCGGGCTGGAAGTCGCCGCCACCGCGCGGCTGAAAGGCGCCGACGTTACCGTGGTCGAAGCGCAAGGACGGCTGTGCGAGCGTACCGTGCCGCCGGAGATCTCCGAACACCTGCACGGGCTGCATGGTGCGCACGGCACCCGCGTCATGCTCGGCGCCCGCATCGCCGGCATCGCGCCAGGCGCCGACGGCCAGGCCGTGGTGACGCTTGCCGATGGCAGCACGCTGACGTGCCACGCCATCGTCGCTGGTGTGGGTCTCGTGCCCAACGATGAGCTGGCGCGTGACGCCGGGCTGGCATGCGATGGCGGCGTGATCGTCGACCAGGGTTGCCGCACTTCCGACCCCGATATTTTCGCCGCGGGAGATGTGGCGGTGACACCGAATCCGTGGGCCGGACGGCGCTTGCGGCTGGAATCCTGGCAGAACGCGCAGGACCAGGGTATCGCCGCGGCGCGTGCGGCGCTCGGCCTCCCGGTCGACTATGCGCCCCTGCCGTGGTTCTGGTCGGACCAGTATGGAATGAACCTGCAGATCTACGGCATCCCCTTGCCGTCGCATCGCATGGTGGCACGGGGCACGCCTGGCGAGGACAGCTTCCTGCTGTGCTATCTCGACGGCGATGTCGTCCAGGCCGCGGCCGGTGCCAACGCGGCGCGCGACCTGCGCTTCGCACGCCGCCTGATCGAGCAGCGCAGGCAAGTCGATCCCACCCGCCTCGCCGACCCGAACGTTCCGATGGCAAAGCAGTAATCCACTAGATAAAAAAATACCGGAGACAAGCCCCCATGTCGCAAATCGACGTCCACAAGCTGGCCGACGAGGCCTCCTTCAATCGCTTCCATGCGCGCGTGCTGTTCTGGTGCGCGATCATCATCATCTTCGACGGATATGACCTGGCAGTCGTCGGCATCGCACTGCCGTCGATCATGAAGGACCTCGGCGTGGCACCGGCGCAGGCCGGTCTCATGGTCAGCTCCGCCCTGTTCGGCATGGTATTCGGCGCGATCTTCCTCGGCACCCTGGCCGACAGGATCGGCCGGCGCTGGGCCATCGCGATCTGCGTCATCCTGTTCAGCGTGTTCACCGCCGCGGCTGGCATGGTCAAGGATCCGCTGCTCTTCGGCATTGCGCGCTTCCTCGCCGGGCTGGGCATCGGCGGCGTCATGCCCAATGTCGTCGCGCAGATGACAGAGTACGCACCGAAGCGGATGCGGGCGACGCTGGTCACCCTGATGTTCAGCGGCTATGCCGTCGGCGGGATGCTCGCCGCCATCCTCGGCAAGGGCCTGATCGAAACCTATGGCTGGCAATCGGTCTTCCTCGCCGCCGGCCTTCCCGTTCTGCTTGTTCCCGCCATTCTCAGGTCGCTGCCGGAATCGATGCCCTTCCTGCTGGCAAGGGGCGACGACGAGGCATTGCGCCGCATCGTTGCCAGACTCGCACCAGGCCGCCGCTGGTCCGCAACCGACCGGTTCTCCGTGCCGGCCCAGGACAAGGCCGACAGCGCGCCGATCCGGCACCTGTTCCACGACGGCCGCGGCTTCAGCACCCTCATGTTCTGGATCGCGTTCTTCATGTGCCTGTTCATGGTGTACGCCCTGAGTTCATGGCTGACCAGGCTGATGGCAAGCGCGGGTTACAGCCTGGGCTCCGCGTTGACGTTCGTGCTGGTCCTCAACATCGGCGCCATGATCGGTGCCGTCGGCGGCGGATGGCTGGCCGATCGCTATCACATCAAGTACGTGCTTGCCGCGATGTATGCGCTGGCCGCGGTCTCGATCACGCTGCTCGGGTTCAGGCTGCCCGCGGAACTGCAGTATCTCGTGGTGGGCCTTGCCGGCGCTTCGACGATCGGCACGCAGATCGTAGCGAACGCCTACACCGGGCAGTTCTACCCGAGCGCGATCCGTTCCACCGGACTCGGCTGGGCGCTGGGTGTCGGCCGCAGTGGGGCCATCCTGGCGCCAATCGTCATTGGCGTACTCGTCGCCATGAACCTGCCGCTGCAGCAGAACTTCATTGCGATTGCGATTCCCGCCGTGATTGGCATGGTGGCGGTCCTGCTGATCGATCACAGGCGGTCGGCATCGGCAGACAAGTCAGCCGCCCGCGCCTGCCTCGTCCCTCCAGTCGCCACCCAGCGCCAGCAATAGCGCAATGCGCTGGTCGAGATGATCGGCCCGCACGTTGACTAGATCCATCTCGGCGGCCACGAGTGCCTGCCGCTGTTTTAGCAGGCTGCGCGTATCCGTGGCGCCGATGGCTGCGCGCGCCTCCGCTCGGCGCACCAGTTCACGGCTTTCATCCACCCGCTCCCGCAGTTGCGCGGTGCGCCCGGCATAGCCGGATTCGGCCCGCAGTCCTGCCTCCGCCTCGCCCAGTGCCTGCAGCGCGGTGTTGCCATAGGCGATCAGGGCGGCCTTCTCTTCGGCGCTGTAGTAGTCCGCCCTGGCCTTGAGCTCGCCGCCCGTGAAGAGCGGCGCAAAGAAGGAACCATTGAGCCCCTTGATCGGGGTGCCGGCCTGGTTGAGCAGGAACACGTCGCTGCGGATGCCGGTGATGGCTGCGCTGATGGAGACCCGCGGCAGGCGTGCCGCTTGCGCAGACTGCCGCATATCGAAGGCCGCCGCGACGCGGTGCGCCGACGCGGTCAGGTCAGGCCGACGCCCGAGCAGGTTCGCCGGCAAGCCCGCGGCCGGGGCCGGTGGCATGGCGGGCAGTTCCGGCGCCGTCGCGATTTCTCCGGCGGGATAGCGGCCCAGCAGCAGCTCCAGCGCCTGCGCGGCCTGGCCTCTGGCCAGTTCGGCCTTTCCGATTGCGTCGCGTTGCGCGCGGAGTGCATTGCGCGCATCCAGCAGCTCGGTGTCCGGCGCTACCCCGATCTCGACACGCTGGCCGGTAATCCGCACCAGCTCTTCCTGGATGGCGGCGGACTGCCGCAGCCGGTCCTCCAGCTGCGCGTTCCGGATCAGCGTGAACCATGCCCTGGCAGTGGTCGCTGCCACCACGCGCTGGGCCCAGAGATAGTCGTCCCTGGTGGCCGCGTACTGCGATTCCGCCGCGCGCGACTGGGCGCGGATGCGTCCCCAGAGGTCGATTTCCCAGCTTGCGCCGATCGACAGGATCTGCGTTTCCGAATTGCCTGCCCTGCCCTTCACGCCCGCGTCCGGCAGCAGGCCGCTGCGCTGGATGGCGACCAGCGCCTGCGCCTGCTGCACGCGCACCGCGGCCAGCCGGAGATCGCCATTGTGCGCAATGGCCTCGCGCACCAGCCGTTGCAGTTCGGCATCGTCGAAGATGGCAAGCCAGCCGTTGGCGGCGTCACCGGCTGTGGCCGCGTTCGCCCACGTGGCGTGTCCTTCGAGCGCGGGCACGGCCTGGCGCCGAAGGTCCGCGCCCTCGGGCGGTGCCTGCAGGGCGCAACCGCAAAGCATGGCGAGCGGAAACGCCAGCAGCAAGGTCTTCATTGGTTGAAACGACGACACGGACTTCCCTTTACCAAATTTCTATCGAAGCTCTGTCGAACCTCGGATCCAGTGAACCTAGTGAAGCTTGAACACCAGGTAGTTCAGCTTGGAACTGACGCGCAGGAAGACCATGCGGATGATGTGAAACACTTCCATATGCTTCGTATAGATCGCGCCCGCCCCGACTGCCCCGACCGGCAGCATCCGCCCGCGGGATTCGTCGCGCAGGTCGAACTTGACCGCGAAGCGGTTCGGCACCGCATCGGTGGCGCCGGTGTTGGGAATCATGCCGCCCTGCGCAATCTGGCCCTGCGATTGCGCCCACACGACCGAGTTGACTTTCGCCTTGATGATCTCGCCCGGATGCGTCGGCAGATAGAGCTCGGCGAGGTCGCCCGCCTTGACGTTGTAAAGCTCGTTCTGCCGGTAAAAGGCAACGACTTCCTGCTGATCCTCGACAAAGCTGAACGCGGGCGAGAACGGGAACGGCACGAGCATGGTGCCCACCCGTACCTGCAGGTTCACGACGGTGCCATCGGAGGGCGCCCGGTAGACGGTCTGCTCAAGTTCCCAGCGGGCGTTCTCCAGCATGACCTCGGTTTCCGCCCGCTTCGCGCGCGCCGTGGCAATGGCGGCAAATTCGCCCTGGCTCCTGGCCGACAACTTCTGCCGGGCCTCGTCCTCGGCGGCCTGCGCGCTGACCAGTTCG
This sequence comes from Cupriavidus sp. L7L, assembly GCF_004353535.1. Taxonomy (NCBI): domain Bacteria; kingdom Pseudomonadati; phylum Pseudomonadota; class Betaproteobacteria; order Burkholderiales; family Burkholderiaceae; genus Cupriavidus; species Cupriavidus sp. L7L. The sequence continues at coordinate 28,726 of NZ_SMNY01000017.1, forward strand.
CCTTCCAGTTCACGCTGGCGGGCCAGCGCGTCTTCCCGGTCGAACTTTGAACCGGCGCCTGCCGCGAGCAGCGCCTCATGCTCCTTGACGCGCTGGCGGGCAAGCGACAGCCTGGCCTGCACGGTGCCGACCCGGCCGGCCGCGCCGCGAACCGATTCGCCGAGCTGGCGCCCCGAGGCCTCGGCTTCCGCCAGCGCGGCATCGTCGGCCCGCAGCCTGCCTTCGAGTTGCCTGACCGCGGCCTGATAGGGAGTCGGATCGATCCGCAGCAGGATATCGCCCTTGCTGTAGCGCCGGTTGCCTTCGGCCGGCAGCTCGACGATGCGGCCGCGAACCTGCGGCACAACCTGCAGGACCTTGCCGACCACGCGTACGTCATGGGTGGACGGCGCCACCACATTGAGCGTCAGGATCAGCAGCAGCAGCGCAACCACGGGAATCGTGAATACGATGACCATCGACGTCGTGTTCCACGGCAGCCACTTGAACTTGAAGAAGATCAGCCAGACGGCCAGCGCGTAGACACCAAGCAGCAGTGCATCCATTCAGATCCGCTCCTGTCCGGCGCGCATGCTGCTGGCGATTTCCATCGTCGCGGCTGGCTGCCGGGTGCCATGGGCGGGCGCGTCATCGTCCTCCGGGGCCTTGTCGGTGCCGTACGCGGCGCGGTAGAACACGGGCTTCGTGTGGGCCCAGAGCCAGGCCAGGGGCCACAGCAAGCCGCCGAAGAAAAGCGACAGCAGGCATAGCGAGTGGATGGCTTCCTTTTGCGGATGGCGCTTGCGCTGCGCGATCTTCTCGGGCCAGATATGGAGCATCCAGAACAGGTAGCCCCCTGCCACCGGCACGAAGATCAGGACCACCCAGGAAATGGCGTTGGCCGCGGTCTCAAGGGCCTTGCCGCTCAGTAGGGATGCGAAGGCAGGTTCGCTCGATGCCAGCAGGCCGATGCCCGCCAGCAGATAGGGGCGCAGTTTCATCGAATTGTCTTGAGATGGAGCGTTGGCGCTCGGTTACACAATGCACTATCCGGTCAGGAGCCGGTGGGGTCGCTGCGCGAGCCGCCCCGGTAGGCTTCCGCGCGCGCGCGTCCTGCGGACCGGCGGGACGTTGCTTTGTCCTCGCGTTCGTCCGCTGCCGCACCCTCGACGTACAGAAGGTTGTATTTACTGTTGGCAGTATCGCTGGCAGCGCGGCAGCCGGCGGGCTTCGCGGCAAGTCCGGCTCCGGCGCACGCATCCGGCTGATCTCGCGTCGTTTGCGATTCCAGTCCCCGTGAGTGCTGCGCATAAGCCTGGCCAGCGCCCGCGATCAGCAGCGCAGCGCCAAGGGCCCGGACGGCCGAGCGACGGTTGTTTGTCATGTCTGCAGGTTCCTTCGAATGGATTCGGATGTCGTCGACGTGCGTTGGCACTGCCGCCACATCCCGATGGAGCGCACACGTTATGGCAATGCGTCAGTCGCGGCTATCAAAGAACTTAGAAAGTGCGGGAACGCGGCACCGATCCGCTCCCGGTACGGCGGCGCTTTTCGAATTCCATTGATAGCCCTGACGGCGTGAGCGGCCTAACCTGTCCGCCGTCGTATATCGCTCGGGTGTAGTCCAGACTTGCCCGGCCTGCAGAACCCTATGAATATTGTTTTTCCGATCCCCGCGAGCCTGGCTGCCGTTGCCGCCGCAAGCGCCCTGTCCGGGTGTGCAATCCCGACCGCCGAATTCATCAGCCCATTCCAGGAACCGTGGCCATGGACGAAGATCGTCGCTGTCAATCGCACCGATCACGACGTGCTGGCGGTGCGCGCGGGCAATTGCGAAACCGGGAGCGCGTTGCGGCAATCGCGATCCACTCCGGCATACTGCTTCCTCGGCACCAGGCCCGAGGGGCCAATCCCGATCACCTGGAGCGATGCAAGCGTCGGCGGGGAACACGCCGCCATGGTGCCGCCGCCGCCGCTATGGCACGAAGACCCCCGCCCCGAGGACATGACGGGTGGCTACCTGTGCGTGCTGTTGCGCAATGATGCGCGAGCGAGCCTGACCGTCGTCGCCACCGCGGAAGCCTGCGCTGTGCTATAGCGTTTCGCGGCGGCAGGGCGTCAGGACGCCACGGACAGGCGCCCGCACAACTGCCTGAGACTCCGCGCGATATACGCCGACTGGGTTTCGATCTCGTCGTCCCAGCCATCCGCATCCGCGGCGTACTCGCGCAGGTCTTCGCACAGCTCGGCCAGTTCCGACGGCCCGACGACCGCGAGGCTGCCCGCGATGCGGTGCAGCAACCGCGCCAGCCAGGTCACGTCCCGTCCGGACCGGATCGCGTCGTATTCATCGAGATCCGCCCCGGCCTGGGCAAGGAAGGCTTCGGCATACGCGGCAGGGATCCGCGGCAGTTCGGGGAGATCATCGTCACCGCACGACGCGACTGACTGCTCATCCTCATGGCCCATGCCATCGTCGCTGCGTGCTAGTACCGACGCCAGTTCGGCGAGAGATACCGGCTTGGTCAGATAGCCCGTGAACCCCCTCGCCCGTCCCTCGGCGACGTCCTCGGGCCGCGCGCTGGCGCTCACGGCATAGACGGGGATGTCGATGCCGGCGTGCCTCATTTCCCGGAGCAGGCCGAAGCCGTTCATGACGGGCATGTCGATATCGGTCAGCACCGCGTTCACGCGCTGCTCCGCCAGCGCCGCCATGGCCTCGCTGCCATTGCCCGCGACGATGACGCCCGCGCCCAGCGCCCGCAGCTGGTCGCGCAGCAGGTTCCGGTTCAGCAAGTTGTCTTCCGCGATCAGCACGGCATGGCCCGCAAGCGGCGATGCGGGCCGCCCGGCAGGGCCTGCCTCGCTCCGCTTTGGCGACTGTGCCCCGGTGATGACCGCCAGCGCTGCCGCATGGATGCCGGCAAGGCTGTAGCTGGAAACCTCGCGACCGCCATCCGGCCGGATAGTCGCGACCAGCGGCCCCAGCTGCTTCAGCCAGACCACCGAGGCCGGCTTTGGCCACCAGGCCAGGACGCGCGCAGGATCAAATGCCTCGGTCACCAGCAGGCAGTCATGGCCGTCCCCATCCACGGGCTCGTCCAGGTCTGAGCGCGCCGAAGGCGGGCACGCGCCCCAGTCGAAATGGTTCAGCACTCCCTCGATGCACTCGGGATCGCGGGACAGCACCACCGTCCGGTTCCGCGGCAAGCGCGGGCGCACCGGCGGCGGCGCGTCGGAAACGCCCAGCGGCAGACGAACCGTGACGCGCGTTCCCACGTCCAGGGTGCTGTCCAGCATGATGCTGCCGCCCATCCGTTCCACCAGCCGCATGCAGATCGACAGGCCAAGGCCGGTGCCACCCGCCTGGGCGATCCGCTTGTCGGCGACCTGCGAGAACGGCTGGAAGAGCCGGTCCCGGTACGCATCCGGTATGCCGATGCCGGTATCGGCAATGACGATCTCCAGGTTCCCTTCCAGCCATCGCGCGCGCAGCACGATCTTGCCCGCCGGCGTGAACTTGAACGCATTGCCAAGCAGGTTGTTGACGATCTGGGTCAGGCGCGCCGGATCAAGCTCGAGCTGCGAGGGAATATTGCTGCCGTACACCGCGTGGAAGCTCAGGCTGCGCTGCGCGGCAAGCGGCGCATGGGCGATCGCGATGCGGCCGAGCAGCTCCGTGACGGATACGGGCTGCACCTCGATGCGCAATGCGCCCACATCGATCCTGGAGAAGTCGAGCACTTCATTGACGATCTGCAGCAGCCCTCCGGCCGACACCTGCATCGCATCCACCCTCCTCCGCTGCTCCGGCTCCAGCGGCCCCATCGCCACGAGCTCCATGTTCCCCAGCAGCGAGGCAAGCGGCGTGCGTATCTCGTGGCTCATAGACGCGAAGAACGCCACCCGGGCCCTGGCGGCCGCTTCGGTCGCGAGCCGGGCTTCGTGCAGCAGCCGCTGCGCACGCGCCGCTTCCGCATAGGTGCCGGTCAGGAAGCGATAGTTCCAGTAGCGGTACATCGCGAACAGCAAAGCAAGCAGCACCGCGGTGATGGCGCCGATGACAACCAGGTCCTCCATCATCGCCCGCCCCTGATGGCCGATCGGCAGCGCGAAAATCAGGTGCCCGAAATCCGCCACGAGTGGCGGGCGGCGCAGTGCCCAGCCATAGTCCGGGACCCAATGGAACATCCCGTCCTGCCGCGCTTCCAGCCTGGCATCCAGGCGTTGCGCGTTGGACCGTGCGCCGGCCGCGAGCAGCGGCGTGCCGAGCCTGTCGAACACGATCGGTTCGGGGATCGACAGGTTTGGCCCGGCAGGCCGCAGCAGATCGTATAGCGGGATGCGCGTCAGCACCACCGCGTAGAGCGTGTCGCCCTTTGCCACCAGCGATGCGCCAACCATCTCCGGACCGGCGCCTGCGGCGCTGCCCGGGACGCCGAGCCATTCGACGCGTTTCTCCCTCGCGGCCTGCAGGACGTCGATATCGCGACTTCGGAAGCGCTCCAGGATCATGCTGGTGATGAGCGTCGGCGGCATTGGCGGCGGCAGCGGCCGCGCCCCCGATCCCGACGCATCGGGCGATTCATAGCGATACGTCGCACCGCTGGCGATCGAGATCATTTCGATCGACGGCCGCTGGCTGGCGGCAATCAGCGTGCGGACCGACTGGTCGCAACTCTGGTGCAGAACGTCGTCGGCGGGCGCGGACGGAAACACCTGCGTGCAGAGGCCGCCCCTACGGTCCGGTGAGAGCGGAAGCGTGCCATTGGCACGCAACTCCAGGAGCAGGTTGCTGGCGGCCAGGGTGCTCCGGCGTTCGAGGACGGCATCGACGACACCCTGCTCATACAGGCGGGCCACCTGCTCCTGGGCGCGCAGCGAGCCATTGAGCCGGACCCACGCGCCCGTGGCGGCGATCGCGACGGCGACCAGCCCCAGCAACGCAATCACCATCGAGAAAACCCGGCGTTCCCGCTTCAGGTTCCGTTCAACGGTGCGCAGGTCGGGCGACGGCTCGAACGTGCCCGCCATCAGGTCAGGCCGTTGTCGCGCGCGTACGCGACAAGATCCGCGTTGCTGGTGATGTTCAGCTTGCGCATGGCCGAGCGCTTCTGTGTCGCCACGGTTGCCAGCGTGCGGCGCAGGTATCCGGCGATTTCGGTGACGGTGCTGCCCGCGGCGAACATCCGCACGACTTCGATCTCTTTCGGAGACAGCGCGCTCGCGCTTGCGCCGGCCAGCGCGCCGGCGCTCGACATCCTGGCCGATACTCCCGGCGACAGGCGCAGGCCCTGACCGGAGACCGCATCCATGCAGATCTGCCGCAGGATGCGTGGATCCTCGTTCTTCCCCACGATGCCGGCGATACCTGTCTCCTGGATACGCGTGAGCAGGCCGCCGTTGGTCAGCATCGTGAAGACGACGATCGGCGTACAGGGGCTGGCCTGCCTGAGTCGCTGGAGCAGGCGAAGGCCGTCATCGCTCTCTTCGGAATGTCCCATTGTGAAATCCGTAACAATGAGATCCGGCCGGTGCGCCTCCAGCGCAGCGAAAAGCTCCCGTCCGGAAGAACACATTGCGGATACGTGGACATTCGGGATCTCGCTCAGGGTGGTCTTGACGGCGAGTTGAATCACCGGGTGATCGTCCGCGATCACGGCGGAGAGGGTACGTGGTGGCATGCGAGACCGGGCTGCATAGGGCTCGCGATTGTACCAACCGGCCCTCACGTCCGTTTTGCAGATCGGGACAGTTGCTTGGCTGATCGTCCCACGGCCCGCACGGGGCAAACAACCAACGAAGGCGCCGCGTCGTCAGCGCCGCTGCCCCGGTACGACGGCGTCAGCCGGCTCGATGCGATGCGCCTCGGCCAGGATCCAGTCCAGAAATTCGTTCTGTGCCGCGCTGCGCGGCCGCTGTGCGTCCACGCAGATGAAATAGCCGCGCCCGGTGTCTACCGGCATGTCAAAAGGTTTCACCAGTTCACCGGCTGCCAGTTCGCGCTCGATCAGGCAGAATTGCGTCAGCGCGATACCCAGTCCGGCCTTGGCCGCGAAGATCAGGTTGATGCTCAGGTCATAGCCAGGGCCCAGCTTCGGCGCGGCCCTGAGTCCGGCCGCCTTGGCCCAGAGCGCCCAGTTCTCCGGGAAGTTCGTATGGTGCAGCAGCACCTCTTTGAGCAAGTCGCCGGGGCGTTTCAGGTGCGGCAGCAGCGATGGCGCGCAGGCGGGAACGAGCTCGCGGCCGAGCAGGTATTGCACCTGCATCCTGGCCGGCCAACGTCGCTTGGGTCGCTTCACCTCGATCCAGATGTCTACGTCGTCGCGGCTGAAGTCCTCGTCATGGCGAAACTGCCGCATCTCGACGTCCACTTCAGGATGCGCCGTCCTGAAGCGCGCGAGGCGTGGAAGCAGCCATTGGGTACCAAGCGTAGGAATCACACTCAGCCGTAGTTTCCCGTCGGCGCGCGGCCCCTGCAGCCGGTTCGCGGCCGCCTCCAGTGCCAGCACATGGCGCTCCGTCAACTTGCGCAACTGGCGGCCTTGCTCGGTCAGTGCCACGCCTTGCGAGGACCGTTCGAACAACAGGCAATCGCCCAGGTGCTGCTCGAGGCGTTGCACCGCCCGGCTGACAGCAGCCTGGGTGACGCAGAGTTCCTCGGCCGCCAGGCGGAAGCTGCGCAGCCGACAAACCGCCAGGAAGGCGTGCAGTTCCACCAGTGAAGGAGAGCGAATCTTCATGCGCAATTACATTTTGTTATCGTGATCAATGGTTTTGTCGTTTGCCTGCGGGTCTGCGTCTGCTTAACCTTGGGACATACTCTAACTCGCACGCCGGCAATGACCATCAATCGTCGCACCTTTCTCAAAGCAGCCGCCCTCAGCAGCCTGAGCGGCCTGGAGCTGCCCGCCTTCGCCGCTGACAAGTATCCTGGCCGTCCAATCTCGCTGGTGGTGCCGTTTCCCCCGGGCGGCTCGGTTGACGTGTCCGGCCGCCTGATCGCCGAGAGGTTGGGCAAGGCGCTTGGCCAGCCCGTGGTGGTCGACAACCGGCCCGGCGCCGGAGGCGCTATCGGCTCGACATACGTATCGAAAGCACAGCCCGACGGCTACACCCTCATTGTCACCTCGCAGAGCACGCATGTCGTGAATCCCGCGATGAACCCCAAGCTGCCCTATGACGCGGTGAAGGGCTTCTCGAATATCACGCTCATCAGCCGGCTGTCAAACGTGCTGCTGTGCAATGCATCGCTGCCGGTTCGCAACTTCGCCGAGCTGGTCAGATATGCGCGCGCCCATCCGACCGCCCTGAATTATGCAAGTGCCGGAACGGGTTCGGTGTCACACGTCAGCATGGAACTTCTCAAGAACCAGGCGGGTATCCCGATGACGCATGTTCCCTATCGGGGCGCCGGGGCGGCGCTGACCGACCTGCTGGGCGGACAGGTGCACCTGACCTGGAATAACCTGTCCTCCAACCTGGACCACATCCTCCAGGGCAAGCTGCGTGCGCTGGCGGTAGCCGCACCCGCGCGCGTGCCGCAACTGCCGGATGTGCCGACCTTTGCCGAACTCAAGCTGCCTGACCTGAATGAGACTTCATGGAACGGCCTCGCCGCCCCGGCCGGGACACCGCATGCGATCGTGCAGCAACTCTATCTGGCGGTACGCAAGATTCTCGCGGAACCTGCGACCCGCTCGACCTGGGTCGCGAAGGGCATGATCGTGCCGGAAGACATTACGCCAGAGGCCTATACCAGGGAAACGGAGCAGCGTATCAGGTTCTACCAGCGCATCGCCAAAGACAATCGCATTACCCTGGACTGACGATGACCATCGATTCCAAGGCTGGTACAGCGCTTCCCGACCTGCTCCCGCTACACGACGAACTTGCTGCCCTGCGGCAGCATATCCACCGGCACCCGGAACTGGCTTTCGAGGAGCACGACACCGCGGATCTGGTTGCCGGCAAGTTGCAGGAATGGGGCTACCAGGTGACCCGCGGCATCGGAAAGACGGGGCTGGTCGGCCAGTTGCGCGTAGGAGAGGGGGACAAGCGGCTTGGCCTGCGCGCCGACATGGATGCCCTGCCCATCCAGGAAGAGACCGGGCTTCCATACGCCAGCAGCCGGCCCGGCCTCATGCATGCCTGCGGGCACGACGGCCATACTGCCATGCTCCTTGGCGCGGCAAAGCACCTCGCGGCCACGCGCAACTTCTCCGGCACGCTGAACCTGGTTTTTCAGCCAGCGGAGGAGCGCGGGTTCGACAGCGGCGCCAAGTCCATGGTGGCGGACGGCCTGTTCGAGCGCTTTCCTTGCGACATGGTATTTGCCATGCACAACCATCCCGGTGCCCCCCAGGGCCGGTTCCTGATGCGTCCGGGACCGTTTCTCGCCGCGGGCGACCGGGTGTTTATCAAGGTCGTGGGCCTGGGCGGCCACGCCGCGCGCCCTCACCTGGCGGTTGACCCGCTTGTGGCAGCGGCTGCCATCGTGATGGCGCTGCAGACCGTGGTCTCGCGCAACGTCCCCCCCAACGAGTCGGCAGTGCTCACTGTTGGCCGGCTACGGTCTGGGGACGCACTGAACGTCATTCCGGCCGATGCCGAAATCGGCATCAGCGTGCGCTCGTTCAGTCCGGAAGTGCGCGCACTACTGAAGGACCGCATCACAACGCTGGTCCACATGACCGCCGAATCGTACGGCGCGAAAGCGGAAATCCGCTATGTGGAGGGCTACCCGGTCGTCGATAACGCCGCCGACGCGGTAGCCCTGGCGGCCGAAGTTGCCACGGAGCTTGTTGGCCAGGAGGACGTAGACCGCGACTATCCCAGGATGATGGGCAGCGAAGACTTCGCGTACATGCTGCAGGAATGCCCGGGCGCCCTCGTCCGTATCGGCAACGGCCCGTCGGACGGTGGGCGTGGCTTGCATAACCCCCGCTACGACTTCGATGACAGGAACCTGGCCTTGGGAGCAGCGTTCTGGTGCCGGCTGGCGGAGACATTCCTGGTCTGATGCCTGCGCGCGAGGGATCGCGTTGCGGCGATGCCATCGCGTAAGAAGGGCCATTCAGAATTGGAGCATGCGCCGTTCTCGTCAGTGGACGATGCGGGGAGACGTTTTGGTATTTCTGAACTGATGTCTCACAGCACGAAAACGGCAAGCGCCCATCCAACCAAGGCCATTCCGGCAAGGCAAGCGGCAAGCGCCACGGGATCTAAAGCCGGATGGTAGTGCATGTAAAGGAGCCTCTTCAATTGATCTGGTAATCATCAGCAAGGCGCCGCATCTTTATTCCATGCCTGAAGCGCGTCCCTGATGTCGATTTTCGTTCGGATTGACGTCGCGAACTCATAATCAAGGTAGGCCACCGGAGGCTGGCACGCTTTGCCTGGTCTGCCGACGGCTTTGCAGTTCATGCCATGTGCGAGGGGAGTCCTCTGCTGGATGTCGCTGCGGCCCCTAACCATCAGGCCTTGATCGGCGCGTACCATAGTCGTTCGCTTCGGCCCGCGCGGGCGTCACATCGCTGGTTGGCGGCGTATAGTGCCTACCGGAAGCCCCGCTTGCGCCGGGCTATGCCCAGACCTGCCATGGAGCGCCTTGCAATATGCGCCTCAGATCCGTGCAAGTACTCGCCGCCCTGGTCCTGCTGGGCGCCTGCGCCGCGAACGACGGCAGCCAGCCCGGCAAGACGGCCGCGGGCGAGCGGCCTGGCATGCCAGCCGGCCCCCCGCGCGACTGCCAGGCAGAGGCCGACGCGCTTCTCGGGGCCGCGCCTCTGTCCGTTGTGCGGGCCGCGTTCTATTCCTGCATGACGCAAAGCCAGGGGAGCGAGCCGGGAAAGTGAGGCCGTGGCGTATTCGTCCCCTGAAGAACGTCGCCAATGTACTCGCTCTCGCGGGTTGGTCGGTACCAGAGAACACGCTGGCGCGATGCGCGATGATGAGCGGTTCAGTGGCCTGCTGCCCAAGCTCCGGCGAGATCTTGTCGTCGACGAAAAGGGTCTCTATCGCGTGCGACGTCAGCGGATCTTGCAAAAGCCATCAGCCGCCCAGCGGGCGGCGCTATCCCGCGTCAGGCGAAAATCTGGCGGCACCTTGACGGTCGCGATCACGTCCCCGAAGGGATCCACTGCCGTAAGCGTGCCGAAAGGCTCGAACTCATCCGGCGTAACAACGAGCTTGACGGTCACGGTTCCGGATTCGGTCTCGAAGCTGGTCTGCTTGTTGAGTTGAGCGTGCAGTTGCTGCTCATGCCGCCGAATGACTTCGGCGGCGGTCTTGACCAGCGTCTGGTGAGCCGTGGCATCGAGCGGCTTCGGATCGACCTTGTTGCGCCCCATGGTCCAGGGACCGACAAGCGCCGGCTCTGCGCTGCCATCCCGGATCATTTCGACGGCCCAGCCGTCGCCATCCTCGTTCTTGATCACTCGGGCAGTCCAGCCCTTGTCTCGCCACAGTCGGGGTTCGTGGATGGCTGCCGGTTCTTGCTCCGAAAGTGATTCGTCGGTGCGGTGCATATTCTCTTGTACTGATCGCAAAACCAACATTCTATGCCTCGGGGGCCATGCACTGAGGCCTCGGGCACCGGGGCCGGATTTTTGCGGCGCCTTCCGGAGCGCTGTCCCCCCAGCGCCTCACCTTCTCCCCTCGCGCCTGAACCACGTCGGCGCATGCCCGGTCCAGCGCTGAAACGCCCGGCGAAACGCTTCCTCGCTGGCAAAGCCAAGCTGCTCCGCGATCCTGCCGATCGGCCAGTTGGTCGTGCACAGGCATTGTTCGGCGTACTCCTGCAGGTTGTGCTCGCGCAGTATCCGGTAACTGCTGCCGTCGGCTGCGAGGCGGCGGCGCAGCGTCGGCTCGCTCACATCGAAGCGCACGGCAAGTTCAGCGAGCGTGGGCAGTCGCGCGCCATGTACCAGCGCTGCATGCAGGATGCCACGCACCTGCTGGCTCAGTGATACGACCTCGACCGGCGCACCGATCAGCCGGTAAGGAAAGTCTTCCAGGAAGGCATCGAGCTCCGCTGCCTGGCGCACGACCGGCCGGTCGAGCAAGGCTTCATCGAACTCGAATCCGTAGGTCTGGGCGCCTGAGGTCACAGCGGCATGGAACAGGCCAAGGAACGGCATGGCGTCCTCACGCCGGGGATGCGCCAGGTAAACGTGGGTCGGACGTATCGGCTGGCCGATCAGCCAGCCGAACAGGAGCATGTAGAAGAAGAGCCCGGTCAGGTCCACCAGGCAAGCCGCAGAGCTTTTTGCGCGCCGCAGTGAATCCATGCGGAACACCGCCTGGCCCGCGCTTTGCCCGAGGCTGAGTGAACCGGCGCGCGGGTACAGCATCACGCAGAAGTCGGCCGCGCAGCGGATCGCTTCCCTTAGCGTCTGGCTGCTCAACACGCAACGGCACAGCAAGTCCACTTCCTGCTTGCGCATCGGAGGGTGGCCGTTGCCTTTGGCGACCAGGGCTTCCAGCTGCTCGATCGCGGCGCGATAGAGCGCGGTGAACTGCGCGGGCGGCGCATGCGCCGATGCGCCGGCGGCAGGCGGCACCTCGACGCCCTGCCGCTTCAACTCGTCCAGCAAGCGCAGCACCATGCCATCCGGAACAGGTACGGGATTCCCCGGTATGTAGGCATTCATGGTTGCTTGTCCTGATTGCTTCGGTAGCGGTTGTTGATCGTCCGGGTAGGGATCCCGTGCGGCGGGGCCTTCCATAATCATCCCGGCACTTCCACCCGCGCGACAGGTTGCGCACGGCCATGGGCCATGGAGGTTGCCACGCCATGAACGCCATGCCCATACGGGACAACCCACGGGAAACCCATGACCGCGCATTCCGCCCGCAAGTCACCGGCGCCGACATCGCAGCCTTGCTGCACCCTGCCTGCGCCGCGCGAGACATAACCATGATCCACATACTCGATGAAATCGTGCTCGCGCCCCGGCACCTGGCCACTGTGCTGAGCCTGCTGGAGAGCCAGTACCTGCCCGGCAGCGCCGCCAGGGGCCTGGCGCTGCTGCAGCGCTGGGTTTCGCCACCGGTGGCGCTGGAAGATGCACCCAATACGTTGTGGCTGCTGTGGCAAGTGGCTGATGCGCCAGCCTATTACGCCATGCGCGCCAGCATCGACGCTCCGGCCCTCGCCTTCTGGTCAACAGTCAGCACGCTGTGCGATACCCGCCGCCGCCATGTGATGGCCGATGCGGCATGTGGCCTGCCTCAGCGCAAGGAGCCATGCGATGCGGCATGAGACAGCGCAGATAAGAATTCACCCCGGCATCTGCACCGGGGCGAGTACACAGGAGCAGGCACTGCTTGCCAGGATCGAAACCCTGCCAGGCCTGCGCCAGGTTGCGATTGGCCGGAACCTGGCGGGAAGCTGGGGCGCTGGCGACTACACGCTCGACCTGCAGTTCGACCCGGTGGCGTCCTGCCCGCCCGGCCACGACCCCGGCCTGGCTGCCGCGCTGGACGGCCTGGCAGAGGTGGATCGCGTGGCCTACAGCCCGATCTCGGACGGACTGCGGGCGCCCCTGTTGCGCCAGGGGATCTGGCGCACGCTGATGTTCCGGGTCAGGCCCGAAGCACCTGACTGGCAGGTCCGCGGTCTTGAGCAGGACCTGCTGCGCATGCCTGGGTACATGCCCGGCATCCTCAACTGGCGGCTTGCCCGCGTCCTGTCGCCCGGCACATGGACCCACGTCTGGCAGCAGGAGTTCGCCAGCGCAGAGGACCTCCTGGGCGAATACCTGATGCACCCCTTCCATTGGGGCCGCGTCGACCGGTGGTTCGACCCCGAGTTTCCCGAATGGACAGTCCAGGCGATTTCCCATGCCTTCTGCCCACTCGAAACCAGCCTGATTGCCAACCACAACCGCACAGAGGAATACGCGCCATGACCGGACACGGGAAACTGACAGGAAAGATTGCGCTGGTGACCGGCGCCAGCCGCGGCATCGGCCGCGCCATCGCGCAGCGCTTCGCGGCCGAGGGCGCGCTGGTGGTTGCCACGGCCCGCCGCGCAGGCCAGTCAGAGGACGAAACCGATACGCTGGCCGAGACAGTTGGCCGGATCAGGCAGCAAGGGGGCCGTGCCATGGCACTGGCGGCAGATCTGGAGGACCCCGAGCAGCGCGACAACCTCGTGGCACGAGCAGCAAGCGCGGCGGGCGGCCTCGATATCCTGGTCAACAATGCTGGCATGGCGGAATACAGCCGCGTCGAAGCTATGCCGCTGGAAGTATTCGACAAGACGGTTGAGCACTACCTGCGCATTCCCTTCATGCTCAGCCGTGCAGCGATCCCGCTGATGCGCACGCGCGGCGCCGGTTGGATCCTCAACCTCGGCTCGGTCACCGCCCTGTCGCCCTCACGCCCGTATTCAGACTTTGACCGCGCAGGCGGCGTAACGGTGTACGCCGCGGTCAAGGCCGCCATCAACCGGTTCACCGAGGGCCTTGCCGCGGAACTGGAGGGCGAGAATATCGCCGTCAACGCCGTAGCCCCAAGCACGGCGATCCGCACGCCTGGCAGCGCGCGCTATATCCCGGACGGCTATCCAACCGAGCCGGTGGAGTACCTGGCGGAAACAGCGCTTGCACTCTGCAGCGTTCCAGCCCGCCTGCGCACCGGCCACATCGCCCATAGCCTGCACTTTCCCCTGGCGCACGGGTTGAACGTTCGCACGCTTGATGGCCAGGGCACGCTGCCACCGCCCGTGATCCCGCCGTGGGCACACCCTGGTTTGAACCACGAAGACCTGTCCGCAAGATAAGCGATGGAGAAAAGCATGCGCGCTGTCGTCATTGACCGTACCGGCGGACCCGACGTACTCAGGTTTGCAGACGTCCCGAGGCCGGAACCCGCTGCCGGCGAAATCCTGATCCGCGTCGCTTGCGCCGGCGTGAATCCAGCCGACTGGAAATGCCGTGAAGGCTATCTGGGCCGCTTCATGCCATACCGCTTCCCGTTCGTGCTCGGCTTCGATGCCAGCGGCGTCGTGGCGGCCGTGGGAACAGGCGTCAAGGATTTCGTCCCGGGCCAGCGCGTGTTCGCGCAAACGGAGGTTGGCGCAGGCAAATGGGGCTCCTATGCAGAGTACGTTTCGGTCTCTCGGGATTGCGTGGTTCCGATCCCCGACAACCTGGGATTTGCCGAAGCCGCCGCCGTCCCGACACCCGCGCTGGCGGCCTGGACGGGACTCTTCGACGAAGGCGGACTCAAGCCAGGCCAGACGGTGCTGGTGCATGGCGGTGCCGGTGCGGTCGGCACGTTTGCCGTGCAACTGGCAACCGCAGCCGGTGCCGCTGCCGCTGCCACCTGCAGGGCGGCTCGCCGCGACGAACTGAGAGCGCTCGGCTGCGACCTGGCGATCGACTATCGCGGCGACATCGCTGCCGCCATGCAGGCATGGGCGCCCGCTGGTGTCGACCTGGTTCTGGACACCGTTGGCTGCGGCACCCTGCCGAACGGCATGGACTTGCTCAGGCCCGGCGGCATCCTTGTCGCCATCCTGACACTGGTCAATGGCGACAACGGCCCGGACCCGGCCGACGCCGCTCGGCGCGGCATGCGCACCGCAGTGGCCTACAGCAAGATGCCAAGCGGCGCGCGGCTGCGCGAGATCGCGTCGCTGATCTCAAGCGAGCGCTTGCGGCCGCCTCGCATCGCATGCCTGCCGCTGGAACAGGCGGGACGCGCACTCGACCTGGTCCAGTCGGGCAAGGCGCCAGGCAAGCTGGTGCTGCGTATCGCCGAGCTGAGCAATGCCTGATCGCAGGCCGTCCCGCGCCAGCCCGTCAGCCCGATGCCGGCGCACGACCATCACGCCATTGAAATCGGAGGAGAGACAATGAAAAGCAAGACCTTAGTGCTATGCACGATAGCCGGTGCGGTGCTAGCGGCCTCACAGTTGAACGCACCTTCCCTTGCCGCGATGACGCCCGACGAAGTCAGGCGCCTGGACGGCCCGCTCACGCCGATGGGTGCCGAACGGTCCGCCAACAAGGACGGCAGCATCCCCGCGTGGAGCGGAAAATGGCAGGCCGCGCCCGCGGGCCTGACTTTCCGGCCGGGCGACACCTACCCTGACCCCTACGCGTCGGAACAACCGCTGGCGGTGATCACGGCCCAGAACGTGGAGCAATACCGTGCTCACCTGAGCGACGGGCAGCTCGCCATGTTCAGGCTGTACCCGACGACATTCAGGATGGCGATCTACCCCAGCCATCGTGACTTCCGCTATGGCGATGCCGTCTACAAGGCGATCCAGCACCACGCCGCCAGGACGCAGCTGACGACGGACGCGAACGGCCTCAAGGACTATCCGCCCACCGCGCCGTTTCCTGTGCCCAAGAGCGGGCTGGAACTGATGTGGAATCTCCGCTTCTCTTCCGCCATTGCCGAAGAATCAGCCGTCTACGACCAGGCAGTGGTGTATCGCGACGGCAAGATCGCATGGGGCAAGTGGAAATATGACATCTGGTCACCCGTCAACGGCGCCGCGTTTGAAAAAGGCTCGCCGCTGATCAACCGGACCTTCGCCCGCGTGGAAACCGAACTGCCTTTGCGCGAGCGCGGCAATATCATCGTCTCCCACAACTTCTGGGATCGCGAAGGCTCGGATACGGCCAGGACCTGGCAATACAATCCCGGCACGCGCCGGGTGCGGCAGGCACCCGAGTTCGGCTTTGACCAGCCGCTGGGGCCGGGCGGCTTCCGTACGGTGGACGACGATCGCCTGTTCAACGGCTCCGGCGAGCGCTATGAGTGGAAGATTATCGGCAAGCGGGAAATCTATATTCCGTACCACAACTACAAGCTGGTCGATCCTGGCGTCAGGTACGCCGAACTGCTGGGCCCCAACCATGCGACCCCGGAACTGGTCCGCTACGAACTGCACCGTGTCTGGGTGCTCGAAGCCAGACTGAAGCCAGGCTTCCGGCATCAGTATGCAAAGCGTGTGCTGTACCTGGATGAAGACACCTGGATGGCAGTGCTTGCCGACAACTACGATGCCCGCGGCCAGCTGTGGCGAACCAATATGCAATCGTCGCTTTACGCCTACGATGCGCGGCGCTACTACCCGGCGGTGGCGTTCTACCATGACCTTGCGGCCGGCTCCTATCTGGCGGATCGGCTGACCAATGAAGGGAAGCCGGTACGCCTGAACAGCAGCCCGCAGTTTGGCGAAGCGTATTTTTCCCCGGATTCGATCCGGGGGGCGGGACACTGACGCCCCGGTCAGAAAGCCCTGCCGGTTGCGGCTAGCCATTGGCGTCGGCCGCAGCCTCCGGATTGGCTTCGCCGTCCCGGGTAGCGATCAATGCCTTCGGCGCCAGCGGGATCAAGGGGAGGATCAGTGCGTACACGACCGTAGTTGCGATCACGCACCACGTAAAGCCGTGCGCTGCGCCGGTGTTATAGATCCATGAGCCCAACAGGTCGCCGGCGCGCGCCGAGAGCGCGAGAACACCATCGACCAGCATCATCAGGGTCCCTTGCAGGCCCGGTGGACACGACCGCATCGCAAGATCGAAGTATGCCGCCGTGGCTAGCCCGCCCATCAGCCCTATTGGTGCCGCCAATACCAGCGCGAGATCGGCTGACCGAATAAATGCCAGCGGAATCATCTGCGGCACCGCGACGATCGTCCCCCACCACAGCAGCTTGTTCAGCGATACCTTCTTGCATAGCACGCCATACAGCAGGAATGTCGGGATAAACGCGGCAGCGAAGATCCCGTTGTAGTACGAGTAGACGGAATCCGATGCATGCAGTTCATTGGCCAGGTAGAACTGCAGCGGTGTGGCCGCCCCTGGCGCGAAGTTCCACAGAAAGCAGATAAGCAGCGCCGGATAGACGGCCTTATGCTTCACCAGCCGCCTGACATTCCCGACGAAATCCGCGCGCCTGGCTTGCGGCTTGTCGTACGTATTACCGAAGACGGTGGCGGGATTCCAGAGCCCGAACACCGCAATCAGCAAAGTGACCATCGCCACCAGCAAGAAGGCCTCTTGCGGCGCAAGATGATCGGACACGTACCCGGAAGCGAACGCACCCGCCACGACGGGAACGGAGCTGACCACGTTCGACAGCGCACTCAGGCGCCCGGACATGAGCTTTTCCTGGCCCACCAGCGCGATCAACCCCTGGTAGGCGGCGGCGGTAAACCGGGACGACAGCATTGCCAGCAGCATCCCGACGAGCAGTCCAGTGTATGAGATGCCCGCAAACGCCATCCAGACGAATGTCGCCGCGGTGATGGGAGCGAAAATCAGGAAGAAGCCACGGTCGCGCAAACCCAGCGGATTCCAGTGATCGCGCGCGAGGCCAAAGGCAAATGCGATGTACACGGGGATTCCGGTAACCAGCCGGAATGTCGAGATCTCCGTCGCCGTCGCGTGCAACTCATTCTTGAGCAGATACGACGCCTGGATATCAATCAGGTAGCCGGCCGGCGTTGCCAGATGGACAATCAACGTCAGCCAGCCGAAGTACAGCAGGGTTCGGCTATTGTCCTCGGGGCCATCGTGATCGGAAGCGGCCGGCATCATCGGAGCGCAGCGAAAGACTGGAAATTCGATCCTTGCCGGATTGCCGGCGAGAACTGCTCGCAAAGCCACATCTTCAGTCCGGCGTCGGGCGGGTCCTCGCCATCAGCGTGGACAACAGCTCCCGGCCAATAGCTCCCGGATCTGGGGTGGCATCGTCCTTGCAAGGATAGTGCGCTAGCCAGGCCCGGACGCCCGACGCTGCGCGACCTAATCGCCACCGAGCGCGGCCTTCCGCACACCACGGCCGATGGTGTGCGTATTTCGCCTCCAAAGTCGGAGGTGCCACGGGCTTGCCAACAAGGCTTCGAGAGGCGAACAAATCGCCTTCAATGTATCCCTTTTAGGGAATTACCCTCGCTTTTTTTGTTTGCGAATTTCGGACACGTAGGCAAAACAGCTACGCGACGGTATTGTGGAACCGATGTCTATTAAGTAAGCGCATTACGAAGAAAACGCTTCGACGGGCGCTGGTGCAGCAATGATTAGAGCCTTACAGATCCGATCCGCCACCACTGCGGACCTGCCTGGAATTACCACGGTGCTAGGCAAATGTGGATTGACGCAGAACGCATCGTGGTCTCCGGATATGTTCCACATTGCGTTAATGGACGGGCGCATTGTCGCCTGCGCCGGAGCGGAGCGGCACGCGAAAGTCATAGTCGTCTGTTCAGTTGCGGTACTGCCCGGATATAGGGATCGCGGTATTGCCAAGCACCTGGTGTCTGCCGTTCTGGTGCGGGCACGTGCAGAGGGCTGCGAACGCGCAGTCCTTGCTACCGCAAAGTGCCCCGGCTTCTTTTCTCGTTACGGCTTTTCCCTCGTCGCTACGACCTCCCTGCCCGTCCGTGTACGGAATTCGCATACCCTGACGTCGCCGGGGATGCCAGCGGGAGTCTGCATGCAATGCGAATTGAAATAGACTTGCGCGCAGGCAGATCAATTGTCCCGGCCCTGCTCCGGATTTCCAGGGTCGCGGTTCGCGACAGGCCGGCGAACATAATCGGCGACACTCCCCGCCTGGCCGCCTCAGGTTGCTGCGTTGGCCAAACGAATGGCACATTTCTCGCTCTCTTTCGCAGCATCCCACTGCGGGAAAAAGGTGATGGCACCTCATTGAAGGATTTTTTCGGCTCGGCCGGCGCGCTACGGGATATCGCGCTACCAGGGCGTCGATTGCCCGGGTCGACGGCTACCGCGTCGCGCGCCGCCGGCGTAACCGGTCAGCCAGCTTGCGACGCATCCAGGGTTTCGCGTTTGATCTTCCTGGCCAGCGACCATTTGTGGACTTCGGTCGGGCCGTCGTAGATCCGGAACCCTCGTACTTCCCGGAAGATCTGCTCGACGATAGTGTCGCGTGACACGCCCATCCCCCCCAGGATCTGCACGCAACGGTCCGCCACACGGAAGAGCGCTTCCGAGACGGCCACCTTGGCCATCGAGCTTTCCGCGGTCCCCGACGAACCGCCGTCGAGCACGCCCGCGCACCAGTCGATCATCAGGGCGGCCTGCTGCAGGTCGATCAGGTTATCGGCCAGCATGAAGCCGACGCCTTCATGGTCGATCAGCAGCTTGCCGAAAGCCTTGCGTGTGGTCGCGTACGCGCGTGCGATCTCGTCCGCCCGCGCGACGCCGCCGAACCAGCGCATGCAATGCGAAAGCCGCGCCGGCGACAGGCGAACCTGCGCATAGCGGAAGCCCTCGTTCGCCTCGCCCAGCACCTGGCTGTGCGGCACGCGCAGGTCATCGATCACGACCAGCGCATGTCCGCCGGGCATGGAACTATCGATGGTGTCGATCAGGCGCTCGATGCGGATGGCCGGGTGTGGCAGATCGACCAGGAACATCGTGGCCTGCGCACGCTCGCCATCTCCCGTACGCGCCATCACGATGCCCACGGCTGCGCCTTCGGCACCGGTGATGAATTTCTTGCGGCCGCGAATCACCCATTCGTCGCCATCCCTCACCGCCGTGGTCTGCAGCATCGACGGGTCCGAGCCGGCGCCGCCGTCCTCCGCGGGCTCGGTCATGAAGAACGCGGAACGCGCCTCGCCGCTGACCAGCGGCGCCAGGAATCGTTGCTGCTGCGCCGGGGTGGCCACCTTTCCCAGCAAGAACATGTTGCCTTCGTCGGGCGCCATCGTATTGACGGCAACCGGCCCGAGCGGCGACAAGCCCGAGCGCATGAGCACCGCGGCGGTCTCCCGCTGGCTCAGGTGCGAGCCGTCGGGGAGGATATGCGGCGTCATGACGCCGGCGGCGCGCGCCTTGTCACGCAGTTCGGCAACCAGTTCCGGCGATGGGCCATGGGATTCACAACGCGGGTCACGCTCGTAGGGCACGACCACATCGCGGACAAAGCGCTCGACGCGCTCGCCGATGCTGCGGCTTCTTTCGGTGGGATAGTCGGTGAACAAGATGTCGGTCTCCTTACAGCGTATTGACCAGATGGCCGCCGTCGACGGCGATCACGGTGCCCGTCATGTACCGGGACGCATCCGAGGCCAGCAGCAGCAACGGCCCGTCGAGGTCCTCCTGTTGCCCGAGCCGGCGCTGCGGGATGCGCAGGATCAGCGCCTTGCCGGCATCGGTCTGCCAGAAGTCCCGGTTGATGTCGGTGTCGATATAGCCGGGGGCCAGGGCATTCACGCGGATGCCGTAGCGCGCCCATTCCAGCGCAAGCGTCTTGGTGAGCTGCACCACGCCGGCCTTGGAGACTGCATAGGACACTACGCCGCCCGCCTGTCGCAGCCCCAGGATCGAGGCGATATTGACGATGCTGCCACCGCCGCGTTCGCGCATGCCGGGGACCAGCGCCTGCGCGAGAAAGAACATCCCCTTGAGATTGGTGTCCATCACCACATCCCAATCGTCCTCGGCGTGCCCGAGCGCCGCGCCCTCGCGCACCAGGCCAGCATTGTTGATCAGGATGTCAACGGGCTCGATATCGCGCACGAGTGCCGCGCGCGAAGCGCCGTCGGTGACGTCGAGCGCCACGCACTGCAGGCGCGCATCCGTTCCGATCTTTTCCGCGACGGCTTTCAGCGCGTCAGTACGGCGCGCGGCAAGTACCACCTCGGCACCGCGCGATGCCAGGACCTGCGCACAATGCGCGCCCAATCCGCCCGACGCGCCTGTCACCAGCGCGCGCTTGCCCCGAAGATCCAGCAATGTGTCCTGCACGGTTGTCTCCCGATCCATTGGATATGAGGATCAGATTGTAGGATGATTTCATCCCATGTCAACGTCCGACAGCTTGCTGTTAGAATGCCCGCGTGACGCCTGCGACATCTTTCCCTCCTTCTTCCCCGCCTGCCGACACCGGCGAGCCTGACCGGAGCGCCTCCGCCACCGTCTTTTTCGGGATCATTGGCGGGCTGGAGCTCGGCAGCTTCGTGCCCGGCCAACGGCTGGTCGAAACCGATCTGGTGACGCAATTCGGCGTTGGCCGCAATTCCGTGCGGGAAGCCTTGCAGCGGCTTGCCGCCGAGGGCATCGTGGAATTGCCCCGCCATCGCGGCGCGGTCATCCGGCGGCTGACCATGCAGGACACCCTGGATGTTCTCGACGTGGCGGAGCGCATGATGGGACTGCTGGCACGCGCGGCAACCCGCGGTTGTGCCGATCGCAACCATGCCCAGGCCCTGCGCGCCACGGTTCAGCAGTTGGGTGCCGCGGAAAAAGCGCACGCTACCGCGGCATTTGCGGGCGCGAGGCGGCAGTTCTACCGGACGCTGCTGGAAATGGGCGGCAACCGCGAGCTGATTCGCCTGTTTCCCACCATCCAGATGCCGATCGTCCACGCCCAGCATCGGCTCGCGTCGCTCCAGCAGATGCGGCTGGCGGACTACCGGCGCATCGCGACGGCCGTGCTGGCAGGCGAGCCGGACGAGGCCGAAGCCACCGGGGTGGCGCATGTCAGGAACGTGCGGCAGGCGATACTGGCCGAACTTTCTGCGTAACCGGCATCCGCCAATCGCCGCCGGATTCCCGCTTACCTGCCGTAGTTCGTCCTGGTTCGCTGCGAAGCGCCGCGTGCCGCCTGACGGCACGATTTTTGCGCCGACCAACTGATCACAGTACGGCCACGAGGCCAAGGGAACCGGCATTTCGCGGACAGGAACGCGCAGATCGGGCAATCCGATGCAGATACTGCAGAGCTGCCTGGACCAGGTACATGCCAATGCCCCGTTGGTAGCCACGGGACATTCACCCGAAGGCGTGCATCAGATGCGGGTGGGACTGCGCCGCTTCCGTTCCGCGCTCGACATGTTCGACGATGTGATCACGCTGCCGGCAGCGCTCGCCGATGAAGTGAAGTGGATTGCCGACGAACTCGGCGAATCCCGGGATTGGTATGTGCTGGCGCATTCGACGCTGCCGCAGGTTGACGCAGGCAAGGACAAGCGCGAGCAGATGGCGGAAACCAAAGCGGCGGCGGCCGAGATCGCGAAGGCCCGCCATGCCAAGGCGACAGCCGCGGTACAGTCGCCGCGCTACGCACGGGTCGCCCTTGCGCTCGATCACTGGATCACGGCGACCCCATGGCGCGATGCGTCCGACGACACACGCAAACAGCTTGGCAGGCCGGCTGCCGTGCTCGCCGATCGCGTCCTGCGCAAGCGTCATCGCAAGCTCGTGCGCCGGGGTCGAGGCCTTCACAAGCTCGATGCCCATCGCCGCCACCGCGCGAGGATCGCGGCAAAAAAGCTGCGCTACGCTGCCGAATTCTTCGCCGACCTCTTCAGGCAAAAGCGCCTGAAACCGTATCGGCGCGTGCTGGCGAAGCTGCAGGATGACCTGGGATGGGGCAACGATATGGCGGTGGCAGATGGCCTGTTAGGCCATCTGCAGCAGCACCATCGCAAGGCCTCCGCCGGCGCGAGCTACGCGCGCGGTTTCCTGGCGGCACGCGTGGCCGACGATCGGGACAATCAGCGAAAGCTGTGGAAGCGCTTCCGGAGCACAGGCCGACCAGTCGGACGACATTGACGGTTTCACGGCCGGCATTCCGCCTACGCGAGTTTTTCCGAACTCTCAAACTTGGCGAACACACGGGCCTGGACTGCGTCCATGACGGCCAGGACCTGCGGATCGGCAGGGCCACTGGCCGTGACGCCCGTGGCCTTCTTGGGCTTCGCGCCCAGTGGATAAAAGACGAAAACCGTGTCGAACCTGCCTGCCGACTCCTTTTTCAGGCGCCGGTTGAGCGCTTTCAGATACCGCTTCTTGATGGTCTTGGACATAGGCTTCACGGCTCCCTGTCATTTGTCCTGGCTTACGACAGCTCTATTCACATTCATCCGGGAACGTCGCATCAGGCAAGAATTTGTGCCGGGCGTGTACCTCGTTGCACTGGCTCCTTGCGCAATTTGTGCATTGCACCGCGAAGCGCTCGATGGCTGCGTTCGTCAGCCAGGTGGAACCAGCGTTGCTTTTGGCAGCCGGCCACTGCCGATCAGGACGATAAGATCGTCCACGCGGGCTTCGGCCAGGGCAAAGGCATCCGCTTCCGCCATCGACGGCCGTCCCGCACGAAAGACTGACTGCTGCATTCCCACCATCGTGTGTTGACGGACAAGCACGAATCCCTGGTGCTTGCCGTTGCTTAGTGGCTGGGTATAAGCCTTGAACTCATAGTAGCCAGCGCGCCTGTGGCTTTCCATCATGACTTGTCCTGCTGGCGCAAATAGAGTCCGCCAGCACGCGGGGCGGACTCCGGCTCAGCATTGATTCCTTGAACGGATCGATAACCTGGGGGAGCCGCCCGAACAGGCATGCGCGACCAGAGCGGTCGCTGCCCGTTGCCCCCTGCGGCTATCGTATGGTTTAACGTTAGCATATTGTGGCCTGGCGGGAGCCACTCCCGAAGAAGTAAGGAGCGGCGCGGCGCGTGCTCGTACAACTGTTCGCGCAAGTTGCCTGGCCCAGGGACGAATGTCAGGTGGACAGTCGTTCTGGCCGAACCTAATATTTCGTCCAGGCAAGTCGGGTCCCCAATGCTGCCTTGCCAGAAGGGTGTCATCGGCCTCGGGCCGCCCGCTCACTGTTGTTGGAACGGTGCTGCACTGCAACGACCGGGTAGAGTCACGAGGCGCTCCGCCAGGCGGACGCCCACACGGGCCGGGTCAAGCGCTGGCCGCGTGAGCAAGTGTCACGAGGCTGAGGGGGCACTATGAAGGCAGAGGACGACGATCAGGTTGTCGCGAGCATTTCACTCAAGACGGGCTTCCCTGTTGAAGTTGTGAAGAAGTGCTACCTCGCGGCACTGCTGGAACTCAGGGCGGATGCGCGAGTTCATATCTACCTGTCGCTATTTGCGGCAAAGCGCGCAGTTGCTTTGCTTCGTCAGGCAGATTCCGAGCGGGAGAGCCAAGGCTCGCCCGAGCGAGAGCCTGCCCGCATGCAGAGGCCGCCAGGCAGTCTGTTGCCGCCCGGAGGCGCATTCCACAGCCAGTCCTCTTCAGAGTCGGACCGAAGCGTATCCGATGCCCTCGAACTCGGCGGTCACGAGGTCGCCCTCGGACGCCGGAAGGATGCCGACCCACGTGCCGGTGGTGACAACCGTACCAGCCTCCACGCGCCGCCCCTCTCGCGTGGCATGGCGCAGCCACGCCAGCAGTCCGTAAGCCGGATCGCCCATTGAATGGGTGCCGCGGCGCTCGATCGCTTGGGCGCCGATGTTTACCCGGCAACGCTGCGTTGCCCAGTCCCGGTCTGCATAGGCTTGCCACTCCCCGAGCACGAGTGCGCCATGGGACTGCAAGTCGGCAAGCTTCAGCAGGGCCGGCGCCGCGAGGCCTTGCTGCCAGCGCGAATCGACCACCTCGATGGACACCGCCATTGCGTCAACCAGCGCCGCCGCGCCGGCGTAGTCAAGACCGGCAGCTTGCGCCGCGTCGACACTGGCCCCGAGCCGCAGCGCGATTTCGGCCTCGATGCCGCGCCATGTGAATGGCCAGTCGCCGGACTGCGCGGGACTGGCCCAGACGCCGGCTGGCGGGAGCCGCGCATGCGTCAGCGTGGCGTCACGCGAGGCGCCTCCGGATTTCCAGTACGCGGTGCCGGCGTCCTCCCAGGCCAGCGTTCGCGCCACGATCGCCTGAACGGCATAGGCCTGGTCCGCATTTTCAAGCGCGGTGGCGATAAGCTCCGCGTCGGCGCAACGGCCCTCGCGTCGCGCGGAGAGCAGCGCCTGCGCAACCCGGTCAATGTTGGATGAATTCATGCCTTTTAGGGTCTCATTGAGAATGATAAACATCGGACGAGGAGCCGCTCGCCCCAGCGTGCCCACAGCGCACGCTGGGGGGAACGGACCGCCCTTACAACCTGCTTGCACTGGCTGCGCTCTCGCCGACTGCCGTGCCGGTTTCATCATCGGCGGCCGTCTCGCCCATCGCACGCCCGAAAGTCTCAGGCGCGAATTGCACGCTCAGCGCGAACACCGCATACATCGCAGCGAGCATGCTGAACATGCCGCCAACGCCGTAGCTTTCAAACACGCGGCCGCTGATCAGCGGCGTCAGCGCTCCCGCCAGCGTGCCGAGGGCCAGGATCAGTGAAGTGCCGAATGCACGCACGTGGGTCGGATACTGCTCCGGCGCAAAAATCCAGATCGAGGTATTCAGCAACACCACGCAGAACGTAAAGGCAGCACCGAACAGCAGCACCAGCGCTACGTTATACGTCAGGAAGCCGAAGCACAGCCCCGCCGCGCAGGCCAGCCCTGCGCCGAACGTCAGCACACGCTTGCGCGGAAAATGGTAGCCACAGTATGACGCCGCCAGCGCCCCGAACAGGCTGCCGCTCTGCATCACCATCGTAAAGAGAAAGCTCTTCGAGATGGTGTAGCCCTGCGACATCAGGATGGTCGGCATCAGCGTCAGCACCGAGATCTGCGCGCCATAGGTCATCGATACCGCGATGCCCAGTGCGATCGTGCGGCGCCCCAGCCGGCCCTTGAAGATATCGCTCAGGCCCACCCTGGTGCGCGGGGCGTCATCGTGCACCGCAGCCTTGATATAGGATGTCGGCTCGCCGCGCAGCTTGCC
The DNA here is from genome assembly GCF_004353535.1 of Cupriavidus sp. L7L. NCBI lineage: Bacteria > Pseudomonadati > Pseudomonadota > Betaproteobacteria > Burkholderiales > Burkholderiaceae > Cupriavidus > Cupriavidus sp. L7L. Next base: position 54,323 of record NZ_SMNY01000017.1, read on the forward strand.
CAGGCGGCCGGATGCGAGGACGGAGAGCACCCGGTTAGCTTCGTCCACGCGCCCCTTGGACAGCAGGAAGCGTGGCGTTTCCGGGATAAAACGCCGGTAGAACACGACGAAGAACGCCGGCAGCACCAGGCAGGCAAACAGCCAGCGCCAGCTGTCCGGCCCCGGGAACATGGCGAATACGGCCAGGCCGAACGCCGGTGCGAGCATATTGCCCAGCCCGCCGCTGCCAACGCTGACCATGCCCACCGCGGTGCCGCGGAATCGCGTCGAGCACAGTTCGGCCAGCATGGTCACGGCAATGGATATCTCGCCGCCCAGGCCGATGCCGACAATAAAGCGGCCCGCTGCCAGCACGCCATAGTTCGGTGCCAGCGCGCAGATGATGGCGCCCAGCGTGAACAGAAGCAGGTTGGCGCTGAGCATGGTGCGCCTGCCGTAGCGGTCCGCGATATAGCCGGAGCCGATGCGTCCGAGCGCGGCAGCACTGAAGGTCAGGGTATTCAGGAAGCCGATTTCGGCGACCGATATGCCCCACTGCTCTCGCAACATGGGCCCGATCAGGCCGACGGCGTTCTGTTCAAACACGTCGAACATCACCCCCAGCATGATCAGGAAAATGATCTTCTTGTGCGACGCCGTTACGCCGATGCCGTCCATGGCCCGGTCGAGTTCGTGCTGCTGTGGGGAATTCGGCGATTGAACTACGGTTTCTGCGCCCATCTTTGTCTCCTCCTCGTATCGAGGTAGTCGTCGCGGTGTGTCCGCGACCTGGTCGACGCCATGTCTGGCCGGCGTTTGCAGAGCAGCGATAAAACTTCGTTCCGACGCGTGCCGCTATTCCAGGGCGGGTGTCGATTGCGGCGGCCGGCGGGCGCGCAAGGCCTGCTCCGCGGCATAGGCGAGCCGTATCAGCACGGGTTCCGTGTAGGGGCGGCCAAAGAATTCCAGCCCGACCGGCACCCCCTGGGGTGCATTGCCGTCCGGCGGCGAATACCCGGCCGGAATGACAATGGCCGGAAATCCGGTGGCCGACGCGAGCACGCCATTGCGCTCTGCCTGGGTCTCGCCAACCGGCACGACCAGGCGGCGCTGGTGCGGAAACACCAGCGCGTCAAGCCGATGACGCGCCATCAGGTCCAGCAGACTCTCCCGCAATGCCTGCTGGCGCTGCAGGCGCTCGCGGTACTCCCCTTCCCGCCCGCTTAGCGCGGCAGCGGTATCCAGCGTGCCCGCCACGCTCGGATGGACATTGCCCGCGGCGATAATGTCCTTCATGGAACGAACCGGCACTCTTGATGAAATGCGCTGCAGGTAAGCGTCGAGATCGCGCTCCATTTCGTAGTGGTGCACCAGCGTGGTGGCCAGCAACTCGTCCGGGCTGATGGCGTCTTCGATTGCGACCAGCCCGGCCCCCTGGGCAGCGATAACGGCAAGCGCCGCCTGCATGACTGCGTTGACAGGACGGTGCACCGCCTGGTCGCCAAAGAAGTGGCGCAATACGCCGATCCGCGCGCCTTTGAGTCCGTCGCGGTCAAGGCTGGCGGCATAGCTCGCCGGAATGTGGGGCGCGCCGGCACTGGTGACAGGGTCGGCCGGGTCATGGCCGGCAATGACATCGAGCAGCCGCGCCGTGTCGGCGACGGTGCGGGTGATCGGGCCAATGGTGTCCTGCGTCAACCCGCACGGGACCAGCCCCGCCCTGCTGATCAGTCCCATGGTCGGACGCAGGCCGACAAGGCCATTTGCCGACGCCGGCGAGCGGATCGAGTTGACGCCGTCGGTGCCGATGCCGAGCAAGCCGAAGCTGGCGGCAATGCCGGCGGCGGTGCCTCCGCTGGAGCCGCCGGGCGTGCGTGTCAGGTCATAGGGGTTCAGGGTCTGGCCGGACAAGGTGCTGACGGTCTCGCCACCGGACGCCAACTCGTGCAGGTTGGTCTTGGCCAGTACGATCGCGCCCGCTTCGCGCAGGCGGCGGATGACAAAGGCATCGTCGGTGGAGAAATTGTCGCGCAGGCAGGCGGCACCGGCAGTGGTTGCCATGCCGGCACACTCGATGTTGTCCTTCACCAGCACCGGGATGCCGTGCAGCGGCGCCAGCGCCTGCGCCGGATTGCGCCCGGCCTGGGCGTCGATCCGTCCGGCCTCGTCCAGCGCGTGCGGATTGCATTGCAGGATGCTGCGCAGGGCGGGACCGTGCTGGTCATAGGCCGCGATGCGGTCCAGGCATGCGCTGGCCAGCTGGCGCGCCGTCAGCCTGCCGTCGCGCATCGCGGCATGCGCATCGGCAACGGTGGCTTCCACCACGCTGAACGGCGCGTGCTGGCCCGGCCCGTCCGGCACCGGTTCATATGAATTTGTCATGAGGGGATCCATGCGCCGGCAAGGGCGCGAAAGGTTGGCGAAGTGAGCGAGAGGCGGGGCTGCGGCACGGTGCCGGCGCCCCGCTTTGCCTGGCTATCGGTTGACCAGCCGGGCGGGTATTGTCCAGATGCAGAAGGCGCCCAGCAGCAGCATCCCGGCGATCATGTAGTACGCGCTGTTGCCGCTCTGGGTCACGTCGCGCAGGTAGCCGATCATGTAGCCGCTGGTAAAGCCGGCGAGGTTGCCGATCGAGTTGCTCATGGCGATGGCCGTGGCTGCCGCCGCGCCGCTGAGGAAGGCCGTCGGCAGCGACCAGAACAGCGGCGTGCAGGTCAGGATGCCGGCTGCCGCGATCGACAGGAACACCAGCGACAGCGCGGTGTTGTGCATCACCCAGGGCAAGGCCAGGAAGCCGATCGCACCCATCATGCACGGGATGATCAGGTGCCAGCGGCGCTCGCGATGCTTGTCGGCACTGCGCCCGAAGAAATACATCGAGACAATCGCCGCCATGTAAGGAATCGCGCTCAGCAAGCCGATATGGAACGGGTCGCTGACCCCGGTGGACTTGATGAAGGTGGGCAACCAGAGCGTGATGCCATACTGCCCCGTGACATAGCAGAAGCAGATCAGGCTGATCAGCCAGACGCGCGGATCGGTGAAGACCTTGCCGACGCGTGCCTGCGGGTCCGCCGCCTTGACATCCTCGGTCTTGGCCAGCTCGAGGACCTGCTTCTCCTCGCCGGTCAGCCACTTGGCCTTGGCAATGGAATTGTCCAGGTAGTAGAAGCAGAAGCATCCCAGCAACACCGCCGGCACCGCCTCGATAAAGAACATCCATTGCCAGCCGCCCCAGCCGGCCACGCCGGCCATGCTTCCCATCAGGTAGCCGGAGAGCGGGTTGCCGATGATGCCTGACAGCGGCGATCCCATGCAGTAGATGGCCATGATCTTGGCGCGCCGGTGCGACGGGTACCAGCAGGACAGGTAGTACACGATGCCTGGCGTGAAGCCCGCTTCGGCCAACCCCAGCAGGAATCGCAGCGTGTAGAACTGGGCTGGCGTCTGCACGAAGGCGAAACACGCGGAAAGGATCCCCCACGTGATCATGATCCGGCCGATCCAAACCTTGGCGCCGAACTTGTGCAGGGCCAGGTTGCTGGGCACCTCGAACAGGAAGTAGCCGATAAAGAAGATACCGGCGCCCAGCCCGTAGATGGTTTCGCTGAAGCCCAGCTGCTGCGACATCTGGAGCTTGGCAAAACCTACGTTGACACGATCGAGATAAGCGATCAGGAAGCAGACCATCAGGAATGGCACCAGCCGCCAGCTCACCTTGCGATAGGTCGCGTCCTCGAACGACCTGATCCTTTCTCCTGCCTGCAGGGTTGTATCCACAGCGTCTCCTCTCTTTTTTTGTCAGGTACGGCAGTGCTGCGCTGATCCGTTGCGATCAGCCTGGCGGGGGGGCGCTGCGCATGCGCTGCGCCCGCCCCCGCCCCGGATGGAGGTGGCTGCGTCAGGCAGCAGCCTGGAGCGACAGCGGCGTGGTGTGCGCGGCGAGATAGTCCATGGCGGCAGCCGTGCCGCTAGCGACAACCGGCACACCAGAGATCTTCAGGCCCATTTCGCAGCCGGCCAGTGTCGCCATCAGCGTCAGGTCGTTGCAGTCGCCCAGATGGCCGATGCGGAACATGCGGCCCTTGACCTTGCCCAGGCCGGCGCCGAGCGACATGTTGAAGCGCTCGTAGATGTTCCTGCGCACCACGTCGGCATCGATGCCGTCGGGCATCATCACGCCGGTCAGCACCGGGCTGTAGACGGCGGGGTCCGCGCACTGGATCTGCAGGCCCCAAGCCTTGACTGCGCGGCGGCAGGCTTCGCCCAGGCGCTGATGGCGGGCAAAGACGTTGTCCAGCCCCTCTTCCAGGATCATGTCGAGGGCTTCGGACAGGCCATAGAGCAGGTTCGTGCTGGGCGTATAGGGCCAGTAGCCGGTGCGGTTCATCTCGATGATCTCGTCCCAGCCCCAGAAGCTGCGCGGCAGCCGGGCCGTGCGAGACGCTTCGATGGCCTTGGGCGACACCGCATTGAAGCTGATGCCCGGCGGCAGCATCAGGCCCTTCTGCGAGCCCGATACGGTCACGTCCACGCCCCACTCGTCATGGCGGTAGTCGGCCGACGCGAGCCCCGAGATGGTGTCGACCAGCAGCAGCGCGGGATGTCCGGCAGCGTCGATGGCGCGGCGCACGGCGGCGATATCCGACGTCACGCCGGTCGAGGTTTCGTTGTGCACCACGCACACGGCCTTGATCGCATGCACGCTATCGGCGCGCAGCCGGGCTTCGATCATGTCGGCCTGCACCCCATGGCGCCAGCCCTCCACGCCTGGCAAGCCAAGGAACTCGGGCCGGATGCCGAGGTTCTCGGCCATCTTCTTCCACAGCGTGGCGAAATGGCCGGTCTCGAACATCAACACGGTGTCGCCGGGGCTCAGGGTGTTAGACAACGCCGCTTCCCAGGCCCCGGTGCCCGAAGCCGGATAGATCACCACCGGATGTTCGGTCTTGAAGATCTTCTTGATGCCATCCAGCACCTTCAGGCCTAGCGCGCCGAATTCCGGCCCACGATGATCGATGGTCGGGTAGCTGATGGCGCGCAGGATGCGATCGGGCACCGGGCTCGGCCCAGGGATCTGCAGGAAGTGGCGGCCAGCGGGATGGAAGTTGAGATTGAGCATTTGACTCCTCCGATTGAGTTTTGAATGCAAAATACTTTAGCAGAGGAAATCGTGAGAAATCGGCCTGTCCGAGCTAGCGTTTACCCGCCATAAACCCGGTAGTACAAGGGTTTACGCGGGAATTACGCGGATTTTTGAGTTTCCGTGATGTGTCTGCTAGAATCGCATGCAAACGCGCGTAAGGAATTTTGAATGCCAAAAGAAGACGCCCGCGGCCTGGATTCGCCAGCCCCGGTCCTGCCCAAGCTCGAACGCCAGCGCCTTCATGACATGGTGGTGGCGCACCTGCGGACATTTATCGTCGAGGGGGTGCTGGAGCCAGGCCGCAAGCTCAATGAACGGGAATTGTGCGAGACCCTCGGCATCTCGCGCACGCCGCTCAGAGAGGCACTGAAGGTGCTCGCCGCCGAAGGGCTGATCGATATCTCTCCCAATCGCGGCGCGACAGTATCCCGGCTGTCGACGGACGAAATACTGGATACCTTCGAGCTGATGAGCGGGTTGGAAGCCTTGTCGGGCGAGCTTGCCTGCGCGCGCATCACCGCTGTCGAACTGGCGGAAATCAAGGCGCTTCACTACGCGATGCTGGCGTGCAGGGCAAACGAAGACCTGCCCGGCTACTACAACCTGAATCACCAGATCCACGACCGCATCAACCTTGCGGCACGCAATATGGCACTGCGCCAGACCTATCTGTCAGTGAACCGGAAGCTGCAGGCACTGCGCTTCCGTTCAAACTACCAGAAGCCGAAATGGGACAGCGCCATCCATGACCACGAAGAGATGCTGGTGGCCCTGGAAGCCCGCGATGGCAAGCGGCTTGCCGCAATCCTGCGCCAGCACCTGCTAGACAAGCGCGATGCCGTGCTGCTGATCCAGGCGGGCGCGGCCAGCGGCATGCCGCAGGCCTAGTACCAAGGCGAAGATCAGGCGCCGTCGTTTGGCGGCTCGCCTCCTCTCCCACGAGACACAGCATTGAACTTGCCGGCATCATCGACGGCTACTGAAACAAGTCCAGGCCCATGCGTATCGCCCTCCTGAATCCCAATTCCAGCCAGCACATCACCGACCGCATGCTTGCAGAAGCCAGGCGGGCCACCGGCGACGCGTGCGAGATTTTCGGCCTGACCAACGCCGCAGGTCCCGCGGTTATCCGGTCGCGCGTGGACAATGCCGCTGCAATCGATGGCTTGCTGAAAATGGCCCGGACGCTGGATGCCAATGTCGAGGCCGTGATTCTGGGGGTTTCGATGGACACTGCCCTTCATGCATTGCGGCAGATGCTTGAGGTCCCTGTTGTCGGAACGACCGAAGCGGCCCTGGCAACGGCAAGCATGATGGGCGGCAGGATCGGACTATTGACCGTCGGCCGCGCCTTGACGCCGTTGTACGGAGAACTTGCGGCCTCATACGGCTATGCCGGGCGCGTGGCCGGTATCCGCGGCATCGAAACGGCAGCGCCATACGGCGCCGGACTTGCGCAAGAAGTCGGCGCAATGATGCGCGATGCCATCACTTCGCTCAGCCGGGACGACGGCGCGGACGTGGTCGTCACCGTGGCTGCCGCATTGTGCGGCTATGTCCCGGCGGTTGCCGCGCAGGCAGACGTGCCGCTCCTGGACGGCATCGCTTGTGCCGCCGTGCAGGCAGAGGCGCTCGCAAAATTAAGGCCACGCAAGGCCACCTACGGCAGTTTTGCCGCGCCCGGCCACTGAATCAAATCAGGATGCCGCCGTCTGCACAAGCTCGTCGACGCCAGGCTGTTCTTTCGTCCGGCTCTGACTGGTCTTGTTGACGCTGCCCTCCGGAGCGCACTCGCTCGGCATAACGCCTTGGTTGCGAAGGTGGGCGGCGACCGTCTCGCACCAATTGAGCAACTGGTGCTTGTCGAGATCCGCGACTACGTCTTCACCGAAGAGATTCGAAAGCTCAAGCGCGACGCCTGAAAATTCGGCGCCGTCGTCCCGAATGGTCAATACCCCGTCGCCATCCTGGTCGCACATCTCTATCCTTGTGGCAGACATATCCGATACCTCCTGGAGCTTCGTAACCGTCACTTGACTGGTGGCCGCTACTTCAGGCAGTTGCTCGCCTGGCCGGCGTATCAATGCTAGAGGATCGGCTTCCCTGCGACCAAGGGGAGTAACGGGCCTCGCGGTATTCCGCATGCCCGGGGTGGCTTGGCCGCAAGGATCGCCGGCGCGGCGCTAAATCGACGCAGACTTTTCTTGCATCCGTCCGGATACTGTATATATTTACAGTAACTGTATGGATGAACAGTAGGAGTCTGGCCATGGAACACCTGATCCGCGTGCAAAACGACTACGACCGCCAGGTGCTCGCCTGGCTGCGCGGGCGCATCGGCGATGCCGCGCTGCAGACCGTGGCGCTGCGCCTGGGCCGCGAGCGCAAGCCCTACCTGTCGACGGTCTGCCGCAGCCTGGGCATCCGCCCGCCCGGCCGGCGCCAGTTCGCCGCCGAGGCCGCGCGCATGCACCGGACCGTTGGCGACCAGTACCTGGCCCGCATCCGCGAGATCCTGGGCCAGCGTCCGGGCGATTCGGCCAGGGATGCCGCTTGCCGCTAAGTCTCGCCGGCGCGCGACCAGCCCCGCTGCCAATGTGGCGCGGGGCTTATTCTTTTGGTCCGGCCAGCGCACTATCCGCAGCCTTGCCGGCGTGCGACTGACTATGATCAGAGTTATGCGACCGCCCTTGCGCGGCGCTCCGACACAACCACCGGACACTGTCATGAGCAAGATCGGCTTTATCGGGCTTGGCGTGATGGGCAAGCCCATGGCGCAGCACATCGTCGACGGCGGGCATACCGTGTTCGCCCATACCCGCAGCGGCGTGCCGCAGGACCTGCTGGATGCTGGCGTGCAGGCCTGCAGCAGCGCCGAGGAGCTGGCGCGGCAATCGGACACCATCATCCTGATGCTGCCCGACACGCCGGATGTGGAGCAGGTGCTGTTCGGCAAGGAAGGCGTGGCCGACGGCCTTGCCGAGACCGCGGGCGGCGTCACGGTGATCGACATGAGCTCGATCTCGCCGATCGCCACGCGCGAGTTCGCGCGCTGCATCGAGGCGCTGGGCGTTGACTATGTCGATGCGCCGGTGTCCGGCGGCGAGGTCGGCGCCAAGGCCGGCACGCTGTCGATCATGGCCGGCGGCAAGCAGGAAGTGTTCGACCGCGTGCTGCCGCTGCTGCAGCTGATGGGCAAGAACATCGTGCGCGTAGGCGAAGTCGGCGCGGGCCAGGTGGCCAAGGTGGCCAACCAGGTGATCGTGGCCCTGACCATCGAGGCCGTCGGCGAGGCGCTGGTGCTGGCCGCGCGCGCCGGCGCCGATCCCGCGCGCGTGCGCGAGGCACTGATGGGTGGCTTTGCCAGTTCGCGCATCCTCGAGGTCCATGGCGAACGCATGATCAAGCGGACCTTCGACCCGGGCTTCCGCATCGCCTTGCACCAGAAGGACCTGGAACTGGCGCTGTCCACCGCACGCCAGCTGGGCGTGGGACTGCCGAACACTGCCTCGTGCCAGCAGCTGTTCAATGTCTGCGGCGGCCTGGGCGGTAGCGGCTGGGACCATTCCGCGCTAGTGCGGGCGATCGAGCACCTGTCGTCGTTCGCCATCGGCGACACGCCGCCCGCGGCCTAAGCCCAAGCCGCTCTGTCTAGCGTGCATACACCCCCTGGCGCGCATGCCGAGTGCGAACACCATCCTGCTGACCACCCTGGCCATGCTGGCCTTCGCCGGCAATTCCCTGCTATGCCGGGTGGCGCTGGAAGGCACCACCATCGACGCGGCCAGCTTTACGCTGGCGCGCGTCGCCGCAGCGGCAGCGGTGCTGTGGGTCATCGTGGTGGTGCAGCACCGCGTGCTGCGAGCGGACACGGCAGCAAGGTTTCCGCCGCTGGCCGGCAACTGGGTCTCGGCGCTGGCGCTGTTCTGCTACGCCGCGGCGTTTTCGTTTGCCTACCTGCGCCTGGGCGCCGGCACCGGCGCGCTGCTGCTGTTCGCTGCCGTGCAGGCCACCATGACGGGCTACGGGCTGGCGGCCGGCGAGCCGCTGCGCATGCAGCAATGGATCGGCCTGGCGCTCGCGCTTGCCGGGCTGGTATGGCTGCTGCTGCCGGGACTGGCCACGCCGCCGCTGTTGTCGTCGCTGCAGATGATCCTGGCTGGCGTCGCGTGGGGCATCTATTCGCTGCACGGCAGGCGCAATGCCGATCCGGTAACGACCACGGCCGGCAATTTCCTGCGCGCGGTACCGCTGGCGCTGGCGCTGTCCGCGGTGATGCAGGCGCAGCGTTCGCTGGATCGTGCGGGCCTGGTGTACGCGCTGCTGTCCGGCGCAGTAACGTCCGGGCTTGGCTACGTGGTCTGGTATGCGGTGGTGCCGCGCCTGCGCGCGGCCACCGCCGCAACGGTGCAGCTGAGCGTGCCGGTCATCGCCGCGGCGGGCGGCATCGTGCTGCTGGGTGAAAGGCTGACGCTGCGGCTCGCCGTCAGCGCGGTAGCCGTGCTCGGCGGCATTGCGCTGGTGATCGCCGGCAAGGCCCGCGGAGCACGGGTGCTGCGCTAGGCCGCGCTAGGCCGCGCCGGCGTCGATGCGCGCCACCCCTTCGCCGAAACCGCCGCCATGGAACACCAGCGGCGCACCTGGCGCTGTGCCATAGGCCACCACCTCGACCACGAACACCACGTGGTCGCCGAGCGAGCGTACCGAGCGGTGCCGGCAGATGAACGTCGCCAGCGCGCCGGCGAGCAGTACCGTGCCGCACGGCCCGGGGCGGCAGTCGACGCCGGCAAAGCGGTCGACATCACGGTCCGCAAAGCGCCGGCACAAGGCCAGTTGCCCGCTGCCGAGCACGTTGATCGCATGGCAGGGCGCGGCGCGCAGCGCCGGCAGGCTGCCGGAAGCGCGCGCCAGGCACCACAGCAGCAGCGGCGGCGCGAGCGATACGGAAGTGAAGGCGTTGATCGTCACGCCCACCGGCAGGCCCTGCGCATCCGCGGCGGTCACCACCGTCACGCCGGTGGCGAACTGCCCGAGCGCGTCGCGCAGCGCGCGCCGTGCCCGGACGTCGTGGCCCATGCCGCCGGAGGCCCCGCCCAGGTCATCGCAGCCGCTGTCGTTGCAGGCCTCGGTGGCAAACGGCAGCGGGGCTGGTGCGGGCATCATTGCGCGGCCTGCCGCACCTCGCCGGGAGGCGCATCGATATCCAGGCCCAGCGCCAGGCGCCCCGCATACTCCTGCTGGGCACCGGCCTGCAACGGATGGAAGCGCGCGCCCTGCGCATCGCGGAAGCGGCGCTCCAGCCCGGCGTCGCGATAGAAGCCGGCACCGCCGGCAAGGTCCATGGCCGCTTCCACTGTCGCCAGCACCGCGCGCGCCGCCAGCGTACGCCCGCACATGATGCGGTTGGTGGTCACCGCACCCGGCGCCTGGCCCGCCGCGGCGTCGAACATCGTATCCAGCGCCATGCGCGCGGCTTCCGCTTCGTTGAAAAGGCGGCCGGCCGCTTCCACCGCATGCGCGTTCAGGCGCCGCTGCCGCGCCAGTTGCAGCGCAATGTCGCGCGCCGCCTCGGCAATGCCGACGTAGACCGCATAGATCAGCGGCAACGCGATCATCGAGACCGTATGCATCATCGGATGCCAAACACCTTGCGGGCGACGCGCGGCGATGGCGGTGTCGGGCACCAGCACGCCTTCGAGCATCACATCGTGCGAGCCGGTGCCGCGCATGCCGAGCGTGTGCCAGTTCGACATCACGCTCACACCGGGGCTCTTCATGGGCAATGCGAAATGCAGCACCGTTGGGCCGGATTCGGGATCGTCATACACCGCGCAGGTCATGAACAGGTCAGCTACCGGCGCGCCGCTGGCGAAGATCTTGCGCCCGTCCACGCGGAAGCCGCCATCGACGCGCGTGGCCTTGCCGCTGCCCTGCAGCCAGTCCGAGCCACCGCTGCCCAGCAGCACCATCTGCTCGCCCGCCACGCGCTTGAGCAGCCCTTCCACCGGCGCCTTCTGGTTGCGCCAGCGCCATGCCGCGGTGGCTACCGGGTGCGTGTGCATGGCAAAGGCCAGCGCGGTCGATCCGCAGTACTTGCCCAGCTCGCGCAGCACGCTGCCCAGCTCCTGGTGCGACAGGCCGGCACCGCCCAGCTCCTGCGGCACGGCGGCGGCAAAGAACCGGTGCGCGCGCAGGTCGTCGTAGTTCGCGCTGACGAACTGCCCGCTCGCGTCGATCTCGGGGGCGCGGGTGTCGAAGGTGCGGCCCAGCGCCGCGGCAAGTGCGAGCCAGTCGGCCTGCGCACCTGCGCTGGCATCGGGGGCGGTAACTGTTTCCATGGTGTTGTCTCCGGCTTGTCTGATCCGTGCCCGGCTGCCGTTGTCCGGCCCGTAGCACGGTGCTAGTATCGGAGCCCGGTCCCCTTGCCCGTATGATCGGGCGTCCGGCTTTCTTGCGCGAAACACCGGATCTGGAGGAAAGTGACCATGGATGCCTTGTCCGACCTGCTGCGCGCCGTGCAACTGAGCGGCGCGGTCTTCCTCAACGGCGAATTCAAGTCGCCGTGGTGCCTGGTGTCTGAAGCGGATGCTGAATTGCGCGCCGCCTTCCTGCCCGGCACCGATCGCGTCGTCTCCTACCACCTGATTACCGAAGGCGTCTGCTGGGCCCGTCTGGTCGGAAGCACGGGGCCGGGCGTGCGCGTCGAGAGCGGCGAACTGCTGGTGGTGCCGCAGGGCGAGCCGCACGTGCTGGGCAGCGACCTGCACCTGCAGCCGGTGCAGTCCGCGCCGCTGGTCGCGGACATGCTGCGCAACAGCCCGGGCGAAGTCATGCGCGTGTCGTACGGCGGCGGTGGCGAGACCACGCGCATGGTGTGCGGCTTCCTCGGGTTCGACGACACCATGGGCAACCCGCTGCTGACCTCGCTGCCGCGCCTGTTCAAAGTGGGGCTCGACAACGGCATCGAATCGGCATGGCTTGCCACCGCGCTGGCCTTCGCCACCTCGGAAGCCGCCGAGCCGCGAGCGGGCACCGCCACGGTGCTGGCCAAGCTGTCGGAACTGCTGTTCGTGCAAGCGGTACGGCGCTGCATCGACACGCTGCCGGACAACGAAAGCGGCTGGCTCGCCGCGCTGCGCGACCGCTACGTGGGGCGTGCGCTGTCGCGCATGCATGCGCGCCCGGCCTACCCGTGGACAGTGGACGAACTGGCCGGCAACGTCGGCCTGTCTCGCTCGGCGCTGGCGCAGCGCTTTACCGACCTGCTCGGACAGCCGCCGATGCAGTACCTGGCGCACTGGCGCCTGCGCACCGCGGCGGCGGAACTGCGCAGCGGCAACCGCTCGATCGGCGAGATCGCCGGCGCGGTCGGCTATGACTCCGAGGCGGCTTTCAGCCGCGCCTTCAAGCGCGAGTTCGGCCTGCCGCCGGCAAGCTGGCGCCGCAGCCGCACCGACGAAGAACGCGTGGCGGTCACGGCCGCGCACTAGATCCGCGCTCGGAAATTCCCGCGAACGAAAACGGCCCGTGCCTGGAGCACGGGCCGTTGTCCTCTGCGCCTGCGATCGGCAGGCGATTACATTTTCTGCTTGGTGCTTTCCGCCGCGCCTTGCACCTTCTCGCCGCCGCGTTCGATATCCTTGCCTGCACCGGCCATGGTGTTGCAGCCCGTAACCAGCATCACGCCAGCGAGGGCAAACAGTGCGAACAGCTTTCTCATGACGATCTCCTTGCTTCGTGTGGAAGCGGCATGCGCCGCCAGGATGGAATAGCTCGGGATGGCTTGACCGGGCAGCTTCATGCCCAACCGGCAATTGGATCGTAGCAACCGCCAACCGCGCGAAAAGTCGGCTTTCGTCCTACCCCGATGTCAGCCGACGGCGCGACATGTCCACGCGGTGTAGGACAGCGACCGATACCGGCGCGCCGCGGCTTCGCTTAGAAATGTAGGTCCACACCTGTCCACTTCCCGGGAGACCGCCATGACGTCACGCAGCATCCACGTGCTTCCTGCCGCAACCGAGAATGACAATGCCGCCCGCGACGGCGAATGGGCCCTGACCATTGAAGGCATGGATGGCATGGATGGCATGGGCGCTGACGAGGAAGCCACGGCGCTGCATTTTCCGACCCAGGAAGCCGCCATCGCCGCGGGCTGGATGCGGGCGCGCCAGGAGGGCGTGTCGCTGTGCATCCATGGGCGCGACGGCCTGGTGCGCGAGCGCAAGATCTACTGCCGCGACCCCAGGGCCATCTCCCGCCTGGGGCATTGAATCCGGTACGGTGGGGCTGGAAACGCCCAGCCCGCGCCCGGCATTCGCTCCCGGCATTTCTCGCTATCGCCGGCAATAGTTCATTGCGCGGTCAACATTGAATTAGATCAACGGCGCAGAAATTGCAGCATGCAATTGACGGGTTCAGTGCCAATACTAAGACCAGGCACTTACAGAGACCCGTCATGTCCCGAATCCTCAGGTTCCGCCCGCTCGACATCTATCCCGACCCGCTCGAGGCCAGGATCGCCGAATTACACGAAATGGCTACCGATGTGCATGCCAGGCAGGCCCGCCGATGGCGCCGCCAGAACGCGGCCGCCGGGGTGGCCGGCGGCGCGGAACACCGGCTTCCGTATGGCAATCCGCAAACCCGGCACTGAAGGCCTCCCCATGCTTTGAAAGCCTTCCCTGGACACGCCACAGAATGTGAACAAGTGTCATATCGGGTTGGCAAAGCTATGACCCTTGCGAAAGAATGGATTCCCGCATCCTTCTGGCCCCAACGGGTCAGGCGGATGCCCAATCCTCTGACGCAGCGACATGGATCGAACCACCCGGGAATGCGTGCTGGCGCTGATGAACAGCCTGCGTGCCAAGGGGCCCATGCCCCGGCACCGGCTTGCCGCCGCCAGCCGCCTGAGTGCCGCGGAACTGACCCGCGCCCTGAAATCGGCCCGCCAGATGGGCGTCGTCGCTTATGCGGGGGAGCCGGACATGGCCGCGCAGGCCGACAGCTTGCTGGTACTGACCGGCAGGCCGCTGCCGCCGCCGCGCAAGGTCACGCCGGCCGCACGCGACAACTCGCCGCACTTCCAGCCGCTGCTTGACGCCTGGGGCATTGCCCGCCCGGGGCGCCGCCAGGCACCGTAAGAATTGCCTGCGCCACATGCGCCGGCAGTGCGCTTCTTACAAAAGCAGGTAAAGCGGACACCTGCGACCAAGCGTTGAACAATCGGCGCACACATGTCGCGGATGCATCGTCCACGCAGCGCGCCCGCCTCACCGTCATTCCCGTAGCGGTGTGCGCCGTTTTCCATCGCGGCAACGCTCCCCGGTCCCCCGGCCCACCCTCCGGTATGGAACTTGCGCGACGCTTGAGGCTTATCCCCCTGAGCGTTCGAAATGTCGCCACCGAATCCGCCTGGCACGGCCACGCAGCCACCGCCGGACACTTCGCATGCATTGCAGGAACCACCCCCGTTCACGCTGGAACCGGGACGCAACTGCTGGTGCGTCGAACCTTGCCGGCGCTTTGCCATGCTCGTCGACGGGGATGCCTATTTCCGCGCGCTGCGCGAAGCGTTGCCGCGCGCCGAGCACACCATCTTCATCCTCGGCTGGGACATCGACAGCCGCATGGAACTCGTGCCCGAAGGCGCGCAGGACGGCCTGCCCGACGGGCTGCGCGACTTCCTCTGCGCGCTGGCCGACCGCCGTCCCGAACTGCGCATCTACATCCTGAGCTGGGACTACGCCATGGTGATGGCGATGGAGCGCGAATGGCTGCCGTCGGCCAGCGCGCACTGGCAGGCGCACCGGCACCTGTCGTTCCGCCTCGACGGCAACCATCCCCCGGGCGCGTCGCACCACCAGAAGGTAGTGGTGATCGACAGCAAGGTCGCCTTCGTCGGCGGGCTGGACCTGACGCTGCGCCGCTGGGACGACAACAGCCACGCGCCAGGCGCGCCGCTGCGCGTTGCCGAAGGCAAGCCCTATCCGCCCTTCCACGACGTCCAGTGCGCGCTCGATGGCCAGGCCGCCGCCGCGCTCGCCACGCTGTGCGCGGCGCGCTGGCTGCGCGCGACGGGCCGCAGGCCGCGCCCGCCGGCGGCAACCTCCTCGGACCCCTGGCCGCCCAGCCTGGCGCCGGAACTGACCGATGTGCGCGTCGGCATCGCCCGCACCATGCCGGTGTGCGAGGACGAGCCAGGCGTGAGCGAGATCCGCATGCTGATGCGCGATGCCATCGCCTCGGCCCGGCACAGCATCTACATGGAGAACCAGTACTTCAGCTCTGGCGAGATCGCCAAGGCGCTGGCCGGACGGCTGGGGCGCGAGGACGGCCCGGATATCGTGCTGGTGTCGCGGCGCAACGAAAGCGGCTGGCTGGAGGCGCACAGCATGGGCGTGCTGCGCGCGCGCCTGTACCGGCGCCTGCGCGCGGCGGACAGCTGGGACCGCTTCCACCTGTACTGCCCGACGATCCCCGGGCTGCTGCCGGAATGCGTCAACATCCACAGCAAGGTCACGGTGATCGACGATGATTTCCTGACCATCGGCTCGTCCAACCTCAGCAACCGTTCGCTGGGACTGGACACCGAGTGCAATGTGGTGGTGACCTCGGGCGGCGACCCGCGCGTGCGCAAGGCCATCGCGGCGATGCGGGCGCGGCTGCTGGGCGAGCACCTGGACGTCACGCCCGAGGCATTCCAGGCCAAGGTGGCCGAAACGCGCAGCCTGCTGGCGGCCATCCGCACGCTGCAGCAAAAAGATGGCCGCACGCTCGAGGACTATGCGCCGCCGCTGCCGGACGACCTCGATGCCGCCTCGCCGGCCGACCACCTGCTCGACCCGATCGAGCCCATCGACAGCGACCAGGTGCTGGCGGAGTTCGTCAGCCACGAAGCGCGCCCGCGCGTGATGGGCCGGGTCGGCGTGATGGTGGCGCTGGCGCTGGTGCTGGCGGGACTCGCCTTCGCCTGGCGCTATACGCCGCTGCGCGAATGGGCGGATTTCCGCGCGCTGCTGGCCGTGGTCGAGCGCCTGGACGATATGCCCATGGCGCCGCTGGCGATGATGGGGATATACGTCGCCGGTGCCGTGACCATGCTGCCGGTGACGCTGCTGATCCTCGTGACCGTGGTGGTGTTCGGGCCGCTCTACGGCGCCGCGCTGGCGCTGGGCGGCACCATGCTGAGCACCGGCGCGGGCTACCTGGCGGGCCGCCTGCTCGGCCGCAATACCGTGCGGCGCTTCGGCGGCCGGCGGCTGAACCGGGTCAGCCACCAGTTGGGCAGGCATGGCGTGCTGGCGATGGTGGTGCTGCGGCTGGTGCCGATCGCACCGTTCTCGCTGGTCAACCTGGTGGTCGGCGCCTCGCGCATCGGCCTGCGCGACTGCCTGGTGGGCACGGCGCTGGGGATGCTGCCGGGCATCGCGATCTCGGCCTTCCTGGTCGACCGCGTTGCCGCCGCGGCGCGCAACCCGGGGCTGGCGACTTTTGCCCTGCTGGCGCTGGTGCTGTTGCTGCCGGCATCGCTGCTGCTGGTGCTGCGGCGCCGGCGGCGGCGCAATGCCGAACGCAACAAGGCGGAACGGCACCGGCCAGTGAATCAGCAGGACAGCCAACCGGGCAACCAACCGGGCAACCAGCAGAACAGCCAGCAGGACGGCGATCAGGACAGCCAGCATGACGACCAGCATCGCGGGCCAGGCGGTCCCGGGCGCCGGATGGCGCGCGTCGCCCACGCCGCGGGCGAGCGCACCTGAGCGTCAGGAGCGGGCGCCGCGCTAGCGCTTGCGACGGTAAGTGGCCTTCATGATCTCGGTCCACTCGCCGTTCTCGCCCTGCATGAACGACGTCAGCGTCCGTTCGTTGTCATCCTTGAAGGCAATTACATCGCGGTACTGGACCGTGCGGCCATTGCCCGAGCAGTCCGGTCCCTCGGCACGCAGCGTCAGTTGCTGGCCGCCCGCATCGAGGTCGCCCTCGTAGACCCAAAGGTGGGTCATCATCGAGCCGATAAAGGTGCCGAAGAAATGCTTGCGGGCCGGATCGTAGCCCAGCGTCATCACGGTAGTGGCGGGGCCGCAGCCCGGCATGTCGCCCTGCGCCGTGCCCTGCACCCAAAGCTCGCCGATACCGGTCACGCTCTCGGGGATCTGCCACTTCTGCGCAGGCTGGTCCGGTTCCATCACGGCCTCGCCTTCGGCCATCCATTCGCCCGCCAGCCGTTGCAGCCAGCGGTGTTCCTTCTGTGCTTCGGTCTTCATTCAGGGTCTCCTAGCGTTTGCGGCCACCATCCCCGGCACGGGCATTTGTGGATGCCGTACACATAGACTAGCAAAGGAAATGGACAGCATCCACATTTCTTTGCGGCACACCGCGAAAGGCGGCACTGCCTGGGCTGTCGGCCGGATTTACTGCGGCAGCCGCACCTTGGGCACCACAAACTGGTTGCCCGGCGCGCGCATGACGTCGCACTGGACCTTGGCCTTGCGCACCGCGCCGTCCTGCGCGAGGTACTCGACGTCGCCCACTACGCTGTACGCGTCTTCCGCGACCTTGCGGGTCTTGGCGCCGACCCACTTGAAGCTGCCGGGGTTGGGCAGCGCGGCCTTGACGGCCTTCATGCAGGCGATCGGGGCTTCGGGGGCCTCGTCGCGCCCGCGCGGCTTTGGCGCTTCATCCCCAGCCTGCGCGGCCTGCACGGTTGCCGCGCAGCCAAGCGACAGCACCAGCACGAGCGCGGCGGACAGGGAACGCGGGGAAAGCGACGAGCGCGGCGAAAGCATCTTGGAGACTCCTGGACCGGGGGGCAAAAACTGCACGGGCGCCACATTTTAACGCCGGCACCCATGCCGGTCAGTCCGCCGGCGCGTTGTAAAAGTTCCCAGGTCGCCACTGGTGCCCGGCGTGCTACAGTGATCCGCGCACCCCGACCTGCCCGCAAGCATGAAAACGCTGTTGATCGTCTATCACACCATGACCGGCGGCACCCGCCAGATGGCCGAGGCCGCCGCCGCGGCCGCGCGCACGCAGGAAGGCGTCTCCGTGGTGCTCAAGCGTGCGGCCGAAGCCGGCCCGGACGATGTGCTGGCCGCCGACGGCTACCTGTTCGCCACGCCGGAAAACCTCGCCGCCATCGCGGGGATGATGAAGGACTTCTTCGACCGCTGTTATTACCCCGCGCTGGACCGCATCAACGGCCGCCCCTACGCCACCATGATCTGCGCCGGCAGCGATGGCCAGAACGCACTGCGCCAGGTCGAGCGCATTGCCACCGGCTGGCGCCTCAACGCCGTGGCGCCGGGCCTGATCGTCTGCACGCACGCGCAGACGCCGGAGCGCATCCTGGCCCCCAAGCAGATCGAAGCGGACGACCTGGCGCGCTGCGCGGCGCTGGGCGAGGGCCTGGCGGCAGGGGTGGCGCTGGGCGTGTTCTGACCGGCCTGGAGCCTGGGCCAGCGTGACTCCCGTCCGGGAACGGGATTTGCACCGCCATGTCATCCGCCCCCTGGGCGCACCTGCGCGCAGCGCCATGGAAGATCCCGAAGTCACTGCGGCCGAAGCCCGCCGCGATCCCCTGGACAGCACCGCCCGCGGCCCCATGCGCGTGGTCGAGGCGCTGACGCAGACCGCCCTGGTATTGATGGCCGCCACGCTCGCCTGGGTGCTGTGGCGGCGTACCGATGCCTTTGCCTGGTTCGGCTCGCTCGCCCCGGCGGCATGCGCGGCGCTGGCGCTGCTGGCGACGATCGTGGCACTGCTGGGCGTCTGGTTCGGCATACATGCCTGGCGGCGCGTGGGCTGAGGCAACTGCGGGCTGGCGCCACGTGTGGCTAAACCTTACAACGCGGCGGTAAGAATGCCCTGCGCTGCCCGTCCCCGGAGGCCATCGTGGCTGATACTCCCTCTAATTCCCCATCCCCGGCCCGCGCCGGCCTGCTTGCCGTGGTCACCGGTGCCTCGTCAGGCATCGGCTACGAACTGGCGCGCTGCTGCGTGCAGCACGGCTATGACCTCGTCATCGCCGCCGATGAGCCGCAAATCGAAGTGGCCGCCGCGCAACTGCGCGACGAGGGTGCCCAGGTGGAGGCGCTGGTGGCGGACCTCTCCACGCCGGCGGGCGTGGAGCAGCTGTGCGCGGCCGTCGATAACCGCCGGGTCGACGTGCTCTGCGCCAATGCCGGCCGCGGCCTCGGCCACGCGTTCCTGGACCAGGACTTTGCCGACATCCAGCGCGTGCTGGAAACCAATGTGACGGGCACAGTCCACCTGTTGCACCGCATGGGCCAGCGCATGCGCGAGCAGCGCAGCGGACGCATCCTGATCACGGGATCGATCGCCGGCTTCACGCCCGGCACCTACCAGGCGGTGTACAACGCCACCAAGGCGTTCCTGGATTCGTTTTCATACGCGCTGCGGCACGAATTGCAGGGTAGCGGCGTAACCGTGACCTGCCTGATGCCCGGCGCGACCGAGACCGAGTTCTTCGAGCGGGCCGACCTGCTCGACACCAGGATCGCCCAGCAGAAGAAGGCCGACCCGGCCGATGTGGCACGCAGCGGCTTCGATGCGATGATGCGCGGCGAAGGCGAGGTCATCACCGGGTGGCAGAACAAGCTGCGTGCGGCGATTGCCATGGTCACGCCGGCCGACGTGCTCGCCGAGCGGCATCGCCGCATGGCGCAGCCGCGCAGCGAGGCAGACGAACGCTTGCCGCCGGAGGAACCACTTAAAGGAGCAGCAGGAGGAGCGCGCCGCGACGCTTGAGCCAGACGGCTTAGGGGCCGCGCCAGCGGCGCGCCCCTTCTCATCGCATATCGCAGATAACGTGGCAGATCAGATGCGCGTCGTGCCGCCGGTGCTGTCCCGGCCGGCACCCGGGCCGCCGCTGCCCGCCTCCATGCCGCCGCCATAGCTGCTGGCGCTCGACCCGGTCGCGCTGCCCGAACTGCTGACGCCGCTGACATGGCCGCGCCCGCCTGCGGCGGACCCGGTGCGGCGAATATCCCCTGCAGCCTCCCTGACACCCTCGGAAATCCCCGAGACGCCGAACGGCCCGGCCGCGCCCATCCGGATCCCGTTATGGACCTCGCGCACGCCGAATACGTCGTCGGCGATGTCTTCGATGCAGTATTTCTGGTGGCGATCGCGGACATTCCCGCTCAACCGCACCACGCCGCCCTCCACGTCGACCTCGACGTCCTGCACGTCGACATGGCGCGCATGGGCCAGCCGTTCGCAGATTTCTTCGCGAATACGCTCGTCGCTGCGCTGGTAGCCCTTCGGGCCGACGCGGTCGCGCCCACGCAACGGCTGGCCAAATCTGCCTTCGCCCCGGTCATACTCGCTTCGGTACGAGGGCATGCCGCCCTGGCGCCCGGTCATGGCCTGGCCGCCGCGGCGGCTTTCGCCCCACTCGTCGCGCACGTTTCCGCCCTGGTCCGGGCCGCTGGCGCGCCACGCTTCATCTTCGTCCCACGGCGCGCGCTGGCCGGAACGCTGCCAGTCTTCGCGGCCACCCTGGCGGCTGCCGTAATAGCCCTGCCCACGCACATCGTCGCCATGGCGCTGGCGGCCTTCGTAGCGCCCTTCGCCATAGTCGCGGGCCGGCCCGCCAGACTGCCCGTAGCGGCCTTCGCCATAGCCGCGCGGGTCGTCCGCGCCTTCGCGGTGCGGCGCCTCTTCGTCGCGCCACCAAGAGCTGCTGCCTTGATTCCGGAATGGATGCATGGTTGGTCTCCTGCCGATCGGAACTGCGGAATGGAAACTGCGGCGCCGGCATGCAGCGGCGCCGCACCGCTTGCCTGAGGGCGCAAGTTCCGTTCCACTGCGGCAGGCATGTCGCGCGGCCGCGCGCGGCTTGCAGTTCACGCCGGCGCAAGCCAACGCAAAGGCGGGCGCCCTGTAAAAAGCGCCCGCCTTTGTAAGGCATCCTTGCGATGCCGGAGAAACCCCGGATGTTCCTGCATGGGACCCGGCCTGGATCCCGATGATGCATCGCCTCAGGCGGCGAGTGACTCCGCAAAGTCCAGCGCGGATTCGCTGCCGTCCTGGTCTTCCTGCATGATCAGCCCGACGCCACGCCGCTTTGCCGCGGCTTTGCCGATATTGACGGCGACTTCCCGATCCTCGCAATGAACCAGGCCCTTGCGTGCACTTTCGACCGTCAGTTCCCAGCCTTGGGGCGTCTGCCTGATGAGGAAGTTCGCAGCCATGGGTCGCTCCCGAGTCGTTTACGTGTTCTTGAAGGGTAGCGCATGGGTGCCACGGCAAAATAGGCGTCCGTCCTATAGCGTGTGGGCACTCCTCCTACACGCCCGGCATGAAAGCGCCTCTTGATTCATATCAGAGTCATAACTAAACGGAGGTCCATAAAATCCATCGCAATTCAGCGAAAACAAACCCGGGAGAGGATGGATTTGCGCACTGCCACAACCCCGCCGTCCGCCGCCAGGAGCGTGCTGCATGACGTGGAGCAGACCCAGCTGGCCATCGAACTGATCGGGCTGGGCGCGCGCCTGCAGGTGCTGGAATCGGCGCTGTCGTTGCCGCGCGGGCGGCTGGTCCGGTTGTACAGGGAATTGCGCGGGACATCGCCGCCAAAGGGCATGCTGCCCTTTTCGACCGACTGGTTCGTGACGTGGCGGCCCAATGCGCATGCGTCGATGCTGCTCAATGCCTACCGCTTCATGCGCGACGCCGGCGGGCTGGCGGGTATCCGCGCGCTACTGTCGGGCTACCGCGTCTACCGGGAGCAGCTCTCCGTCACCGGGGAAACCGCGGAACTCAGCTTCACGCGCGCCTGGACGCTGGTGCGCTTCCACGAGAACGGCATGCTGCAGCTGGCACGCTGCCGGCGCTGCGCAGGCGACTACGTCGTCCAGGCGAATGGCCCGCGCCGGCACTACGTTTGCGGCATGTGCATGCCGCCCGCGCGGGCCGGCAAGGGCCGCAAGGCGGCCGCGAGCACGGTGGCCTGAGCGCGCCGGTGGCAGGCATTGTCTCCTGCCGCACTGTCAGCGCCGCCGCGCCCTCCCAAGATAGGCAAGCCAGCCAGACCGGCCAGCCGCGCGCATGCACGCGGTCTTCACGATTGCCTCGGGAGCCCCGCCGATGTTCAGGATCAACCTGCTGTCCCGCATACTCGGCGCCGCTGCGCCCTCCCAGGCCGCCAACGATGCCCACAACCTGGCGCCAGCGCATGCCGTGCCGCCCGCGCCTGCCGTGCCGCCCGCGCCTGCCGTCACCGCGCCCGCGGCGCCGGCCAACCCGGACCTGCTGGCCACCAACCTCAAGACCCAGGGCGATGCCATGGTGCAGTATGGCGCGCGCCTGCTGGTGATACGGGAACTGCTCGCCGCCCTGGCCGCCGGGCTGCCGCCGGCAGCCCAGGCCGGGGTGGAACGGCGCTTCCGCGTGCGCGTCGACCAGTTGCTGGCGCTGACCGACGACCGGGGCCTGCCGGCGGAATTCCACGACACCCTGCTGGCTGAAATCAACTACTACCTGGGCGAACTGAAGCACTGAGGGCGCAGCGCTTCAGCGGTGCGACAACGCAGCCGCCAAGACTATGCCCCGCCACCGGTGCGTGGCGGACACTTTGTCGACGTTGTAACACCTCGGTACAAGCCAGCTTGGCGCAACGTGCTACAGTGCGCCCTTCGCACCGGGCCAGCGCAACTGTGCGCCTTTGTCCCCGTTCCGACGTTTCCGGCGCGCACACCGTGCGCGCCAGGCGTTGCCCAATCGACGTGCCGGGCCGCCAGCCATTCGCTCTTGCCGACCGCGCGCGCCCCGCCCGCCCTCGTCCGCCACCTGCCGTGGCGCCCAATCATCGCTGTGCAGCCGCGCGCCGGAACGCCGCGCTGCCGCCATCGCTCCACAGGATCCTCATGACCCATCGGCTCCGGGCCGCACTTGTCGTCGCTGTCTTCAAATTCTTTGCCGCGCTGCCTTACGGCGTGACCGCGCGCCTGGGAGACGGCATCGGCAAGCTGCTGTACCAGATCCCCAGCCGCCGGCGCCGGATCGTGCTGACCAACCTGGCGCTGTGTTTCCCGGACATGGATGAAGCCGCCCGGCATCGGCTGGCACGGCGTCATTTCGGCCATGTCATGCGCAGCTACCTGGAGCGCGGCGTGCAATGGTTCGGCGATGCGCAGCAGCTGGACAAGCTGATCGAACTGGACAGCCGCATCGACCTGGCCACCTGCACCGGGCAACCGACCATCTTCCTGGGTTTCCACTTCGTCGGCATCGAAGCCGGCTGCATGTTCTATTCGATCCGCCACCCGGTCGCATCGCTGTACACCAGGATGTCGAGCCCGATGCTGGAGGAGATCGCGCGCGCGCAGCGCGGGCGCTTTGGCGCCGAGATGATTCCGCGCAGCGGCAGCGGCAAGCAGGTGGTGCGCACGCTGCGTGCCGGCTGCCCGGTGATGCTGGCGGCTGACATGGACTTCGGCCTGACCGATTCGGTGTTCGTACCGTTCTTTGGCGTGCCGGCCTGCACGCTGACGTCGGCCTCGCGGCTGGCCAGCATGACGGGCGCGCGCGTGGTCCCGTTCACTACCGAAGTGCTGCCCGACTACCGCGGCTATCGCCTGCGCGTGTTCGACCCGCTGGAGGGCTTTCCGTCCGGCTCCGTGGAGGAGGATTCGCGCCGCATGAATGCCTTCCTGGAAAAGCAGATCGCGACCATGCCCGAGCAGTACTACTGGGTCCACCGCCGTTTCAAGAACCGGCCCGCCGGCATGGCGCCGGTGTACTGAGCCGGCGCTAGCCGCCGCCGGCGCGCTGCCACGCGGACTGGATATCGTCCATCAGCCGCGCCAGCTTTGCCGCATAGCGGGCGTTGTCGCGCCTGCGCTCGCTGGCTGAATACGGGAAGCTGATGTTCAGGCCATAGAGCTGCTGGTCGGGGCCGCGGAACGCCGCGCCCACCGCCAGCAAATGCCCCTGCTGGTAGGCGGCGGTGCAAAAGCCGCGTTGCTGCGACTGCCCGATCGCCCGCAGCACGCGCGCCCGCATGGCCGGCCAGGCCTCGCCCTGCCGCGCCGCGATGCCTTCAAGCATGTCCTCGCGCACGCCGTCCGGCTGTGCCCCCAGCCATGCCAGCCCGATCGATGTCAGCTCCATCGGCACGCGCGTGCCCGGCACCACGCGCCGCGTGCGCGAAACGCTGTCCAGGCTATGCCGGATCGAGGCCAGGTACACCATGTCGAGCTTGTCGCCCACCGCCAGTCCCACGTTGACCTTGTCGGCCTCGGCCACCTTGCGCATCAGCGGCAGCGCGATTTCCGCGGCGCGGTTCGCATGGCGGAAGGCATCGGCCAGGCTCAGCACCACCGGCGCGAGCCGGTAGGCGCGTTCGTTGACGTCGTAGCGCAGGAAGCTGGCGTCCACCAGCGAGCGCGTCAGCCGGCTGACGGTCGGCCGCGGCAGGCCGGTGCGCGCCGCCAGTTCCGCATTGGTCAGGCTGGTGGTCCCGACGCGGAAAGCGCGCAGCAGCACCAGCCCCCGTTCCAGTGACTGGCTGCCGGCGGTATCGCGGGTAAAGCGGCCGGTCTGGTGGGTCACGCGGCGCGTCGACACCGCTTCGGGGGCTTCGGGTGCTGTCCGGGCCATCTCCGCATAATTTCAGTAAGCGAAATCCGAGTATAGCGGCGACGCGCCGCAGCGCGAATACTGTGGGCTCCGCCGGCTCTTGCACCGGCCCACAACACAGAGGAGCGCCCCGCATGTCATCCGCCGCCGATATCCAGCTCAGCCGCGACGGCCACGTCGCCCGCATCGTTCTGTCCCGTCCGCCGCACAATTTTGTCGATGCCGACGTGATGCGCCGGCTCGCGGACACGCTGCTGGCACTGGACGACGACGCCAGTTGCCGCGCCATCGTGCTGGCCTCCGGCGTCAGCGCCTTCTGCGCGGGCGCCGACTTCAGCGGCGCCGGCCAGGGCGAGATCGCCAACGACCCGGCCGGCTTCTATGTACAAGCGATGAAGCTCTACCGCAACCGCAAGCCCATCGTCGCCGCGGTGGAAGGCGCTGCCGTCGGCGCCGGCCTGGGCCTGGCACTGGTGGCCGACTTCCGCGTAACTTGCGCCGAGGCACGCTTCAGCGCCAACTTCAACCGGCTGGGCTTCCATCCCGGCTTCGGCCTCAGCGTGACGCTGCCGCGGCTGGTCGGCGAGCAGCAGGCCGCGCTGCTGTTCTACACCGGCCGCCGCATCTCCGGCACCGACGCCGTCGCCATCGGCCTGGCCGACGAACTGGTGGCCAAGGCCGAAGTCAACGACCGCGCCATGGCGCTGGCGCAGGAAATCGCCGCCTCGGCGCCGCTGGCTGTGGAAACCACGCGCGCCACGCTGCGCGAGGGCCTGGCCGACCGCATCGCCGAGGTCAACCAGCGCGAACTGGCCGTCCAGCGCGGGCAGTTCCGCAGCGAGGATTTCCGCGAAGGCGTGGCCGCGATGGCCGAGCGCCGCACGCCGGTGTTCCACCGCCGCTAAGGAGCCAACCGTGCCTGGACAACACACCCCTGCCACGCCCGCCGGCCCGCTCGACGGCATCCGCGTGCTGGACCTGACCGCGGTCGTGCTCGGTCCGCTGGCCACGCAGGTGCTGGCCGACTTTGGCGCCGACGTGATCAAGATCGAAGGGCCGGAAGGCGACCTGATGCGCGCCAACGGCGTGTCGCAGCACGCCGGCATGAGCTCGATCTACCTGGCGCTGAACCGCAACAAGCGCTCGGTCGTGCTCGACCTGAAGACCCCCGAGGGAGCCGAAGCGCTGCGCGCGCTGATCGCCGGTGCCGACGTGCTGGTGCACAACATGCGCGTGGCGGCGATCGAGCGGCTGGGCTTTGGCTACGAGGCAGTCGCCCGCATCAACCCGCGCATCGTGTACTGCGTCGCAACCGGCTTCGGCCAGGACGGCCCGCACCGCGACAAGCCCGCCTTCGACGACATCATCCAGGCCGGCTGCGGACTCGTGGCGCTGGGCGCGGGCAATGGCGAGCGTCCGGAATACGTGCCCAGCCTGATCGCCGACAAGACCACCGGGCTGGCGCTGGCCAATGCCGTGCTGGCCGCGCTGCTGCACCGCGAGCGCCATGGCGTGGGCCAGTCGGTCGAAGTGCCGATGCTGGAGACCATGGCCGCCTTCGTGATGACCGAGCACCTGGGCGGCCTGACCTTCGAGCCCGCTCCCGCCGGCGCGGGCTATGCGCGGCTGCTGCAAGGCGGCCGCCGCCCCGCGCCGACGCGCGACGGCTGGATCTGCGCGCTGCCCTATACCGAACGCCACTGGCAAGCCTTCTTCCGTGCGGTCGGCCGCGACGATCTTGCCGACCGCTACGAAGTCGGCGACCGCGCGCAGCGCAATGCCAATATCCGCGCGCTGTACGGCCACCTGGCCGAACTGACGCCCGAGCGCAGCACCGACGAATGGATGGCGCTGTTCGAGTCGCTCGACATCCCCGCCACGCCGATCTACGGGCTCGATGCGCTGGTCGACCATCCGCACCTGCAAGCCGTGGGCCTGTTCCAGGCCACGCAGCACCCAACCGAAGGCGCGTTGCGCGAAGTGCGCCCGGCCGCGCGCTTCTCGGCCACGCCGCTGTCGTTGCGCCGGCATGCGCCGGCACTGGGCGAACACACCGCCGAGGTCTTGCAGGAAGCCGGCATCACCCTGCCCGCCGCGCATGCCGGCACACCCGCCGGCGCTCGGGAATAACAAGGAGACACGCATGAATTTCCAGCTCGACGAAGAACACCGCATGCTCAAGGACCTGGTCGCGCGCTTTGTGCGCGAGCAGCTAATCCCGCTGGAGCCGGCGGTGCTGGCCCGCGAGGCCGGGGGCGGGCAGCACGCTCTGCTGCCGGAAGAACAGGCGCGGCTCGATGGCCTGTCGCGCGAGCTGGGCCTGTGGGGACTGGACGCGCCCGCCGAGATGGGCGGCGCCGACCTGCCCGTGGTAGCGATGGTCGGCGTCAACGAGGAACTCGGCAAGACCATCACGCCCTATGACCTGCCGCCGGATTCGCCCAACCTGCGCATGCTGATGCTGACCGCGAACGACGCCCAGCGCGAGCGCTACCTGGACCCGTATGCGCGCGGCGAAACGGTATCGGCCATCGCCATTTCCGAGCCCGGCGCCGGCGGCGACCCGGCCATGATGACCACACGCGCCGAACGCGACGGCGACCACTGGGTGCTGAACGGCCGCAAGATCTGGATCAGCCGCGCGGCGCGCGCCGACTGGACCATCGTGATGGCCGTGACCGACAAGGCCTCGGGCGCGCGCGGCGGCATTTCGGCCTTCATCGTCGAGCGCGGCACGCCCGGCCTGCGCGTGGAGCGCCGCATCCCGATGATCGGCGGCCATTCCACCTATGAAGTCGTTCTGGAAGACTGCCGCGTCCCCGCCACGCAGCTGCTTGGCACCGAAGGCCAGGGCTTTGCGCCGATGCAGGCACGCCTGTCCACGCGCCGCGTGCAGATGGCCGCATGGTGCATCGGCCGGGCGCAGCGCGCCCTCGACATGATCTGCGAATACGCGCCGCAGCGGCAGACGTTCGGCGCGCCGCTGGCACAGCGCCAGGCGATCCAGTGGTGGGTGGCGGAGGCCGCCACGCGCATCCACGCCTGCCGCCTGATGACCTACGAAGCCGCCAGCCGCATCGACGCCGGCGAAGAGGCGCGCACGCAGGTCTCGATGATCAAGGTCTTCGCCACCGAAATGGCGTGGGAAGTGATCGACCAGGCGATGCAGACCTTTGGCGCGATGGGCATGACCAAGGAGCTGCCGCTGCAGCAGATGGCCAACGAGACCCGGCTGATGCGGATCTACGAAGGGCCCAGCGAAGTGCACCGCTGGGTGATCGCGCGCGACCTGCTCGGCCTGCGCCGCTGATCTACTGACCACTTTGCACCGGCGGGAACACGCCGGGCTTTTTCGACCGAAAGGAGACACCATGCAACAGCCTTACCGTTCGCGCCGCCGCTTCCTGGGCCTCGTCGCCGCAGCGCTGGCAGGCATCGCACCGCTGCCGGCGTTTGCTGCCGACGATGCCTTTCCCTCGCGCCCGATGCGCTTTATCGTGCCGTTCCCGGCGGGCAGCGGCACCGACACCACCGCGCGCATGTTCGCCAGGAAGATCGGCGAGCTGACCGGACAGGGCGTGGTGGTCGAGAACAAGCCCGGCGGCAACGGCTTTATCGGCGTGCAGACCGCGCTGAACGCGCCGGCGGACGGCTACACGGTGTTCATCGGCAGCAATTCCACGCTGTCGACCAATGCCGCCACGTTCCGCAAGCTGCCGTATGACCCGCTGACGGATTTCGCGCCGATCACGCTGCTGTCGCGCGGGCCGTGCGTGGTCATCGTGCCGGCCGGTTCCCCCTACCGCACGCTGGCGGAACTGCTGGAAGACGCGCGCAAGCGGCCCGGCGCGCTCAACTACGGCACGGGCTCGATCTCGTACACGCTGTACAGCGAATGGCTCAACGAGCTGGCCAGGATCAAGACCACGCCGGTGCCGTACAAGGGCGCTGGCGATGCGATCAACGGCGTGATGGCGGCCAACGTGGACTTTGCCGTGGTCGATGCCACCGGCGCGATCGAACTGGTGCGCGGCGGCAAGATCCGGGCGCTGGCCTATACCGCGCCGCAGCGCTCGCCGCTGTTGCCGGACGTGCCGTCGATCGTCGAGGCCGGCCTGCCGGATTTTTTGGCCTACAACTGGGTGGCCGCCGCGATTTCCGCCAAAACCCCGCCGGCGGTGGTGAAGCGCCTGCAGGACCTGTTCACGCAGGCCGGCAACGCGCCCGACGTGCGCGAGTACTACACGCGCCAGTCGACCAGGCTGATCCTGTCGTCGCCGGCGGAAATGCTGCAGTACCAGAAGGACGAGATCGTGCGCTGGAAGCGGCTGGCGACGGTGGCCAAGATTCCGCTGCAATAACCTTCAGGGCGCTCAGCAGCTGTGCTCGCGCAGCAGCGTCGTCAGGCGCTGCGCCAGCGGCGACAGGTACGCGCCGGCGCGGGTCAGCACGCCGATTTGCCGGCGCAGGTCCAGCTCTTCGACTTCCAGCGGCAGCGCGCGCAGGCCGTGCTGCATGGCATCCCCGCCGGCATTGGCGATGCTCAGCATCTGCGTGCCCTGCATCAGCGCGAACAGCGAGGGGCTGCCGAAATCGATCTCGACACGCGGCTGCGGCGCCGGCAGGCCGCGCTGGCGGAAGGCGGCGTCGACCTGCTGCCGCAGCGTGATATGCCCCTCCGGCAGCAGCCATTCCTGGTCGGCCAGGTCCGCCAGCCGCAGCTTGCGCCGGCGCAACAACGCGTGGCCCTGGTCCGCTACCACTACCAGCCGGTCGTCGAACAGCGGCTCCACCGCAAAGTCCGTTGACGCCTGCACCGGCGCCACCGCGAGATCGAGCTCGCCCGCGGCCAGCAGGTCCAGCACGTCCCGCGCCAGTCGGCGCCGCAAGCGCAGCCGCGCGACCGGGCGCTCGCGCATCAGCTGCTGGCACGCGCCCAGGATCACGCCGCCCGGAATCGACGGCGAATAGCCCACCCGCAGCACGCCCTGCTCGCCGGTGCGGATGCCGAGCATTTCCTTGATGCCGTCCTCGTATTCCAGCCGGATGCGCTGCGCCCGCTCCAGGAAACGCGCGCCGGCGTAAGTGGCGGTCATGCCGTTGGCGGTCCGCTCGAACAGTGGCAGCCCGGCCTGCGCCTCCACCCGCTGCACCGCCTTGGTCAGGGCCGGCTGGCTGATCCCGAGGGCCTCCGCCGCCCTGCCGATGCCGCCGTGCGTGGCCACGGCGAGGATGTATTCCAGGTCCCGCGTCTCCATTGCCTCACATTCCTGATGGTTATGGCTTTATATCCAGCGCCGCATTGTGGTGATGGGCGTCATCTTACAGACTTAGGCGCAGAGCCGTAGCACAACACCATTCGCATCACGGAGACAGCATGAGTTTCGCGTACTTCCTGCGCCGCGCCGCGCGCTATTGGGGCGACCAGCCCGCCATCCTCTACCAGGATCAGGTGGTGACCTACCGCCAGCTGGAAGAGCGCTCCAGCCGCCTGGCCAACGCGCTGCTGGCGCTCGGGCTGCAGCGCGGCGACCGCGTCGCGGTGCAGGCGCGCAACCGGCCCGAGCTGGTGGAACTGGAGTGCGCGCTGTACAAAGCCGGCCTGGTCAAGGCGGCGCTGAATCCGCGCTTTACCGCCACGGAAGCCAGTGATGTGGTCGAAAACTGCACGCCGCGCGTGCTGATCGCCGGCCCCGGCTACACCGGCTACTCGCGCGCCACGCCGGGTTTTGGCAGCGTGGAAACGTTTATCGCCATCGGTGAAGCACCAGCAGGCTATGTCGGCTACGAATCACTGCTGGCCAACGCCGGCACCACGCCGCCGGACATCGCGCCCGCTGCCAGCGATCTCGCGGTGCTGCACTTCTCGTCCGGCTCCACCGGCAAAATCAAGGCGGCGATGCAGACCTACGGCAACCGCATGGCGGCGCTACGCAAGATGGTGGCCGGCATGGACCGCCCCGCTCGCCCCGGCGACCGGCTGGCGCTGATCGGCCCGGTCACGCACGCCTCCGGCATGCTGATGCAGCCCTACCTGTACCTGGGCGCGACGCTGGTGCTGTTCGACAAGTTCGAGCCCGCGCACTTCCTGGCAGAAGTGGCGCGGCTGCGCATCACGCACGTGTTCATGGTGCCGGCGATGATCAACATGCTGATGGCCGAGCCCTCGCTGGCGCAGGCCGACCTGTCCAGCCTGAAGACGCTGGCCTACGGCGCCGCGCCCATGGCGCCGGCGCGTATCCGCGAGGCGTGGGAGCGCATTGGACCGGTCCTGTCGCAAGGCTATGGCGCCAGCGAATCGACCTCCGGCGTCACGCGCCTGTCGACCGCCGACCACGCCGACGCGATCGCGAACCACCCCGAGCGTCTGGCCTCGTGTGGCCGCGCGCTGGGCGAGACCGAAGTACGCGTGGTCGACGAACATGGCCGCGAGGTCGCGGCCGGCGAGATCGGCGAACTGGTGATCCGCGGCGAAGACGTGTTCCAGGGCTACTGGGGCGAGCCCGCGCTGACCGCCGAGACCATCGTCGACGGCTGGCTGCACACCGGCGACATGGCACGCGTGGACGACGCCGGCTACCTGTACCTGGTCGACCGCAAGAAGGACATGATCATCTCCGGCGGCTTCAATGTGTACCCGACCGAGGTCGAAGCCACGCTGTACCAGCACCCCGACGTGCTTGAAGCCTGCGTCATCAGCGTGCCCGACGACACCTGGGGCGAGAGCGTCAAGGCCGTAGTCACGCTGCGCCCGGGCCGCGAGGCCAGCGCGCAGCAGCTGATCGCGCACTGCCGCGAGCGCATCGCCGACTACAAATCGCCGCGTTCGGTCGACTTTGTCGCCGAACTGCCCAAGAACGCCAGCGGCAAGCTGGCCCGCAAGATCGTGCGCGAACGCTACTGGCAAGGCGTGGCGCGCCGCGTCAACTGACTAGCAGAGGACCCGCCATGTTCGATCACCTGACCAACCCCGTGCTGGTGGAAACCCGCGCCGGCATCCGCCGCTTTATCGACGAGGAACTGCGCCCGCTGGAGCACGAGCTGGGGCTCGGCTCCGAAGACCCGTGGCCGCGCGAAGTGCTGCGCAAGGTCTGGCGCCGCTCGTACGAACTGGGTTTCTATGCCGCCTGCCTGCCGGAATCGCTCGGCGGCAAAGGGCTGAATATCCAGGAGCAATGCGCGCTCAAGGCCGATCTTGCCGCCAGCGGCTCGACGCTGGCCGCGCATGTGCTGGGCGACCTGGGCGGCCCGCCGCGCGTGGGCAACATGCTCAAGTACGCCACGCCGGCGCAGCTGAAGCAGTACTTCGAGCCGGTCATCCGCGGAGAGAAGTCGACCTGCTTCGCGCTGACGGAAACGCATTCCGGCTCCGACGCGCAAAGCATCAAGACCACCGCGGCCGCCGACGGCGACGAGCTGGTGATCAACGGCGGCAAGCACTACATCAGCGGCGCGCCGTTCGCGGACTTCGCCATCGTCATGTGCGTGACGGATGCCACCACGACGCCGCCGGCGATCAGCGCGGTCCTGGTCGACCTGAACCTGCCGGGCGTGACCGTGACCAACGAGTACGTGCCGATGTCGGGCCAGCATATCGACGGCGATATCCGCTTCGACAACGTGCGCGTGCCGCGCGCCAATATCTTTGGCGGCGAGGGCAACGGCTTCAAGCTCGGCATGTCGCGCATCAACGTGAACCGCTTGCTGCACTGCCCGTCGATGCTGGGGCTGGCCATGCGAGCCTATGAGTCGTCGGTGGAATACGCCGGCAAGCGGCGCCAGTTCGGCGGCCCGATCGCGCGCTTCCAGGCAATCCAGCACATGCTCGCCGATATGGCCGCGGCGCTGTGGGCCTGCGAAAGCATGATCGCGCACACCGCGGCACTGGCAGACGCCGGCGCCGATCTGCGCATGAAAGCCGCGGCGTGCAAGCTCTTTGTCTCGGAACGCTGTTTCGAAGTGGCCGACAAGGCGGTACAGATCCACGGCAACGTGGGCGTCACGCGCGGGCATCCGGTCGAGCAGACCTTCCGCAAGCTGCGCATGTTCCGCATCTTCACCGGCACGAGCGAGATCCAGCGCAACACCGTCGCGCGCGCGATACTGGAGCCGCTGCAGCAGCAGGCGCAGCCGCCGAAACAGCAACAGGCATGACCGTGCCGGCGGCACGGTCGCCGCCGGCATCAGGACACTACAACAAGACCACGGAGACCTAGCATGAACCGCCGAGAATGGCTCGCCACCGCTGGCGCCGCCGCACTGGGAAGCGTCTTTCTGCCCGCCCGCGCCGCGGCCCCTGCCAACTATCCCAACCGGCCGATCCGGCTGATCGTCCCGTTCATCGCCGGCAGCACGCCGGACAATACTGCCCGCACGCTGTCGGCGGAGCTTGGCCAGAAGCTCGGCCAGCCGCTGGTGGTCGAGAACATGCCCGGCGCCGGCGGCATCATCGGCGCCACCGCGCTGCGGCGTGCCGTGCCCGACGGCTACACGCTGGGCATCCTCGCCAACACGCACGTGATCAACGTGCATATGTACCGCAAGATGCCGTACGACCCGGCGCGCGATTTCACGCCGATCACCGCGCTTTCCGGCGGGCCGACCGCGCTCGTCGTGCCCACATCGTCGCCGTACAAGACCGCGGCCGAGCTGGTCGCCGCCATGAAGAAAGCGCCGGGCAAGTTCAACTATGGCTCCGGCGGCAAGGGCAGCATCGCGCATCTGGCGGTGGAAACCATGCTCCACCAAGCCGGCTGCGACGCAGTGCACATCCCGTACAAGGGCGCGCCGGAAATCATCACCGCCATGCTGACCGGGCAGACCCAGTTCGGCATGCCGGTGCTTGGCACGGCGACCCAGTATGTGCGCAACCAGCAGGTGCGCGTGCTGGCCGTCACCGCCGCCGCGCGCTCGCCGTTCTTCCCGGACGTGCCGACCATGGCCGAAGCGCTGCCGCCCGGCTTTGTCATCGACAACTGGAGCGGGCTGTTTGCACCAGCCAACTTCCCGGCCGAGCTAACCCAGAAGCTCCATGCCGCCGTCGCCGCGCTGCAGAATGCCGGCGTGTTCGACGCGCAGCTCAAGGCCAACGCGGGCGAACTGCGCCGCAGCGCAACCCCGGCCCAGTTCGGCACGGTCGTGGCCGCGGACAACTCGCGCTATGGCGAGCTGATGAAGTCGATCGGCATGGTCGGCGACCTGGGCTGAGCGCCCTGCTTTCAAACCGGGATTGCAAATGAAACCAGAATGGTCCTGCCTGAAGGACGTCACCATCATCGACGCCAGCCAGCTGCTGCCCGGCCCGCATGCCTGCAGCCTGCTGCGGCAACTCGGGGCCGATGTGATCAAGGTGGAGCAGCCCGGCAGCGGCGACTCCATCCGCCAGCTCGGTCCTGCGGCTTATGCGCAGTTCAATCGCGGCAAGAAGTCCATCGCGCTGGACCTGAAAACCGACGCCGGCCGCGAGGCCTTCCTCGAACTGGCGCGCAATGCCGACGCCGTGGTGGAAGGCTTCCGCCCCGGCGTCATGAAGCGGCTGGGACTCGACTATGCGGCATTGGCCGCCGTCAATCCGGCCATCGTGCTGTGCTCGGTGTCGGGCTTCGGCCAGACCGGACCGTACGCCAGCCACGCGGGGCATGACCTCAACTACCTGGCGCTGGCCGGCTACTGGGCGACGCCGGTGCAGGTGCACGACAAGGTCTCGCGCCCGCGCGTGCGCGTGTCGGACTATGCCGCGTCAGGTTATGCCGCGCTGTCGCTGGCCGTGGCCATCATCAGCGCGCGGCAGCACGGACGCGGGCAGCATCTGGACGTATCGATCCACGACGCCATCCTGTCATGGACCGCCCACGGCGCCTGGGCAGCGCGCGGCCATGAGGCGGCGCCGCAGGAATCGCCGACTGTGATGCCGGAGAACGACCTGTTCGAGACGCGCGACGGCAGGCATCTGGCGATGGGGATTCTGGAGAACAAGTTCTGGGTCAACCTGGGCGAGGCGCTTGGGGAGGAATTTCCTGCGCTGCGCGATCCGCGATATGCCACGCGGGCCGGGCGCTATGGGCACAAGCTGGCGGTCAATGACCTGCTTGCGGCGGTGTTCCGGACGCGCGACCTTGACGATTGGGAGGCTTTCTTCGGACCGCTGGATATACCGTTCTCGCCGGTGCTGGGGGCGGGGGAATTGTTTGAGGATGCGCACATACGGGCGCGAGGGGTGGTAAGGCGGGTTCCGACCGAGGCCGGGATTGCCGTGAATTTTCCGGTCAGGTTCTCATTGGGACTGCCGGAAAGCGACGACTTCGTGGCGAAGGTTGGAGAACACAGCATCGCCTCAGGTGATGCAAATTAGCCAGAATTATTCGATGGCGATAATTATTGGAATCCAATAATTTCCAATAAATGCACCATAAGTCACCCATCAGCCCACCACCAGTACTGGCAAGGTCGGAACTGAGAGAACTGTCCATGGCAACCATGCCCCTGCATCGTTAGATTCCTCAATGGGGTAGACGCTACGACCACAGGAATCCAAGCATGAAGACCATCGGACTGATCGGCGGCATGAGCTGGGAGTCATCCGCCGAGTACTACCGGCTCATCAACCAGGACATGAAGGCGCGGCTGGGCGGGCACAACAATGGCCGCAGCCTCATGGCCACCGTCTGCTTCGAGGAAATCAAGGCACTGCAGCACGCGGAGCAATGGGACGAGCTTGGCCGGCTCATGCAGCAGGCCGCGCGGCAGGTCGAGGCCGGTGGCGCGGACTTCGTGCTGTTGTGTACCAACACCATGCATCGCGTGGCGCCGGCGATCGAATCCGTGCTCAGCGTGCCCTTTATCCATATCGTTGATCCCACGGCGCAAGCATTGCGTCAGGGCGGCATCCGGCGCGTCGGGTTGCTCGGAACCCGCTTCACCATGGAGCAGGATTTCTACCGCGGGCGGATGCGCGAGTTGCATGGCATCGACGTGGTAGTGCCGGAGCAGGCGGACCGCGAACGGGTGCACGATGTCATCTATGAAGAGTTATGCCACGGCATCGTGCGTGATGCTGCGAGGGCCGAATACCAACGCATCGTCGCCGCGCTCGCGGCGCAGGGCGCCGAAGGCGTTATCCTCGGCTGCACGGAAATCACGCTGCTGCTCGGGCAGGATGATGTGGCGCTGCCGGTGTTCGATACCACGGCGCTGCATGCGCAGGCTGCGGTGACGCTGGCGCTCGGCTAAGCGGCCCTGCCTTATCTTGAGCGATTTCTGAGGTGCTGGCCGGCGTGATCCCAGCACGCCTGCTGCGCCAAGTATCGCCTTTCTGCCCTTCTCCATCGCCTGCACCGGTTTCAGGACTCAGCGATTTCCTAGCGAGCCGCGTTCCTGCAAGCTTCGCTTTCCCAATGGGAATGCGACATCTCTTATCGCCTTCGTGGCGCATCCACGAAATACTGGTTGCGTCATCGGATTGCCGGTGACCGGGCGTGGAAACCCGAGCAATTGACGCGAACAGACGTTGCCGCACCAATGGGCAACGTCTGTGTACTCGCACGGACCGATTGGTTCCATGGCGGGTCGAGCGGGGCAGCCGCAAGGCTGGGCCGGTTTTTCGCGTTCTTCCGGTATTTCCACCCTCGCTTTTGACCCGCCGCCCTCACTGACTTGGGTGGCGCAACCACTTAGTGAGGTGTCATCCATGACGATCGAACCAGTCGAAACCAGTGTTTCCCTGCATCAAATCCGAGCCGGCATTGAAGGCGTGCTCGCGCTTTTGGAACAGTTGAGCGTACGTTCAGAGGAGTGCTTCAGTGCGCTGTGCCTCCTAGGCATGGTGCAGGCGAAGCTCACCGCGTTGATGGACGCGGATCCTGTCGCCGCGTAGCAGCCCATGCGTTGGCGGCGCTTCGGCATCCGCCAACGCCAGCTTCGTGCCAGGGATATGCTCATCAAGGCTGCGCTCCCAACTCGTCCACAAGATTTGCCAGACAGTGTCTGCCAAATGTGCGCACGACGAAGCACAAACCAAATCTGAGCTAGGCTTACCCCAGATTGATCCACGTAGTCTTCAAATCGGTGTACTTGTCCAGCGCATGCAGCGACTTGTCCCGCCCCGACCCGGATTGCTTGACCCCGCCGAACGGCACAGTGATATCCCCATCCATATAGCAGTTGACCCACACCAGCCCAGCCCGCAACCGCCGCGACACGCGGTGCGCGCGCGACAGGTTGGCGGTCCACAGCCCTGAGCCCAGCCCATAAGGCGAATCGTTGGCCATGCGCACGACTTCATCCTCGGTATCGAACACAGTCACTGCCAGCACCGGCCCGAAGATCTCTTCGCGCACGATGCTGAGCGACTGGCTCGGGCATTCGAAGATGGTGGGCTGCAGGAAGTAGCCGCCGGTGTCCGTGCGGACGCGTTCGCCGCCCAGGCGCAGCCGCGCACCTTCGCGTTGGCCGCCGTCCACGTAGGACATCACGCGGTCGAGTTGGCGCGCATCGACGATGGCACCCATGGAGGATGCCGGGTCGAGTGGATCGCCTGGCTGCATTGCTCGGGCATACGCCTCCAGCTTCTCCATGAACGGCTCATAGATGGCGCGCTGGACATAGAGCCGCGAGCCGGCAATGCAGATTTCACCCTGGTTGTTGAAGATGCCGATGGCGGCCGCCTGCGTGGCACGGTCGAGGTCGGGGCAGTCGTCAAACACAATGTGCGGCGACTTGCCGCCGCATTCGAGCCAGACACGCTTCAGGTTGGACTGGCCGGAATATTCCATGAAGCGCTTGCCGGTGGCCGTGGAGCCGGTGAAGGCGATGCAATCCACGTCCGGATGCAGGCCGAGCGCCTGCCCGGCCTGTGCGCCCAGTCCGGGCACGACGTTGAAGACACCGGGGGGAATGCCAGCTTCCGCGGCCAGCTCGGCGAGCCGCAGCGCGGTAAGTGGCGACTGTTCGGCAGGCTTGAGGATGACGCTGTTACCCGCAGCCAGCGCAGGCGCGACCTTCCAGCTCCCCATCAGCAACGGATAGTTCCACGGCACCACGGCCGCCACCACGCCGAGCGGCTCGCGCGTGATGGTGGCGAGCACGTTGCCGCCGGTGGGGGCGATCTCATCGTAAATCTTGTCGATGGCTTCGGCGTACCACGCGAAGGTGCGCGCCGCTTCCGGAATGTCGTAGGCCAGCGTATCGCCGATGGGCTTGCCCATGTCCAGCGTTTCCAGCAGGGCCAGTTCCTCGTGGTGGGTTTCGATCAGCGCGGCCAGCCGCAGCAGCACGGCCTTGCGCTCGCGCGGTGACAGTCCGGACCAGACGCCTTGTTCGAAGGCCTGGCGCGCCGCCGCGACGGCACGGTCGACGTCGGCCGCGCCGCATGCCGCCACCTTGGCCAGCACCGCGCCGGTGGCGGGGTTGATGGTGTCGAAGGTGGCACCGTCGGCGGCATCGGTCCATGCGCCGCCGATGCAGGCACGGCTTTGCGGGCGCAGTGCGGCTGCCCGGGCCTGCCAGTAAGACTGGTCGCGTGTTTCGCTCATGGGGTTCCTCGTTTGGTTGACAGGGCTGCGGGCGACGGCAGCGTCTGCGTCAGGCCAGCGACCACGATCAGGG
This sequence comes from Cupriavidus sp. L7L, assembly GCF_004353535.1. NCBI lineage: Bacteria > Pseudomonadati > Pseudomonadota > Betaproteobacteria > Burkholderiales > Burkholderiaceae > Cupriavidus > Cupriavidus sp. L7L. Next base: position 92,661 of record NZ_SMNY01000017.1, read on the forward strand.
CGATGCCGGCCAGCGCCAGCGCGTCGGGCCAACGGCCGAACCACAGCGCGCTGTAGACCAGCGCCAGCAGCAGGTGGAAATAGTTCAGCGGCGCCAGCCGCGATGCCGGGGCGCGCTGCAGCGCCAGGATCAGCAGCACCTGCGCCGCCGCGCTCATCAGCCCCATGGCCAGGATCGCAAGCCAGTCGGCCAGGTCAGGCCACGCCGGCGGCGGGAAGAACGGCGCCGGCACGCCGGTGGCGACCATGCAGATCAGCGCGGCAAAACCGTACTGCACGCGCGCATCGACCTGCCCCGCCATGCGCCGGGTCAGCAGTTGCAGCATGGCGTAGGCCAGCGTGGCGGCCAGCATCAGCACGGTGCCAAGCCACGACACCGCGCCGCCGGGGCGTACGATCAGCAGCATCCCGCAGAAGCCTGCGCCTACCGCCAGCCACTGGCGCGGGCCGACCTTCTCGCCCAGCATCCACGGCGACAGGCCCACCACCATCAGCGGCGCCATGAAATAGATGGCGGTGGCTTCGGCCAGCGGCATCCACAGCAGCGCGGTCATGAAGCAGGTGCCGACCACCGCGAGCATCAGCCCACGCAGCACCAGCAGGCCGCGGTGCGGGGTGCGCCAGAAGCGGATCTGTCCGCGCAGTTGGCCGGACATAGCGAGCATGGCCACTGCTACCGCCAGCGTGGCACCGTAGCGCACGGCGTTGAGAAACGGCGCGGGATAGCGGCCGACCAGGTGCTTGGCGGTTGCGTCCACGGTAGCGAACAGCGTCACCACGCACAGGAACAGCAGCCCGCCACGCCACCAGTCGGGGCTGCCCCGCGCCGCGGCGGTCATGCGCCCGCCTGCGCGACCATTGCCCCGAGCAGCACGTTGGCGCCGGCTTCCAGGTGCTCGGGCCGGGCATCTTCCACTTCGTTGTGGCTGATGCCGTCCTTGCAGGGCACGAAGATCATCGCGGTCGGGGTGACGCTGGCCATGTACACCGCATCATGACCAGCACCGGTGACGATGTTCTGCTGGCTGTAGCCGCGCGCCACGGCCTCGCGGCGCACATGGTCGACCAGTTCCGGCGCGAACGGCGTCGGCGGGAAGTACTGCACGTCTTCGACCTTCACGTCGAACGTGGCACCAGTGGTCTGGCCCTGCGCCAGCGCCTCGCATGCGGCGCGGAAGCGGGCGTCCATCTCGGCCAGCTTGCCGGCGTCTTCATGGCGCAGGTCGACCGTGAATTTGACCGCGCCGGGGATCACGTTGCGCGAGCCGGGGTGGAGATCGACCACGCCCACCGTACCGCGGCCGTGCGGCGCGAAGTCATGCGCGATGCGAACCACTTCCTGCATCACGTGGGTGGCGCCATAGAGCGCGTCGCGGCGCAGCGGCATCGGCGTGGGGCCGGCGTGCGCTTCCATGCCGGTTACGGTCACGTCGTACCAGCGCAGCCCCAGCGATCCCGTGACCACGCCGATTACGTTGTCCGCCGCTTCCAGCACCGGGCCCTGTTCGATATGCGCCTCGAAATACGCCCCCACCGGCCGCCCGCCCACCTCGTCAGGACCGGCGTAGCCGATCGCCTGCAGTTCGTCCGCCACGCGCTTGCCTTCGGTATCGGTGGCGTCCAGCGCGGTCTGCAGCGGGAAAATCCCGGCGAACACGCCCGAGCCCATCATCACCGGCACGAAGCGCGTGCCTTCCTCATTGGTCCAGATGGCCAGTTCGAGCGGCGCTTCGGTGGTCACGCCATAGTCATTGAGCGTGCGCATGACTTCCAGCCCGGCCAGCACGCCGAAGCAGCCGTCGAACTTGCCGCCGGTCGGCTGCGTATCGATATGGCTGCCGGTCATCACCGGCGGCAGCGCATCGTTGCGCCCGGCGCGGCGCCCGAAGATATTACCGATGCGGTCCACCGTCACGGTCAGCCCCGCGTCGCGCATCCAGCCGCACACCAGGTCGCGGCCCTGGCCGTCGAGCACTGTCAGCGCCAGGCGCGCGTTGCCGCCCTTCGGCGTGGCGCCGATCTGCGCCAGGTCCATCAGCGATTGCCACAGGCGCTGGCCGTTGATGGCGATCTTGCTAGTCATTGCAGTTCTCCTGGTATTGGTGATTGCGCCATTCAGCCTTATGCGGTCGCAGGTGCGAAACCCGCCAGGAATGCGTCCAGCCCGCGGCCGATCGCCTCGACCTCGTAGCCGCCCTCCTGCACCACCACCGTGGGCAGGCCCAGCGCATGGATGCGCTCGCCGATGCCGCGGTAGCCATCCATGCTGACCTTCAGGACGCTGATGGGATCGTTCTCGTAGGTATCGAAGCCCAGCGCCAGCACCACCGCCTGCGGGCGATAGTCGCGCAGTGCGTCCAGTGCGCCGTCCAGTGCCGACAGGAACTCGGCGTCGCCGCTGCCGTGCGCCAGCGGGAAGTTGAGGTTGTAGCCATAGCCCGCGCCATAGCCGCGCTCGTTCGCGTAGCCGGTGTAGAACGGGTAGTAATCGGCCGGATCGGCATGCAGCGAGATCGTCATCACATCTGAGCGGTGATAGAAGATCTGCTGGGTGCCGTCACCGTGATGCGCATCGACGTCGAGCACCGCCACCTTGCCGAACCGGGCCAGCAGCGTCTGCGCCGCGATGGCCGAGTTGTTGACATAGCAGAAGCCGGCCGCGCGGTCGCTGTGGGCGTGGTGGCCGGAGGGGCGGCACAGCGCATAGGCCATGCCGGCGCCGTCCTGCCGCTCGCACACATGGCGGGCCGCCGCGACCGCGCTGTGCGCGCCGCGCAGGATCGCGCGCCAGCTGTCCGGCCCGAGCGGGCAGCTGAGGTCACCCAGGTAGTAGCCGGCCTGGGCGATCACCGAATCGTTGGGACACACGGGACGGCGCGGCTCGCCGACCTTGCCGTTGTGATACGGCGATAGATTGGGCAGGACTTCGATGCCGGGCTCGAAGCCGGGTCGCGCCAGTTCCTGCCAGCGCGCCCAGGCGCTGGCGAGGAAGTCGAGATAGGCCGGACTGTGCACCGCTTCCAGCGGCGCGCGCCCGCAATCGGGTGGCGCCGCCAGTTCGATGCCGCGCGCGGCGAGCGCGCGCTGCAGTGCCGCCGCGCGGGCCGGCACGTCGGTCGGCGCGCACAACCGCCCCGCGCGCATGAACTGGCGGGGCTCGTGCAGCAACTGATCATCCGAGAAGAAGGCACGCATGGTGTTGAGTGGTTGTAAAAGGAAGCGCCGGCTCAGCCTGCCGCCTGGCGCGCCAGCGCCGCCGCGCGGATGCCGGACAGGGTCATGCCGGGGGCGATGCCGTCGGGGTCGTAGCGCAGCTCCAGCAGCGCCGGCATGCTGTGCGTACTGGCAAAGTCGAGCGCGCGATCCAGCGCGGGGCCGAATTCGGCGTCGCTCGACACCACCTCACCGTAGCCGCGGTAGGCGCGCGCCAGTTCGGCGAACTCCGGGTTCTCGAAGCCCAGCGCGATGGTCCGGCCGGGGAATTCGCGTTCCTGGTGGGCGCGGATCGTGCCCCAGATGCCGTTGTTGAACACCAGCACCACGATGCCGAGGCGGTACTGCATGGCCACGCCCAGCTCCTGCAGGTTCATCTGGAAGCAGCCGTCGCCCGCATAGCAGACCACGGTGCGTTCCGGATGCTCCAGCTTGGCCGAGATGGCCGCCGGCAGGCCGTAGCCCATCGAGCCCACCGTGGGCGCAAGGCTGGTGCCGACGCCCTTGTAGCGGTAATAGGTGTGCGGAAAGACCGCGTAGTTGCCGGCGCCCACGGTGATGCAGGCATCCTCGGGCAGACGTTCGCGCACAAGGCACGCAGCCTGGTTCAGGTTCAGCGGCCCTGGCGCGGGCAGCGCCTTCTGGCTGTCGAGGTAGTCGCGCCGCGCGCGCTCCACCAATGCCGCGCGGTTGTGCTCCCGCGCCGGGCGCAGGCTGTCCACCGCGGCCGCGAAAGAGACGACGTCAGCGATGATGGGCACCTCCGCGCGGAACACGCGGCCCAGTTCCTCCGGATCGGGATACACATGCACCAGACGCTGGCGCGGCAGCGGGCTTTCCACCACGGTATAGCCCTCGGTGGTGGCCTCGCCCATGCGGGTGCCGACGGCGATCAGCAGGTCCGACCCGCGGATGCGCGCGCGCAGTGCCTCGCCCATGCCCCAGCCGACATGGCCGGCATAGTTGGGATGGTGGTTGTCGAAGCACTCCAGCCGGCGCCACGCCAGCCCCACCGGCAGGCCGAAGCGTTCGGCAAAGCCTTCCATCTGCCGCATCGCCTCGGGGGTCCAGCCGGAGCCGCCGATCATCAGGAAGGGGCGCTCGGCCTGTTCCAGCATCGCGGCCAGCGACGCCAGCGCGTGCGGCGCCGGGGCGGCGTGGCTGCGCACGTAGCGCGGCATGTCGGCCACGGTGGCCTTGCCCCACAGCGTGTCCTCGGGCAGCGCCAGCACCACCGGTCCGGGCCGGCCGCTGGTCGCTACCGCGAAGGCACGTGCGATGAACTCGGGAATGCGGTCGGTGCGGTCGATCTGCGCGACCCACTTGGACATCTGGCCGAACATGCGGCGGTAGTCGATTTCCTGGAAGGCTTCGCGCTCGTAGAAATCGTTGCCCACCTGCCCCACGAACAGGATCATCGGCGTGGAGTCCTGGAACGCGGTATGCACGGCGATGCTGGCGTTGGTGGCGCCGGGGCCGCGCGTGACGAAGCAGACGCCGGGCTCTCCCGTCAGCTTGCCGTGGGCTTCGGCCATGTAACCGGCACCGCTTTCCTGGCGGCAGACGATCGGCGTGATCGCGTCCTGATGGTCGTACAGCGCATCGATGCACGGCAGGTAGCTTTCGCCCGGCACCAGGAACACGCGCCGCACGCCCTGGATGCGCAACTGCTCGACAAGGATCTGCCCGCCATTGCGCTCGCGCAGGTTGTGGTTGGCTTGGCTCATTGGCAACCTCCTCCGCCCGCGGCGCCGGCCGCCGGCTTGATCTCGATTTCCACGAACACGCATTCGCCTTCGTGGGCATTGATGACGTTGTGCTCGACCCCGGCTGGGCGGTAATAGGCCTGGCCGGCAACGAGCTGGCGGGTGGCCTCGCCAGCCGGCGTCTGCAGGCGCAGCGCCCCGGTGGTCATCGGCACCACCACGTAGTCGTAGCCATGGCGATGCTGCCCGGTCTCGGCGCCGGGCGCGAAGCGCCACTCCGTCACGATCACGCGTTCATTGTCGACCTGCACGGTGCCGACGGCCTTGGGCCGGTCTTGCGGCGCGCTCACCGGTCCACCCCGCCCATGCACAGGTACTTAGTCTCCAGGTATTCGTCGAGGCCGTACTTCGAGCCCTCGCGGCCCAGGCCCGACTGCTTGACGCCGCCGAACGGCGCCACCTCGTTGGAGATCAGGCCGGTGTTGATGCCGACCATGCCGTACTCCAGCGCCTCGGCCACGCGCCAGACGCGGCCGATATCGCGGCTGAAGAAATAGGAGGCCAGGCCGAATTCGGTATCGTTGGCCATCGCGATCGCTTCCTCGTCGGTGGAGAAGCGGAACAGCGGCGCCAGCGGGCCAAAAGTTTCTTCCCGGGCCACGCGCATGGCGGGGGTCACGTCGGCCAGCACCGTCGGTTCGAAGAATGTGCCGCCCAGCGCATGGCGCTTGCCGCCGGTCAGCAGGCGCGCGCCCTTGCCGAGCGCGTCGGCGATATGCGACTCAACCTTGGCCACTGCGTCCTCGTTGATCAGCGGGCCTTGTAGCACGCCCGGCTCAACCCCGTGACCGACCTTCAGCTTTGCCACCGCCGCCACCAACTTCTCAGCGAACGCGTCATAGACCTTGTCGTGCACATAGAGCCGGTTGGCGCAGACGCAGGTCTGGCCGGCGTTGCGGTACTTGGACGCAATGGCACCCTCCACCGCCGCGTCCAGATCGGCATCGTCGAACACGATGAACGGTGCGTTGCCGCCGAGTTCCAGCGAGAGCTTCTTGATGGTGTCGGCGGACTGTCGCATCAGGATGCGGCCCACCTCGGTCGAGCCGGTAAAGCTGAGCTTGCGCACCACGGGGTTGGCAGTGAGCTCGGCGCCGATTGCGATGGCGTCGCCCGTGATTACGCTGAACAGGCCCGCCGGCAGCCCCGCGCGCTCGGCCAGCACGGCCAGCGCCAGCGCCGACAACGGCGTGTCTTCAGCCGGCTTCAGCACCATGGCGCAGCCCGCGGCCAGCGCCGGGCCGGCCTTGCGCGTAATCATCGCGAGCGGGAAATTCCACGGCGTGATCGCCGCGCACACGCCAACCGGCTCCTTGACCACGACCAGCCGCTTGTCGTTGGCGGGCGTGGCCAGCACGTCGCCGCTGACGCGCTTGGCTTCCTCTGCGAACCATTCGAGGAAGGAAGCGGCATAGATGACTTCGCCCTTCGCTTCCGCCAGCGGCTTGCCTTGCTCGGTGGTCATCAGCAGCGCGAGGTCGTCGGCATTGGCCAGCATCAGTTCGTACCAGGCGCGCAGCACCGCGGCACGCTCGCGCGCGGTCTTGCGGCGCCAGCCGGCCTGTGCCGCCTGCGCGGCGTCGATGGCGCGGCGGGTTTCGGCCGCGCCCATGCCGGGCACGGTGCCGATCAGGGCGCCGCTGGCGGGATCCGTGACGGTGAAGGTCGCGCCGCTGTCGGCGTCCTGCCAGTTGCCGGCGATATAGGCCTGCGCGCGCAGCAGGCCGGTGTCCTTGAGTTGCATGGGTAATCTCTGTGGAATCAATGGAAGGGGACAGGTCAGCGCGTCAGTGCCTCGGCCAGGATGTCCAGGCCCTCGTTCATCACTGCGTCCTGGATCGTCAGCGGGAACAGGAAGCGGATCACGTTGCCGTACACGCCGCACGACAGCAGCAGCAGGCCCTTTTCCAGCGCGCGGTTCTGCACCGTGCGCGTAAAGTCGGGATCGGGGCTGCCGTCGGCCTGGCGGAATTCCACCGCCACCATTGCGCCGACGCCGCGCACTTCGGCGATCTGCGGCACGCGCGGACGCAGGCTTTCCAGGCGCGTCATCAAACGCTGGCCCAGCTCGGCGCCGCGTTCGATCAGCTTTTCGCTTTCGAGCACGTCAAGCACCGCCAGCGCCGACGCCACCGCCAGCGGGTTCCCGGCATACGTGCCGCCCAGCCCGCCGGGCGCCGGCGCGTCCATCACCTCGGCGCGGCCGCACACTGCCGACAGCGGCATGCCGCCGGCCAGGCTCTTGGCCATGGTAGTCAGGTCCGGCGCCACGTCGTAGTGCTCCATCGCGAACAGCTTGCCGGTGCGGCCGAAGCCGGTCTGCACTTCATCGGCGACGAGCAGGATGCCGTGCTCGTCGCAGACCGCGCGCAGCGCTCGCACGAAATCAGTCGGCGCGACGTTGAAGCCGCCCTCGCCCTGCACGGGTTCGAAGATGATGGCCGCCACGCGCTTGGGATCGATGTCCGCCTTGAACAGGTGCTGCAGCGCCTTGAGCGAGTCGCCGGTGCTGACGCCGTGCAGCGCGCACGGATACGGCGCGTGGTAGACCTCGCCCGGGAACGGCCCGAAGCCGATCTTGTACGGCGCGACCTTGCCGGTCAGCGCCATGCCCATCATGGTGCGGCCGTGGAAGCCGCCGGAGAACGCGATCACGCCGGGCCGGCCGGTGGCGGCGCGGGCGATCTTGATGGCGTTCTCCACCGCCTCGGCGCCGGTGGTGAAGAAGGCGGTCTTCTTGGCCGAGCGGCCCGGCGCACGGCGATTGATCTTCTCGGCCAGTTCGATATAGCTGGCGTATGGCACGATCTGGTAAGCGGTGTGGGTGAAGCGCCCCAGCTGCTTCTCGACGGCCTCGACCAGGCGCGGATGGCGGTGGCCCGTGTTGAGCACGGCGATACCTGCCGCGAAGTCGATATAGCGCTTGCCCTCGACATCCCAGATCTCCGAATTCAGCGCGCGCTCGGCGTAGAAATTGCACATCACGCCCACGCCGCGCGGGGTGGCGGCGTCCTTGCGGCGAACCAGTTCGGCGTTCTTCATACTTCTCTCCAGTTATCTTTGTAGTTGCGACGTGGGTGGTACCCGCGCCGCTCAGGCGGCGGCGCGGATTAGTGTCGGGTCCCATGCCTTGCCGGGAATCGCGCCGATCAGGCGCTGGGTATAGGCGTGCTGCGGGGCGTCGAAGATCTGCCCCGGCGGGCCGGACTCGACCACGCGGCCCTTGTGCATCACGATCACGTGGTGGCAGATCTGCGCGGCCACGCGCAGGTCATGGGTAATGAAGATCAGGCCGATGTTCAGGCGCTTCTGCAGGTCGGCCAGCAGCTCCAGCACCTGCGCCTGCACCGAGACATCGAGCGCGGAGACCGATTCGTCGGCCACCAGCAGCTTGGGTTCCAGCGCCAGTGCCCGCGCGATGCCGATGCGCTGGCGCTGGCCGCCGGAGAACTGGTTGGGATAGCGGTCGAACGCGGACGCCTCCAGCCCCACCAGCTGCAGCAGTTCACGGGCGCGCGCCTGTGCGGCCGCCAGCGGCACGCCATTGGCGACCGGGCCATCGGTGATGATGCGACCCACCGTGTGGCGGGGATTGAGCGAGGCAAACGGATCCTGGAAGATCATCTGCACGTCGCGGCGCAGCGGGCGGAACTGGCGCTCGGACAGCCGGGCGATGTCCTGGCCATCGAACATCAGCGCGCCGCCATCGATATCCGTCAGGCGCAGCAGGCATTTGCCGATGGTCGACTTGCCCGAGCCCGACTCGCCGACGATGCCCAGCGTCTCGCCGCGGCGCACCGTGAAGCTGACGCCATCCACCGCATGCACCACGCGCTTCCTCGTGAAGAGACCACCGCCGGTCACGTAGGTCTTGCGCAGGTCCCGCACTTCCAGCACGGTCTCGCTCTCGTTGCGCCCGCGCTCTCCGGCACGGCCATGCGGCACCGCGCCGATCAGGCGCTTGGTATAGGCATGTTGCGGGCGGTTCAACACCTGGTCGGCGCTGCCCATCTCCACCAGCACGCCCTTCTCCATCACCGCCACGCGATCCGCGATCTCGGCCACTACGCCGAAGTCATGGGTGACGAACATCACGCCCATGCCCTTCTCGGCCTGGATGCGGCGGATCAGGTCCAGGATCTGCGCCTGCGTGGTGACATCGAGCGCGGTGGTCGGCTCGTCGGCGATCAGCAGCGCCGGTTCGAGCGCCAGCGCCATCGCAATCACCACACGCTGGCGCTGGCCGCCAGACAGGCGGAACGGATAGGCATGCATCAGCGTGGCCGGATCGGGCAGGCCGACGAACTCCAGCAGTTCGAGCACGCGGCGCGCACGCGCCTCGCCCGGGTAGGCGTTGTGCACGCGCATGACCTCGCCGATCTGGTCGCCCACGGTCATCACGGGGTTCAGCGCAGACAGCGGCTCCTGGAACACCATGGCCATGTCCTTGCCACGCATGCCGAGCAGCGTGGCTTCGTCCTGAGTCAGCAGGTCGCGGCCCTTGAACAGGATCCGGCCCTGCTCCGGCTTCAGGTAAGCAGGTAGCAGGCCCATGATGGCGTTGGCGCTCATCGACTTGCCGGAGCCCGATTCGCCGACGATGCAGAGGATCTCGCCGGCATGCAGGTCATAGGAGATATCGCGCACCGCGTAGGGCCGGTCGCCGCCCGCGGGCAGCGCGATCGAAAGATCGCGGATCGACAGCAGGGGCGCTTGGTCGCTGGTCTTCATCACTTTGTCCTTTGCTAGTCCAGGCGGGCGCTCACTCGCCGCGGCGGCGCAGCTGCGGGTTCATGGCGTCGTTCAGGCCCTCGCCGATCAGGTTGATCGACAGCACCGTCAGCAGGATCGCCACGCCGGGCCACACGCTCATCCACCACGCTTCGCGGATCATGGTGCGGGCCGCGCCGATCATGAAGCCCCAGCTCATCATGTTGCGGTCGCCCAGGCCCAGGAAGGCCAGCGCCGATTCGGTCAGGATCGCGGTGGCAACCATGAACGAGGCCGACACGATGATCGGCGACATGGCATTGGGCAGGATCTGCGTGGCGATGATGCGCACCGGCTTCTGCCCGATCACCACCGCGGCCTGCACGAACTCGCGCTGCTTGAGCGACAGGAACTCGCCGCGCACCAGGCGCGCCACCGGCGGCCACGACACCACCGAGATGGCGGCAACGATGGAATAGATCGACGGATTGAAGATGGCGACGATCACGACAGCCATCGCCAGCTGCGGAATGGTCTGGAAGAACTCGGTGATGCGCATCAGCGCATCGTCGACACGGCCGCCGCAATAGCCCGCGACCGCGCCCACGGCGATGCCGACGGCGAGCGCCACCGCGGTGGAGATCACGCCGACCAGCAGCGAGACCCGCGCGCCGTACAGCATGCCGGCGGTGATGTCGCGGCCCAGCATGTCGGTGCCGAACGGCAGCGCCGGGTCGGTGAACGGCTGCACCAGCGGCTCGGCCACCATCAGCCACGGCGACTCTTCGTAGAACACGGGCGCGAGCAGCGCCAGCGCCAGCACTGACAGCAGCACCAGCAGGCCGATCACCGCGCCATAGTTGCGGCAATAACGTTGCAGGAAGGCTTTCATGCGGTGGCTCCCTTGCCGCCCGCGGCGATGCGCGGGTCGATAAAGCGGTAGATCACGTCGGTCACCAGGTTGAAGAACACCACCAGCGCCGAGGTCACGAAGAAGATGCCGAGCAGCAGCTGGTAATCGCGCTGCAGCAGCGCATCGAACATCAGCCGGCCGATGCCCGGCCACGAGAACACGGTTTCGGTCAGCACCGCGCCGCCGGCCATCTGGCCCAGCTGGATGCCTGCAAACGTGATCACCGGCAGCAGCGCGTTGCGCAGCACATGCACGCGGATCACGCGGCCGGCCGGGACGCCCTTGGCGCGCGCGGTCTTCACATAGTCCATGCCCATCACCTCCAGCATGGAAGCGCGCGTCAGGCGCACGTACACGGCCATGAAAAAGCAGCCCAGCGACACCGTCGGCAGGATCATGTGCAGCGCCACGTCCTTGACGCGGGCCAGGCCGGTGTAGCCGGCGCCGATGGTCTCCATGCCGAAGGCCGGCAGCCAGCCCAGCACCACCGAGAACAGGATGATGGCCATCAGCGACAGCCAGAACAGCGGCGTCGCATACAGCAGCAGCGCGCCCGACATCACCGCGCTGTCGATCCAGCGGCGGCGGTTTTCGTAGCGGGTGCGCGCCGCGATCACGCCGAGCAGCACGCCCAGCACGATGGAAAAGAGAAACGCCCCGCTCATCAGCAGGAAGGTCGCGGGCAGCCGGTCGAGGATCAGGTCCAGCACCGGCAGGTGGTTGCGGTAGGAGTAGCCCAGGTCGAGCTGCGCCACGCCCTTCAGATAGATGCCGAGCTGGGTCAGCACCGGCTTGTCCAGCCCGAACTGCTCGCGCAGCTGGTTGACGAAGGCGGCGTCGCCGGCACCGGCTTCGCCCGCCATCACGGTGGCCGGGTCGCCCGGCGCCATCCGGATCAGGAAGAAGTTGATGACGACCACGCCAAGGACGACCACGACGGCCTTTCCGAGACGGGCGCCAAGAAAGGATAGAAGGTTCACGGCTTGCTCCACGCTGGCGGCCGGGCTGGCCACCGCGGCACTGGGATGCAGCTGGCCCTCGCCGTTCCCAATGCGGGGCGCGGCGATGGCAGCGGATTTCAGGCTTCAGGTCTGGCTGCCCGCGCCGGCTCAGGCGCGGGCAGTGGCTCCGGTCTCGCTCAGTTCTTCTCGATCGAGACGTTGTCGAAGGACTCGTTCAGGCCGATGGCGGTGGTCACGAGGTTCTTGACGTGCTTGCGGTACAGCGTGGGGAACTCCAGCTCGAACAGGTTGGCGTTGGCCACGTCGGTCACCAGGATCTTCTGCAGCTCGCTGTACAGCTTCTGGCGCTCCGCGGTGTCCATGGTCGAACCGGCCCTGGCCCACAGCTCATCCGCCTTCGGATTGCTGTAGCCCTGCACGTTGGCGAACGGCGTGCCCTTGACGATATTGCGCGTCACGTAGAGCCGCTCCACACCGAGCGCGGGGTCGCCATACTGGTAGGTGTAGGTGGTGGTCAGGTCAAACTCCCAGTTGCTGACGCGCGCCGACCAGGTGCCGGCATCGGCCGACTCGATGCTGACCTTGAAGCCGAGCTGCTCGAGCATCTGCTTGACGTACTCGTCCAGGCGGTCCCAGTTGGCGCCATACGAGGTCGACAGGATCTTGACCGGGTACTTGCCCACGTCCACGCCCGACGCCTTGACCAGCTCGCGCGCCTTCTTCAGGTTGAAGTCGTACTCGGGCATGTTCTTGTCGAAGAACAGCGTGGTCGACGAGAACGGGCTGACCGCCGGCTTGCCCATGCCGAAGAAGATGTTGTTGACGATCATCTTGCGGTTGAGCACGTGCATCACTGCCTGGCGCACCTTCACGTTGTCGAACGGCGGCTTGCGCTCGTTGAGCAGCATGCTGGCCATCGGCGAGAACATTTCCCAGCCCTTGGTGGTGTACTCCACGTTGGGCAGTGCGCGCAGGCGCTTGACGTCGACGTTGTCGATATCGCCGCCGCGCAGCACCTGCACGTCGCCCTTCTCGAAGGCCACGGCGCGCGAGGCGGAATCCGGGATCACGTAGAACACCAGCTCATCCAGGTAAGGCTTGCCCGCCTTCCAGTAGTTGGGGTTCTTCGCCAGCTTGATATAGGCGCCCTTCTTCCACTCCTTGAACATGAAGGGGCCGGTGCCGACCGGCTTCTGGTTGGCCGGGTTGTTGCGGTAGTCGGTGCCGTCGTAGATGTGCTTCGGCATCATCGGCATGGTGCCGGTCTCGAACATCGAGATAAACGGCGGGAACGGCTCCTTGAGCTTGATCTCGACGGTGCTGTCGTTCACCGCGCGGATCGAGGCCATGTACTTGTTGATGACCGCGCGCGTGCGCACGTGCACGTCGCGCAGCATCTTGTCGATCGAGAACACCACGTCGGCCGAGGTGAAGGGCTTGCCGTCATGCCACTTCACGCCCTTCTGCAGCTCGAAGGTGTAGGTCAGGCCGTCCGGCGAGATGGTCCACGACTTCGCCAGTTCCGGCTGCGGCTTCAGGTCGGGGCTGTAGGTCAGCAGGCCCTGGTAGATCTTGCCGGCGACGTACTGGGTCGGCGCCTGCGAGTTCATCGCGCTCACCAGGATCGGCGGCTCGGGCTGGACGATACCGGACAGCGTGCCGCCCTTGGTCTGGGCGATGGCATGGCCCGCAGGCAATGCCAGCGGCAGCAGCGAGAGGCCGGCGGCGGCAAAGGCCATCGACAGCACGCTCTTGGTCAGTCGCATCGTGAATCGGTTCATCGGGCAGTTCCTCAGTTTGGCTCGTTTTTGGTGATGGCTTCGGGATGGCAGCGCCGGTTGTGCTTGCGCGCGGCTTCTTCAGGCCGCGTCGCCGGCCGGTTCCACGCCGCACCAGTCCACCAGGAACTGGGCCAGCGTCGTGGTCACTCGCACCATGCTTTCCAGCGACACCGATTCGTCGATGCCGTGGATATTGCGGGCCTCGGGCCCGTAGCAGGTCACCGGCGTTTCCAGGCCGATGCGGAAATGCCGGGCATCGGTGGTCGCCGTGGTCGCCTCGCGGCGGATCGGCGTGCCGTTGACCTTGCGGTGCGCTTCGCCCAGCGCCTGCATGCTGGGCACGTCAAGATCGAATTCGCAGCCGGGGGCGTGGAAGCCTTCATAGCGGATGCGCAGCTCGAGATTGCTGGCCAGGCGTTCCACCGTGGCGCGGATGCGCGCTGCCACCGTGGCCTTGGCCTCGTCGATATTCATATTCGGGAAGAAGCCGATGCGCACGCCCAGGGTGCAGGTGCACGGCACCGAAGAGTTCCACTCGCCGCCCTGGATCTGGCCGAGATTGAAGTTGATCGGGTGGGCGTGGTCGCGATATGCGGCCGGCCGGTGTTCCGGGCGGTTCCACTCCGCCTCCAGCTGGCGCAGGTCTTCCATCACCGCGATGCCGGCCTCGACCGGGTTCACGCCACTGGTCATATAGGCCGCGTGCGCCGGCTTGCCGGTCAGCTCGATGAACATCCAGAACACGCCGACCTGCGCGCTCATCAGGCTTTCGCCCAGCGGCTCGGGAATGATCACGGTGTCGAAGGACGCCAGCTTGCCGGCACCGACCGCGCTGCGCAGCGCCGCCACCGTGGCCAGCGCGCCGTTGCCGGTGTTCTCTTCTTCCAGCACGGCATTGAAGCCGACCGCGCCGGCCGGCTGCAGGCCCAGCCTGGCAAGCGCCTTGAACGCGGCCAGCGCGCACACGATGCCGCCCTTCATGTCGCCGGCGCCGCGGCCGTAGAGCCAGCCGTCCTTCACCACCGGCGCGAACGGCGACTGGCTCCACATCGATTCCGGACCGGTCGGCACCACGTCAAGATGGCCGTTGAACAGCACCGAGCGCCCACCCCTGCGGCTGGGCCGGTGCGTCGCCAGCAGGTTGTAGCGGCCGCCATCCGGGCAGCAAGCGGGCGAATACATCGGCAGGTGGCGGATGTCCTCGGTGCGCAGCGCGATGCGCTCGGAAGCCAGGCCCAGTTCGGCCAGCGCACCTTCGATGAAGTCCGCCGCGGGCTGCTCTTCGCCAGACGGGCTTTTGGCCGCCACGAAGCCGGACAGCGTCTCGACCATATAGGGCAGGAGTTCGCGCACGGCCTGCGAGAGTTCAGCGGTGGTGGGTACCGCGGCCGGTACGGAGGCCGGACTGACCGTGAGGGAATCGGGACCTGACATGAAAACTCTCCTGGCGAGGGGGACGCATGAAGGGGACGCAATGCCAACGCATCGGGCGCCACTGACAAAAACTTCGCGATGACGCCGACCACGGATGGAAAATTAAACGATCGTTGGTACCATAGGTAGGTCCATATTCACGATATTTGCTGGAGCCACTTTGAAGGAAACGATTCTGTCCGAGTTGTTGCTGCAGCGGCTGGAACGTCCGGCAGGGACGCAGGCGGAGCGCAACGGGACGCATATGAACCGCCAGCTGTATGAGCTGATTCGTCAGGAAATCCTTGCTGGCTCTATCTCCGCGGGCAGCAAGCTGCCCGCGTCGCGGC
This sequence comes from Cupriavidus sp. L7L, assembly GCF_004353535.1. Taxonomy (NCBI): domain Bacteria; kingdom Pseudomonadati; phylum Pseudomonadota; class Betaproteobacteria; order Burkholderiales; family Burkholderiaceae; genus Cupriavidus; species Cupriavidus sp. L7L. The sequence continues at coordinate 107,768 of NZ_SMNY01000017.1, forward strand.
TGCTGGCGGCTGAGATTGGGGTTTCCCGCAATACCGTTTTGTACGCGTATGAGCAGTTGCTGGCGGAAGGCTATGTCACCGCATCGACCGGACGTGGCACCTTTGTCTCGCAGACTTTTCCCGACCATAGTGCATTGCACAAGGCCGGTGCCGGGATTGGCACCACGACTGTGCCTGCAGTGCAGCAAAACTCGAACCGCTTCGATCTGTCGCGGCGCGGGATGCATCTCGTGTCCAATGCCGGTGCGTCGGACCGGCAATGGGGCGCCTTCATGGCGGGCGTGCCCGATGTTTCGCTGTTTCCGCATGCGACCTGGGCCCGGCTGCTGAACAAGCACTGGCGCAATCCGCGTCCGGAATTGCTGACTTACGCCCACCACGGCGGCTATATGCCGCTGCGGCGCGTGCTGGCCGAGCACCTGCGGCTGGCGCGCGCGGTGCGCTGCGAGCCCGAGCAGATTATCCTGACCACCGGCATCCACCAGGCCATCGACCTGATCGCGCGCCTGCTGGCGGATCCGGGCGACAAGGCGTGGATGGAGGACCCGGGCTACTGGGGCACGCGCAGCCTGCTGACCAACGCGGGCGTCGACGTGATTCCCGTGCCGGTGGATGACGAGGGCATCGCGCCCGACGCCGCCACGCTGCAGGATCCGCCGCGCTTTATCTTTGCGACGCCCTCGCACCAGTACCCGCTCGGCACCGTGATGAGCCTGACCCGGCGGCGCATGCTGCTGGAATACGCGCGGCAGCGCGGCGCGTGGATCGTCGAGGACGACTATGACAGCGAGTTCCGCTTCGAGGGGCGGCCGCTGGCTTCGCTGCAGGGCCTGGACGAGCACGACCGGGTGATCTACATGGGCACCTTCTCCAAGACACTCTTTCCCGGGCTGCGCATGGGCTTCATGGTGCTGCCCAAGCCGCTGGCACCGCATTTCGCCACCGGCCTGTCGGAACTGTTCCGCGAGGGGCAGCTGATGCAGCAGGCGGTGCTCGCCGACTTTATCGAGGAAGGCCATTACGCCACGCACCTGCGCCGCATGCGCCAGCGCTATGCGCAGCGCCAGGGCCTGCTGCGCGAGGCCATCGCCAAGCGCTTCGGCCAGGACTGGCCTACTTCCACGCACGAGGCCGGGCTGCACCTGGTGATGCACCTGCCGCCGGGCGCCGACGATCTCGGCATCAGCATGGCGGCGCGCACGCAGGGCCTGTCGGCACGTCCGCTGTCGCGCTACTACAGCGACGAGCAGCGGGCACGGCAGGGGCTGCTGCTGGGCTACGCCTGCGTGCCGGAGGGTGACATCGGCCCCGCCTTCCACAAGCTTGCCGAAGTCATCGAGCCTGCCCTGGAGCACCTGGCCCGCACGCGCCAGCCGCCGCGCGAGTTCAGCGCGCGCATCAACAACGAAGCATGGAGCGGTGCATAAGATAAGCACGTGAAGCCGGGGCGCGAGGCGTGGTGCCACCGTGCCGGCGCCGATTGGCTCTTATCATCGTGCGCGGCCTTGCCCTAGCATTCTCCGCTGCCCCTGAGCCCTCTTCCCCGCTCTCGCAACTCTACCGACTCCCTTAACCGGAAAGACCCCGATGGCACCCGTGCAAGACCCCTCCGCCCTGCTGGCCGAACTGGCCGGCGTCCTCGATCCCGCCGGCCTGCAAATTGGCGATGCCATCGAAACCCGCTTCCGCAAGGACTGGTACGCGCCGCTGGACCCGCAGCCGCCGCTCGCGGTGGCGCGGCCGCGCAGCACGGCCGAGGTGTCGGCGGTGCTGGCCATCTGCAACCGCCACCGGCAGCCGGTGGTGCCGCAAGGTGGGCTGACCGGCCTGGCGGGCGCCGCCACGCCTGCCGGCGGCGAACTGGTGCTGTCGCTCGAGCGCATGCGCGGCGTGGAAGAGATCGATGCGCAGGCCGGCACCATGACCGTGCTGGCCGGCACCACGCTGCAGGCCGCGCAGGATGCCGCGCGCGCGGCGGACTGGCTCTTTCCGGTGGACCTGGGCGCGCGCGGCAGCTGCCAGATCGGCGGCAATATCGCCACCAATGCGGGCGGCAACCGCGTGATCCGCTACGGCATGATGCGCGAGCAGGTGCTCGGGCTGGAGGCTGTGCTAGCCGACGGCACCGTGGTCAGCTCGCTCAACAAGATGCAGAAGAACAACGCCGGCTACGACCTGCGCCAGTTATTTGTCGGCAGTGAAGGCACGCTTGGCGTGATTACGCGCGCCGTGCTGCGCCTGGCACCACTACCGAACTGCACGCAGACCGCCGTGTGCGCGCTGCGCAGCTACGAAGACGTGGTGGCGCTGCTGCGCCATGCGCAACGCCGCCTGTCCGGCCGCGTCTCGGCATTCGAGGCGATGTGGGCCGATTTCTATGAACTGGTGACGACACGCGTGCCCGGCGTGCGCGCGCCGCTGCCGGCAGGCTCGCCGTTCTATGTGCTCGTGGACCTGCAGGGCAACGATGCCGAACAGGATGGCGCGGCCTTCGAATCCATGCTGGAAACGGCGATGGAAGCCGGCCTGATCAGCGACGCCGCGGTGGCCTCCAGCGAGAAGGAAGCCGAGAGCTTCTGGAAGCTGCGCGACGCGGTCGCCGAGTTCCCGGTGATGTGGGCGCCCAATGCCGCCTACGACGTGAGCCTGCCGATCGGCCAGATCGGCCGCTTCGCCGAGAGCCTGCGCGGGGCTGTGCTGGCGCGCTGGCCGCACGCCGAACTGGTCAACTTCGGCCATGTGGGCGACAGCAACCTGCATGTCAGCGTTTATCTTCCCGGCGCGACGGCCGAGGACTTTCCCGAGCATGAGATCAGCGAGGTGCTCTACCCCACGGTGCGCGAGTTCGACGGCAGCATTTCCGCCGAGCATGGCATCGGCACGCACAAGAAGCCATTCCTCGGGCATTCGCGCACACCTGAGGCGCTTGGGTTGATGCGGCTGCTCAAGCGGTCGCTGGATCCGAACCTGATCCTGTGCCCGGGGCGGGTGATTGACGTGGGCTGACACCGAATCAGGCTTGCCACGCACCAGCGTTTCCTGCCGCCATGGCTAAGAGTTCCGGGGAGCTGGGCAGGCGAGACGCGTGGCGCCTTTTCGCTGAGCGAGGCGCCGACGCGAAGGTGAGAGGTTGTCCGACAGACAGATCACCCACGCTCGCCTAGAACACATTTAGGCATCAGGAGATGCCACCATTCATAGTCAGCGTTGTCCGGTGGTCTGCCCGTTGGCGACGATGGTCTCAGAGGACGAAAGCAACGAAGGCAAATTGGGGCCGCGACCGACCGCTCATATATTCATGGGGGCTAAATTGCCAACTTTCGTCCCGCCCAAGACGGCTCGGAGAAGGACAGCCCTTCTCACTTCGAGGCGTCACCGTAAGATGGCCGCCTCAGCGCACGCCTATGTCCGTGGCAGCACCGCACGCTTCTATGAATGGGTGAATGAAACCGCTGCCTCAAACCTGCCCGAGGGCCCTTCTGTCTGGATTTGCGGAGATTGCCACACCGGAAATCTCGGCCCAGTGGCCGCTGCTGACGGCAAAGTGGAGATCCAGATCCGCGATCTCGACCAGACTGTCATTGGCAATCCCATCCATGACGTGCTGAGACTGGCTTTGTCTCTCGCCACGGCGGCGCGCGGCTCCGATCTGCCGGGCATCACCATACTGCAGATGATGGAGGCGCTGGCCGAGGGCTATGAGAGTGCCTTCGGCCCTGGTGCGCAGCGCCAGGACATTAGCGAAATGCCCCCTTCGCTCAAGGTTACGGTAAGAAAAGCCTTGCACCGGACATCGCAGCAACTTGCCCGGGAGCGAATCCGTGATACCACTCCGGCAATACCGCTAGGCAGGCGATTCTGGCCCCTTGGCAGTGCGGAGCGCAAGGCACTGAAGGCGTTGTTTGAGCAAAGCAAGCTGGCCGCGCTGGCCACGTGCCTGAAAAGTCGTCTCAATGGATGCGACGTGTCTGTCCTGGACGCCGCGTACTGGGTGAAAGGCTGCAGTTCCCTTGGACGGCTGCGATATGCCGTATTGCTGGACGTCGACGGTGAGATGCTTGATGGGGACGATCTGTGCCTTATAGATATAAAGGAAGGCGTTTCAGCCGACGCGCCTCGGGTCAGGAATGCAGAGATGCCTCGCGACAACGCTGAACGTGTTGTTGCCGGCGCCGTTCATCTTTCGCCATTCCTTGGTACACGCATGTGCCCGGCACGGCTCCTGGAACGTTCGGTCGTTGTACGGGAGCTATTGCCTCAGGACCTGAAGCTCGACATGGAGCAGCTCGCACGCCGGGAGGCCATGGAAATCTCGCGTTATCTGGGCGCGGTCGTTGGAAAGGCCCACGCACGCCAGCTAGGGGCAGACGACAGGCGTGCGTGGCGAAAAGCGATGCATTCCGCCCGGTCGCGATCCACGAATATTCCGAACTGGCTGTGGAAGAGTGTGATTGAGCTGCTGGCAATTCATCAGATCGCCTATCTGGAACATTGCCGCCGGCATGCGAAAAGTTGTCTGCGGTCTTGGCCTTGAGTTCCGCTACTGTTGCTGCGGATCGCTATTTCGGCTGGGTCGCTGCGATCCCGGCCAGGATCGAAGATTGAGGACGAGGGGAAAAATGAACGCTTGGCTGTTGGCCGTGAGTCTGATTTGCCTCGCTGCATGTGACCACCGGCCCGCTGATCTAGCGCGATCCAGCGCAACAGGCTCCGCAGCATCAGCGGCGGCAGCGTCAGCCGAGGCACGTTCCCCTGCTGTGCTTGACTGGAATAAGTTCAAAGCCAAGGCTGGATTTGAAAAGGCCACTCCCGAAGAGCAAGTTCTTATCTGGGAAACCTACCGAGACCAGTTCTTGCCAGCCATTGCGGCCGACCAAGGCGTGGCCGTCGCTGAAATGAAACGCCGGTTCGACACTCACGTGCCCCGCCCGACGCAGGCCGAAGCCGGCGGTGAAAGTTTCTCAGGTTCCCGCTGCGCGCAGGACTGCTCTGGGCATGAAGCCGGCTACTACTGGGCGGCGGACAACGATATCTCAGATCCCAACGACTGCACCGGCGACTCCCAAACCTTTGTTGAGGGCTGCCAGGAGTATGTGGAGGAGCGCCGGGAGTCCAGCAGCAAGTCCGGGAATTGAATGCGCGTCTGCCAGCATCTGCTGGCGCGGCTGGAACCCCTGCCGTCATTGGCATCGGCACGAACTAACCATGCGCAAGCACGCTTCCTTTCGCCGGCGACGAGGTCTGCAATGCCACAGTCCGTCCCGCCAGACATGCCCCGGCACTATATTTAAGGACAGCAGCCAGGTCAGACCGCCAGCTTCCTCTCCGCCGCCCTTTCCCGCCTGACCACTCCCAGCGAGAACATCGACATCCCTGCCACCAGCGCCGGCACCCCGACCAGCACGAACAGCGCCGGCATCCCCAGCCCCATAGACAACATCGTCGCGCCGCCCACGGAACCCACCACGGAGCCAATGCGCCCGACCCCGTTGGCCCAGCTCACACCGGTCGCGCGGCAATCCGTCGGATAGAAACTGGCCGACAGCGCATTGGCACCCACCTGCGACCCGGAGATGCAGAACCCCGCCAGGAACACCGCAATGCCCGCGGCAACCGGCTCGGACGCAAAGCTGCCCACCGCCGCGATGCACACCGCTGCCAGCGAATAGCTGGAAGCGAGCACATAGTGCGGATTGATCCGGTCCATCAGCCAGCCCAGCGCGATCGCGCCCACGGTGCCGCCGACCTGGAACATGGTAGTGACCAGTGCCGCGGTGCGCAGCGAATGCCCGGTGCCGCGCAGCAGCGTCGGCAGCCAGCTCGACAGCAGGTAGATCACCAGCAGGCTCATGAAGAACGTCAGCCAGAACAGCAGCGTGCCGCGCAGCAGCTCGGGGCGGAACAGGTGCCGCACCGGCGAGGTGGTGGCGCGCTGCTCGCTGATTGCGAAGGTGGCGCTGCGCAGGTCTTCAAGCGGGGCGATCTTCTGCAGCGTGGCGACGATGCGCTCGCGCGACTTGCCGGTCATCACCAGGTAGCGCACCGATTCCGGCAGCATCCAGACCAGCGCCACCGCCAGCAGCAGCGGCAGCACGCCGCCGGCGACCAGCACCGAGCGCCAGCCGAAGGCGTCGATCAGCCCGGCCGAGGCCAGGCCGCCCAAGGCGGAGCCCAGCGTGAAGCCGCAGAACATGGTGGTGACCAGGAAGGAGCGGCGTTTGTCCGGGCAGAACTCGGAGGTCAGCGTGATCGCGTTGGGCATGGCGCCACCGAGGCCAAGCCCGGTCAGGAAACGCAGCAGCACCAGCGTCCACAGGTCTTGCGACCACGCCGAAGCCAGGCTGGCCGCGCCGAAGAACAGCACCGACAGCACCAGCACGCCCTTGCGGCCGAACCGATCGGCGAGCGGGCCGAACAGGAAAGCGCCGGCCATCAGGCCGCCGAGCCCGGCGCCGAACAGCGGCGCGAGCTGTGCCGGCGTCAGCTGCCATTCCGCGCGGATGGCGGGCGCGATAAAGCCGATCGCGGCGGTATCGAAGCCGTCGACGGCAACGATCAGGAAGCACAGTACGACGATGGTCACCTGGAACGCCGACAGGGGCTGGCGGTCGATGAACGCGGTGACGTTGAGCGGTTGGCTGGCAGGCATGGTGTCTCCTCCTTGTTGCCAGATTCAGGGCGAGAGAGGGCCGGCGGCTTCGTCGGCGGCCAGCTCGCTATCAGGGTTTTCAGCGCGGAAAGAAGGCCGCGTTCAGTGCTTTACAGCCAGGGTGTGGGGCTCAGGCATTTGTCGGCGCGCCAGCCGTGCAGCCATTGCAGCGCGTCGTAGAACTGCGCCTGCGTACGGCCGGTCCACAGGCTGTTGCGCACCAGGCGGTCGACGCCCTTGGCGTGGTAGACGCGGCCCATGTCGCGCGCGGCATAGAGCACGCGCGCGGTGCGCGGGATGCGGGCCTGCTCGTATAACTTGAAGGCCGCGGCGTAATCGCCATCCGCGGCTTTCACCGCGGCGCCCAGCGTCACGGCATCTTCCAGCGCCTGGCAGGCGCCCTGCGCCACGTACTGCGTCATCGGATGCGCGGCATCGCCAAGGATGGTGGCGCGGCCGAAGCTCCAGCGCTCGACCGGGTCGCGGTCGGCGGTGGCCCAGCGCTTCCATGAAGTCGGGCGGTCCAGCATCTGGTGCGGCAGCGGGTGGATGCCCTCGAAGTACGACAGCACTTCTTCCTTGCTGCCGTCGCGCACGCCCCAGCTTTCCTGTTCGCGGCTGTGGAAGGTCACCACCAGGTTGTATTGCTGGCCGCCGCGCAGCGGGTAGTGCACCAGGTGGCAGTGCGGGCCGGCCCACACCACCGGGGCGTTGACCTGCAGGTCCTGCGGCATGTTGGCCACGTCGACCACTGCGCGGTAGACCACGTGCCCGGTCACGCGCGCCTCGTCGCCGATCAGTGCCTGGCGGATCGCGGACTTGACGCCGTCGCAGCCGATCACCGCGTCGCCGCGGTGGTGCTCGCCATGCTGGTCGATCACGGTGACGCCGTGGTCGTCCTGCAGCAGTTGCTCGACCCGCGTGCTGGTGCGGAAGGTGATCAGCGGGTGGTCCTGCACCGCTTCCAGGATCGACAGGTGGATGTCGGCGCGATGGATCACCGCATACGGGTTGCCGAAGCGCTCGCGGTACGCCTGTCCGACATCGACCTGCGCGATGACGCTGGTGTCGATGGCGTCGCGCAGGCTCAGGTAGTCGGTAAAGACGGCGCGGCCGCGCGCGGCCTCGCCCACGCCGAGCGCATCGAGCGCGGCGAAGGCGTTGGCGGCCAGCTGGATGCCGGCGCCGATCTCGCCGATCTGCTCGGCCTGCTCCAGCAGTTCGATGCGGATGCCCTGGCGTGCCAGCGCCAGCGCCGCGGCCAGGCCGCCGATGCCGCCGCCGATGATGAGGACCTTGCCGGTCGCGTTATTGGTCGCGTTGAGGGTGCTGCTCATGTCTGTCTCCTGGCCTGCGCCGCTGGCGTCAGGCGGTGCTTAGGCGGTGCTTAGGCGGTGTAATCGGGCTGGCGCGCGGGCGCGGCCTGGGCAAAGGCGGGATGGACGCTGGCATGGGCGTAGACGGCCATCGCGCGCTCGTAGCGGCCGAGGTCGCAGCCCATGCGCAGCGCGTTGGCCACCTGCGGCACCAGCGAGACGTCGGCCAGTGTGGGCGCATCGCCGAAACACCAGCTGCCGTGGCCGTGGCGTGCCAGCAGCCGCTCCACCCCGGCCATGCCTTCGACGATCCAGTGGCGGTACCAGGCGTCCTTCTGCCCGGGCGTGACCTTCAGCGTGTCCTGCAGGTAGCGCAGCACGCGCAGGTTGTTGACCGGGTGGATATCGCAGCCGATCAGCATCGACAGCTCCAGCACGCGTGCGCGTTGCCCAGGATCCTGAGGCAGCAGGCGCGGCTCGGGATGGCGCGCGTCCAGGTAGTCGATGATCGCGAACGACTGGCCCAGCGTGAAGTCGCCATCGACCAACGCGGGCACGGAAGCGGACGGGTTGATACCATCGACATACTCCGCCTCACGGTGCTGGCCGGTGCGGATATTGACGCCGAGGTAGTCGTACGGCAGGCCCTTGAGCGCCAGCGCGATGCGTACGCGATAGGACGTCGAGCTGTTGAAGAAACTGTAGAGCTGCATGATCGGATTGCCTGTGTGCTGTGCGTGGCGTGAAGTCAGACCACGCGCACGGTCAATTCGCCCAGCCCGTCGACGCCGGTGACCATGGTGTCGCCGGCCTTGACCGCGCCCACGCCTTCGGGCGTGCCGGTGAAGATGACGTCGCCCGGTTCCAGGCGGAAGAATTGCGACAGGTAGGCCACGGTCTCGGCCACCGACCAGATCAGGTGGGCGACGGTGCTGCGCTGTTTGGTCTCGCCGTTGACCGTCAGCCACAGGCCGGCCTGCTGCGGGTGGCCGATGTCGCTGGCGCGGTGGATCGGGCCGACCGGCGCCGAGGCGTCGAAGGCCTTGCCGATTTCCCACGGGCGGCCCATCTCGCGCATCTTCATCTGCAGGTCGCGGCGGGTCATGTCGAGGCCGACGGCGTAGCCCCACACGTGATCGAGCGCCTGCTCGACCGGGATATCCGAGCCGCCCTTGCCGATCACGGCCACCAGCTCGGCCTCGTAGTGATAGTTCTGCGTCTGCGCGGGGTACGGCAGGTCGAGCGTGGTGCCGGCCTGCACCGGGACAATGGCGTCGGCCGGCTTGCAGAAGAAGAACGGCGGCTCGCGGTCGGGATCGAAGCCCATTTCGCGGGCGTGGGCGGCATAGTTGCGGCCCACGCAGTAGACGCGGCGCACGGCGAACTGGTCATCGCTGCCGGCAACGGGGATGGCAACGGTGGCGGGGGGCGTGAAGACGTAGGACATGGTCAAGGCTTCCAGGGATCTGTCGGGTGAGCGCCGGCACGGCGGTGCCGGCCGGCACCGCGCGCGGCGGCATTGGTCAGGGTAGTCGGGGTGGTCGGGTTCAGGTGCGCGATTCGCGCAGCAGGTTCAGCGCGGACAGCACCGGGCGGTCGGAATAGCTGAACAGCACGGCGTCTTCCAGCGCGCCGAGCTGCACCGGCGCCCACGACGGCGCCACGAACACGTCGCGCGGCTCGAACTGGAACTGCGCATCGCCGATGCGCACCGTACCGCGCCCTTCCACCACGCTGTACACGGTGGCGTCGGTGCTGCGGTAGGTCTTGCCCTGGAACCCCGCGGGCAGGTATTGCATGAAGGTGGCGATGGTCGGCATCGGCCAGCCGCCGGTGGCCGGGTTGACATAGCGCAGCTTGACGCCGTCCCAGGGATCGAGTTCGCCGTTGCGGTAGAGCTGGTCCAGCGCTTCGCGCGAACGGGCATACGGGTAGCTGAAGACAGGCGAAGTGGGATCGGTCACGCGGTGCCGCACCGGCACCATGTTGTGGCCGAAGCGGGCAAAGCTGTCGCCTTCGGCGCGGGTCACGGGCTGCTGCGACTCGGGGTAGTTCTCGGCAAAGCCGGCGTCGAACTGCTGCACCATCGGGATGTCCAGCCCATCGAGCCACACCACCGGCTCGCCGCCGTCTTCCACGGCAGGGTTGCCATGGTCATGCCAGGTCCACGACGGCGTGATGATGAAATCGCCGGGATGCATGGTGGTGCGCTCGCCGTTGACGGCGGTCCAGGCGCCCTTGCCTTCGACGATAAAGCGCAGCGCCGACTGCGTATGGCGGTGGCTGGGAGCGATCTCGCCCGGCAGGATCAGCTGCAGGCCCGCGTACAGCGTGGACGTGATGCTGGACTTGCCGGGGATGCCGGGATTCTCCAGCACCAGCACGCGGCGCACTGCTTCCTCGGCACTGATGACGCCGCCGGCCTGCATTACCAGCGGGCGGATCTGCGCGTACTTCCAGATGGCGGGAACGATCTGCGGGCGCGGCTGCGGCGGGACCAGGGCGTGCAGCGACTCCCACAGCGGGGTCATGTGGCTGCGGCCGATTTCTTCGTAGTAGGCCACGCGGGCCGGGTCTGGGGTGTGCTCGGACATGCTGTCTCCGTAACTTCGTACAGGGCGTTTTGAGAGCGCTTTAGGTGGGTGCCTGTATCACTGCGCACCGTCTGTGTGTTGTCGTTATACGCCGCGCCCTATAAGATTTGAAATGAAGTTTTCATCTTATCGATACGATTTACCGTATAGGTCACACCCATGGATTGGACCCAGAGACTGCGCCTGCGCAACCTGCAGATGCTGCTGAGCCTGGCCGAGACCGGCAATATGAGCCAGTCCGCCGCCATGCTGAACACCACCCAGCCCGGGCTTTCCAAGTGGCTGAAGGATCTCGAGGACGATATCGGCCTGCCGCTGTTCGAGCGCCAGGCGCGCGGCCTGCGGCCCACGCCCTACGGCGAGTCGCTGATCGAGCACGCGCGCCGGATCGAGGCCCAGCTCGACACCGCCCGCGACGACCTGCAGGCCATGCGCGACGGCGGCAGCGGGCTGGTGGTGGTGGGCACGTCCGGGGCCTCGGCGGCAGACACGGTGCCGCTGGCCGCGCTGCAATTGCTGCAGCAGATGCCGCGCGCCAGCGTGCGGCTGCTGGAAACCACCATGGACCGGCTGATGGGGCAGCTCGCGCGCAGCGAGCTGGACATCGTCGTGGGCCGTTCGGCGCCGGAGTTGCAGGATGCGCAGATGCGGACCGAATCGCTCTACATGGAGCCCATCCACTTCGTCGCCCGGCCACGGCACCCCCTGCTGCAGGGCGGCAAGGTGGCGTGGGAAGACCTGTACCGCCACCGCTGGGTGGTCTGGCCGCGCGGCACGCCGATCCGCAATGCGCTGGAAGGCGCGCTCGCCAGCGCCGGGCGCGCGCTGCCGGCGGACTGCGTCGAGAGCAATTCCACCGTGCTGAACCTGACCCTGTTCAACAACAGCGACATGGTCGGGCTGGCTTCGCACCGCACCGCGCGCCGGCTCGAAGAGCTGGGCGCGCTGCGCATCGTGCCGCTACGGCTGGCGGGGTTCGGCTCGGTGTCGATGTACTGGCGCGCGGACGGCGAGTCGCGCGCCGCCGTGGCGGCGATGCTGGATTGCCTGCGGCGGGCGGCGGGCGCGCAGCAGGTGCCGGCGGAGGCGCCGCTGGCGTAGGGGCGATAACCCATGGATAACCCATAGGAATGTCGCCCGTGCCCGCGGCGCTCAAGGTTGGGCGGCCGCGGCCGTCATTGGGTGTTGGCGGTCATCCCGCCGTCTCTCCCCACCTTCGCCAAGGAAACCCTCTTCATGGAAATCTCCAACGTTACCGCCGGCCTGGCTGGCGATCCGGGCGCCAATCCGGTCAGCCTGCTGATGCTGCGCAAGTCGCTGGACATGCAGGCACAAGGCGTGACTGCACTGCTGCAGGCCATGCCCCAGCCGGTCGCGGCCAGCAACCCGCCGCATCTGGGCCAGACCATCGACATCAAGGTCTGATTCCGCGCGGCGGCAAGCCGGCGCGGCGCGGGCGCCGCCGGCACCGCGGGCCGGGCACTCGGGCGCCCGCCGACGCATAATGTCGGCACCTGCCCTCTCGGTGCCCCCCATGCAGCTTCTCGACGCCCGCGTCCGCGACCTGCTCCGTCATCCGGGGCGCTTCATGTGGCGCACGCTGGTCCAGTTCCGCGCGAACCAGGGCCTGTTGCTGGCCGGAGCGGTGGCCTACTACGCGCTGCTGTCGATCGTGCCGCTGCTGATCCTGATGGTGATCGCGCTGTCGCATGTGATCGACCCGCAGCTGTTGCTGTCGACGCTGGCACGCTACCTCGAGTGGGTCGTGCCCGGACAGTCCCGCGCGCTGGTGCCCGAGCTGGCGTCGTTCCTGCGCACCCGCGCCACGGTCGGCTGGGTCTTGCTCGGCACGATGCTGTTCTTCAGTTCGCTGGCGTTCACCGTGCTGGAAAACGCCATGTCGGTGATCTTCGTCCATCGCGTCGCGATCCGGCGCCGGCATTTCCTGATCTCGGCGGTGCTGCCTTACTGCTATATCGCGGTGCTGAGCCTGGGGCTGCTGCTGGTGACGGTCGTCTCGGGCGGGCTGATCGCCATCGGCGAACGGCATGTGGAAGTACTGGGCCATGACTGGTCGCTCGACCGGCTTTCCACCACGCTCCTTTACCTGCTCGGTTTCCTGGGCGAGATCCTGATGCTGACCTCGATCTACATGGTGATGCCGGTCGGCCGGCTGTCCTTGCGGCATGCGCTGTGCGGCGCGGTGCTTGCCGCGGTGCTGTGGGAGATCTCGCGCCATGCGCTGGTGTGGTACTTCACCACGCTGTCGCAGGTGGGGCGGGTCTATGGCTCGCTCACCACGGCGATCGTGGTGCTGCTGAGCCTGGAGATCGCGGCGACGCTGCTGTTGCTCGGCGCGCAGGTGATCGCGGAATTCGAGCGCAGCGGCTGGGAGCGGCCGCCTGCTTCGGATGCTCCCACCGGCGAGTTCCATACCTGACGTGCGCCACGAGGATTGCAGGGGTGCGGCGCGGCGGCTTATGCGAATCCCCCGTTTGCGCGCAGCACCTGCCCGTTGATCCAGCCACCATCCTCGCCAGCAAGGAACGATACGACGCGACCGATATCCTCGGGCGTCCCGAGCCGTTCGAGCGGAGCGAGCCGCGCGATCTGGTCGATCTGCTGCGCACTCTTGCCATCGAGAAACAGCTCGGTGGCCACCGGTCCCGGCGCAACGGCATTGACGGTGATGCCGCGCCCGCGCAGCTCGTTGGCCAGTACGCGGACCAGCCCTTCCACGCCGGCCTTGGACGCAATGTACGGCCCATAGGACGGGAATGACCTGGCGATGACGCTGGTTGATACCGCAATGATCCGTCCACCCGCGCCGACGTTTTCGGCCGCCTGAGCCAGCACCAGGAACGTGCCGCGCAAGTTGGTCGCAATGACCTTGTCAAAGTCGGCCAGGCTGCCGGGCGCGATCGGTGCCAGCGGCATCACGCCGGCGCAGTTGGCGACCACGTCGATGCCGCCGAATGCCGCCTTTGTTTCCTCAAAAAGCCGGGCTACATCATCGGGGCTTCCGACATCGCCCCGGATCGCGATGGCCCGGCCACCGGCCGCTTCGATCGCCGCGACGGTGTCCCTGGCGTGCGCCACATGGCCGGCATAGCCGACCGCAACGGCAAAGCCGTCGGCCGCGAGACGCAGGGCCACGGCCCGGCCTATGCCGCGCGATCCGCCGGTGACAATGGCCGCTTTGTTGGTGTTCGTAGTCAGGGTGTTCATGGGAAGGCTCCAGGAGGGACAAGGCGACATGCCGTTGAAGCCAATTGTGGTTGTTCGCCTCTGCTAGATAAATGGTGCAGAATCGCCATATCAATTCAACCAGCCTCAACAATTGCCTTCCCGTGGACCGCTTCGATTCCCTGCAACTGTTCACCCGCATTGTCGAATTGGGCAGTTTCAGCCACGCTGCGGCGGCTCTCGATATGCCGCGCGCCACCGCCACCCATGCCATCAAGGCGCTCGAGACGCGGCTCGGGGTCCGGTTGCTCGAACGCACGACGCGGCAGGTCAGGCCGACGCTCGACGGCCAGGCGTTCTACGAGCGCTGCGTCCACCTGCTGGCTGAACTCGACGACGCCGAGTCGGCTCTGCAGCATGTGGCGGCGAATCCGCGTGGCGTCTTGCGTGTCGACATGCACGGTACCCACGCCACGCAGATCGTGCTGGCGCGCATCGACGAATTCCGCGCACGCTATCCGCGCATCGATCTGGTGGTATCCGGCGGCGACCGTCTGGTGGATCTTGTACGGGAAGGCGTCGATTGCGTCATCCGCGCGGGTACGCCACGAGACTCTTCACTGATTGCGCGGCGCCTGGCGCTCATGCCGCAGGTCGTGTGCGCCAGTCCGGCGTACCTGAAGGCGTTTGGCACCCCGCAACATCCCGACCAGCTCTCCCGGCACGAAGTCGTGAAATTCTTCTCGCGTAGCGGCGCGCCCGGCTATCCGGTGGAGCTGCACGTCAATGGGCAACTCCAGTCGTATTCACTGGCCGGATGGATGTCCGTCAACGATGCCGAGAACTATGTCGTGGCCGCCTTGCGCGGCTGCGGGCTGATCCAGGTGCCGCGTTTCCACGTCGACGACGCCTTGCGCGAAGGGCGGCTCGTGGAGGTCCTGAGCGACTGGCCCAGCCCGGACCTGCCGGTGTCGGCACTGTATCCGCATCACAGGCAACTGTCTCCGCGCGTGCGTGTGTTCGTCGACTGGCTGGTGGCTCTTTATGCGGAGACGTTTGGATAGTGTGAGTTCCATGCCTGAGCCCTTCTGCCTCAGGCCAGTGCCGACTCCATGCTGGCGGAAATGGCATCCGCTCCCGCGGCATCTAAGGCGCCGATGAAGACCATCGCAGATTCGCCAGCTTCGCCGTGCACCATCGGGCGTATCCGCATCCTGCCCCCGACCACGTGTACCTCGTGCAGCCGCGGATCGGCCGCCAGCCTGACCAGGCCCTTCGCACGCAGCAACCGCACGGGTAGCTTCAACAGTGCCTGGCGCAGCCGCGCCTTGTCGAAGGCGCGGCCGGTCTGGTAGGCAATGCTGCGGATGCCGGCATGTAGCGTAGGTCCGTGCCAGCCGGCATGCGACTGCAGCAAGCCGATGCCGGCCGGTGTCGGCATGGCTGCGTCGATAAAGACTGACAAAGGCAGGTCGCCATCGCACGCTTCCAGCACCGTGGCGCGCGGCGCAAGCGTACCGACGGTCCCGGTCGTTGCCGCAGCGCCACCGGCAGCGCACAGGTCGGTCTTGGTCAGCGCCACCACCGATGCTCCCGCGATCTGCTGCCGCACCATCTCGCCGACCAGCGGGTCGCCCAGGCTGTCATGCACGGCGGCGGCATCCACCGCCACCAGCACCGCGTTGAGCCGGAACGCCGGATCGAGCAGGCCGATCTGTGCGATGCGCTGCGGGTCCGACACACCGCTGGCCTCGATCACCAGCAGGTCGGGCCGCACGTCGCGGTCGGCGATTGCCAGCAAGGCCTCAGCCAGCCGGCCACCGATGGAACAGCACACGCAACCATTCTCCAGTTGGATCACATCGTCGCTGCGCGTTCGGATCAGCGCGGCGTCGATATTGATCTCGCCGAAGTCGTTCACCAGCACGGCAATGCGCAGCCCTTGCGCATTGGCCAGCAACCGGTTCAGCAGCGTGGTCTTGCCCGCGCCCAGGTAGCCGCCGACGACGGCCAGCGGGATCGGAGGCCGGGCGTTCATCGCGCAGGCGCCTGGAACACGCGGCCGCCCAGCACCGTGCCCCACACGCGCACATCCTTGAGTTGCGCAGGATCCACGGTGGCGGGATCGTCCTCCAGCACGGCAAAGTCGGCCAGCTTGCCAGGCGCGATGCTGCCGATGCGATGGTCGAGCCCGAGCGTGTAGGCCGCGCCCATCGTGACCGCATGGAGTGCGTCCGCCACCGTCAGCCGCTCGGCCTCGCCCATGTCGCGGCCCGAGGCGCTATGGCGCTGCACCGCGCACCAGGCGGTGAAGAGCGGGTTCAAAGGCGTGATCGGCGCATCGGAATGGATCGCGAACGGAATGCCGAGGCGCCGCGCGGTGCCCGCAGGGTTCATGCGCGCAGCGCGCTCCGGGCCCACGGTCTGCGTGGCATGGGCATCGCCCCAGTAGTACAGGTGGTTGGCGAAGAAGTTGATGCACAGCCCCAGGCGCTTCGCCCGCGCCAGCTGCGCCGCATCGGCAAGCTGGCAGTGCTGCAGCGTATGGCGATGGTCGGCGCGCGGATGGCGCGACAGCAGCGCTTCCAAGGTGTCGAGCACGACCTCGGTGGCTTCGTCGCCGTTGGTATGGATGTGCAGCGGCAGCCCGGCCAGGTGGAACGGCGCGAACGCGTCCAGCAGCTGCTCGGGCGGGATCAGCCACAGGCCGTTGGGCTGGCCGCCGGCGTAGCCGGGTGCGCGCAGCCGCGCGGTAAAGCCCTGGATCGAGCCATCGACGATGAACTTGACCGGGCCGAAGTGGAGCTTGTCGGAGCCGGCGGCGGCGGCCTGCTGAACGCGTGCCGGCCCGCCCCGCGCGTCGCGCTGCGGCGCGAACGCGGGCACGATGCGCAGCGGAAAGCCGTCATCCGACGTCACCGCATGCAGCGTTTCCAGGCCCCTGGCCGAGAGGTCGTTGACCAGGTCTGTCGCCGTGGTCACGCCGGCCAGTTGCGCCACACGCCCGAAGCGGCGCACCGCCTCCGCGTCCTCCGCCGCAGCCAGCGACAGGCCGCGCCCGATCACGCGCTGCACCGGGAACATCGCCGCGAACTCCTGCAGCTCGCCGGTGGGCTTGCCGCCCGCGTCCTTGTGCACGCCGTCGATGTCGGTGTCTTCATCGATGCCGGCCAATGCCAGCATCGCCGAATTGACATTCATCAGGTGCACGCTGGCATGCATCACCACGACTGGCCGCGTCGCCGATATGCGATCCAGCTCACGCACCGACAGCCGCGCGGTGCCGAAGTAGATGGGATCGAAACCCCACGCCAGCAGCGGCGAGTCGGGGTCTTGCAGCCTGCCGGCGGCATCGGCGAGGCGTTCGATGACTTCGTCCAGCCTGCGCAGCCCATGCCAAAGCCTGCCATCGGGATCGCGGCGGTCGAAGTAGCCGACATAGACCGCGTCCCACATCGCGCCTTCCATCAGGTGGCAGTGGCCTTCGATCATGCCGGGCATCAGTACCTTGTCGCGGAAAGTGTCGACCACCACCGCGTCAGGCCATGGCGTCATCTCCGCCGCGCCGCCGACCGCAAGGATCTGCCCGTCGCGTACCGCGACATGGGTCGCTTCCGGCTGAGCCACTTCCATCGTGAGGATCTTGCGCGCGACGAATACCTGCGTGCGCGCCGTGTCGTTGTGGGTCATCACTGGTTGCATGAGTCGTAAGGATCAGGCCGGCTGCACGCGCGCCAGGCGCGGCGTGTAGTTCGCCACCACGGTCACCAGCAGGTTGACCGCAAGGCTGACCAGGCCGAGGTTGATGCCGCCGAAATCGGCCTGCTGCGCGTACAGCGCGATCGCCAGCGCCTGCCCGCTAAGGATCCCGAGCGCAATCGCCATCGGCCGCACCTTCAGCGAGAACAGGATCACGATGACGCCGGGGAAGAACTGCGTCACGCCGTAGTAGGTGGTGTTGATCAGCGTCAGCATCAGGTTGGGCGTGGCCAGCGTCATCGCGATCGACAGCACCAGGTACACCACGATCACTACTTTGGCGCCCTGTTTCTGGCGCTGCTCGGGCATGCCCGGCAGCAGGTTGCGCGTAACGATCGGGCCAATCGCCAGGCAGATGCCGGCCAGCACCAGCAGCCCCGACAGCGCGGCGCCGGCCGTCACCAGCCCGAGCAGCCAGTCCGGCAGCAGCCGCACCGCCGCCGCGAAGAAGGCTTCATTGGGCGAGGCCAGCTGCAGGTTCTGGCTAATCGCGTAGTACGACGCGAGCACCAGGAACGGGTACATCAGCATGTACAGCGGCATCGCCACCTGCGTGCGGCGGATGGTGTTGGCGCTCTTGGCGGTGAAGAAGTTCTGCACCGCGAACGGCATCACGTAGAAGCCCAGCGCCTGGAACAGCATGGTGCTCATCGAGAAACGCAGCTGCGTGTCGTTCATCTGGTTGCTGACCTGCAGGCTGGCGGCATGGAAGACATCGCCCACGCCGGCCTTCCAGCCGACCGCAACGCCGGTGGCGACGATCGCCACCACCATCAGGATGTCTTTCAGGATGGCGATGTAGGCCGACGCACGCACGCCGGAGATGGCGATATAGGTGAAGGCCAGCGCCGCCGAGATCAGCACCAGGTATACGGGATCGAACTCCCAGCCCAGCCCCTTGAGCGCCGCCACCAGACCGGTGAACTGCAGCTGGCCCCACGGCAGCAGGAACAGGATGGAAGATCCGGCGACGATCAGCTCGAGCGCGCGGCTGCCGTAGTGGCCCTTGAACAGGTCAGGCAGCGTGATCGCGTTGTAGCGCGCGCCGGCTTGCCAGATCTTCGGCCCGAGGAAATAGCCGAGCGGGTAAGCCAGCAGGATGTACCCGAGGAACCAGACGCCATACGTCGGGCCCTTGGCATAGATGCCGCCGGGAAAGCCCACCATGGTGCCGATGCTGTAGATCTCGCCGGCCGCCAGGAAGAACACCAGGTAGGCGCCGAACTGCCGCGAGGCGACGAAGAAGTCATGCACGCTCTGTGCGCCGTGGCCCTGCTTCGAGCGGATGGCGAGATAGAGCGAGAAGACTATAAAGCCGAGGAATACCGCTGTGGTCATGGCTGCTCTCCCTCACGCTTCATGGGCCGCGTCGGCGGCATGGCGGTCGTACAGCAGCCAGCACGCTAGCATGCAGCCCGACGTCAGCACGAACCAGGCGAAGATCCAGGCATAGATAAAGGGCACGCCGAGCACGAAGCGCTCGACGGTCGCCACCCAGGGCAGCAGCCCGATGACGCCGATGAATGGCAGGCCGAGGCCGATAAACAGCTTGAGCATGATGTCTCCGGTTTCCGATGGACGGTGGATGGCGGGTGCCGTGTGTGCTGTCACCGGCCCGCTCTTGTGTTCCGGTCATCATAGGGAGCGCCGATGTATGATTCAAATGCAAATATCGAACCGCTCCCATAACCAACACGCATGGGATTCCGCATGGACACCCAGAAACTTCTGCACCTGCTCGCCATCGTCGAGCACGGCACCTTCTCCGAGGCCGCGCGCGCGGTCCACCTGACCCAGCCGGCGCTGAGCCGCAGCATCCGCGCGCTGGAGCACGAGCTGAAGGCGCCGCTGTTCGACCGCGGCGCTCGGCGCGCGCGCCTGACCGTGTTCGGCGAACTGGTGGCCGACCGCGCGCGCCGGATGCGGCTGGAGGAACGCCAGCTGCGCCGCGACCTGGAGCTGCTGCGCGGGGGCGAGGAAGGCTCGCTGACGATCGGCGTGGCGCCAGCGCCGGCCGCGCTGCTGCTGACGCCGTTCCTGATCCACATGGCGCAGGCGCATCCGCGCATCAAGGTGCGCACCGAGACCGGCGCCACCAACGCGCTGCTCGACGCGCTGCGGCGCGAGACCATCGACGCCATCGTCGGCGACGCTTATGTACTGCGCGCCGCCGACGATGTCGACATTGAACCTCTGGGCGAGTTGCCAGCCGGCCTCGTGTGCCGCGCCGGCCATCCGATCCTGCGCAAGCGCCGCATCGATATCGAGGCGATCCGGGCCTACCCGGTGGCGACCACCACGCTCAGCACCATCGTCAGCCGCCAGCTGGCCGAGCTATGGGGGCCCGAGGCCGCGCCCGACAAGCTCTTCACCCTGCACTGCGACAACCTCGACATGCTGCGCAGCGTGACACTGGCCACCGATACGCTGCTGTTCGGCGTGCTGTCGATCACGCGGCAGGAACGCGCCGCGGGCCTGATGGCGGAAGTGCAGATGCCCCCCGACCCGCGCCGCTGCGGCCGCTACGGCATCGCGCGCATGGCCGCGCGCTCGCTGTCGCCGGCGCTGGAGACGCTTTACGCCTTCACGCGCGAGCACTGGAAGGAATTGTCGTCGGCGCCGGCCAGGCAGGGCGCGCGCCGCTGACCTGCCCGTCACCGCTGATGTATGCTCCCGCTGATTCCCAGCTCAAACCCGGCATGACCGATTCCACGCCAGACCGCCCCCGCCGCCTCACCATTCACGACGTCGCCCGCGCCGCCGGCGTGTCGCTGACCACGGTCTCGCACGCGCTGAACGACCGCGGCGTGCTGGATCCCGCCACGCGCGCGCGGGTCAAGCGCATCGCGGCGGAACTGGGCTACCGGCCCAGCGTGCGCGCGCAGCGGCTGCAGTCGGGCCGCGCCAACTGCATCGCGCTGCTGTCGTCGATGCCGTTCGCGGTGGCGGGCGGGACGTCGCGGCTGGGCTTCATGATGGAAGTGGCGGCGATCGCGGCGGAAGCGGCGATGGGCCGCGGGCTTGGCGTGGTGCTGGTGCCGCCGCTGGAAGGCGCCAGCGGATTGCTCGATACGCTCGATATCGACGGCGCCATCGTGATCGAGCCGATTGCCGCCGATCCGCATATCGCGCGGCTGCGCGAGCGCGGCGTCAGTATCGTGTCGATCGGACGCGAGCCGCTGACCGAGACGCCGGTGCCCTGCGTCGACCTGCAATCGGCCGAAACCGCGCGCCTGCTGCTGGAACACCTGCACGGCCGCGGCCGCCGCCATATCGGCCTGATGATCGGCGCCGCGCCGCGGCAGTCATATGTGGAAACCGAGCGCGCCTATCGCGAGTTCACGCAGGCCGCCGGCCTGCCCTGCCATATCGTCAAGGCGCCCGAGGAACGCGGCGAAGCCGGCGGTGCCGATGCCTGCGCGCAGCTGCTGGCGCAGATGCCGCAGCTCGATGCGCTGTGCGCGCCGGTGGATGCGTTCGCGGTGGGCGCGATGGCCCACCTGCAAAGCCTGGGCAAGCGCGTGCCCGACGACGTGCTGGTGGCCACGCGCTACGACGGCATCCGCGCCCGCGGCGCGCAGCCGCCGCTCACCGCGGTCAACCTGCATCTGGAAAGGGTGGCGTCGCTGGCGGTGGAGCTGTTGTTTGCCCACCTGTCCGGCGACCGCAGCCGCACGGTGATCGCCGGGCCCGCTCCTGAACTGGTGATACGGGCCTCGTCTACGCCGGCTGCCTGACCATCTAGCCGCGCAGCAGCACCACCGCGCCCGACACCAGCGCGAACACCAGCACGCCGATGCGCAGCATGCGCTGGTTGATGCGCCGGTGCACCAGGTGGCTGGCCACCATGCCCACGCCCAGTACCGGCAGCAGGCCAGCGGCGTAGAACACCTGCTCCATGCCGAGCTTGCCGCTCAGCGCCAGCACCACCAGCGAAATCACCTCCCCCACCAGGAAGCACAGCGCCACGGTCGCGCGCAGCGTTGCCACGGGCGCGTGCTGGTAGGCCAGCGCCAGCGGCGGCCCGCCCACGCCGGTTGCGGTCTCGGTCACGCCGGTGATCAGCCCGGTCGAGGCAAACGTCAGCCGCCCCGGCGTAAAGGCCGGCGCCAGCAGCGACGCCAGCGCGGCGGCGATGGTGCTGCCGCCGACCAGCGCGTTGAGCCACGCCATCGGCATCGCCACCAGCACCCACAAGCCGCCGAAGGTGCCCGCCAGCCGCCCGGCGCTGATCCAGCCCGCGCCGCGCAGGTCGATGGCATGGCGCTCGCGCCAGGCCACGTAGGCGTTGAGCGGCAGCATCGCCAGCAGCAATGCCCCGGGCAGCATCGCCGGCGCGGCCAGCGCCAGCACCGGCACCACGATCAGCGCGAAACCCATGCCGGTCGCGCCCTGGATCAGCGCGCCGGTAAAGACCGCCACGCCGACGCTGAACCACGTCATGTCCATCGTCACGCTGCCTCGCCGGTTGCGACGCCGGCGGCATGGCGCGCGCGGTGCACGTCGGCCGCTTCGTGCAGCTTGCGGATCGGCGCGTTGGCGACGGTATCCGCGGCCATTGCGTGGATGGCCTGCATCAGCGCGCGCGCATCCCAGTCGGTGGGCCAGCCTTGCCACAGGCGCAGGCTGCCATCGACAAAGACCGCGCGGATCTGGTCGCGGTTGGCCAGCCGCACCAGTTCCCAGGTCAGGTCCCACGACGGCGCCAGCTCGGGCACGTCCAGGTCGACCAGCAGGAAGTCAGCGCGCTTGCCCGCGGCGATCTCGCCGGTCAGCGCGCCCAGTCCCGCGACCTCGGCAGCATCGTGCGTGGCCATGTCGACCCAGCGCCAGCCGGCGCCGCACGACGAATCTCCCACGCCGATGCCGAAGGCAAAGCGCTGCGCCGCTTCGGCGTAGTCGAGCAGGCGGAAAGCGTCGCTGCGGGTGCCGTCGGTGCCGAGGCCCAGGCGCACGCCGAAGGTCGCCATGGTTTCGGCGGGCGCTACCGCGTTGCCCTTCCAGGCGCTGGCCACGGGGTTGTAGGCCACCGCCGCGCCGGTATCGGCGAGCAGCCGGATCTCGTGCGGCGTCACCAGCGTGGCATGCGCCAGCAGCGCCGCCGGGCCCAGCGCGCCGACCGCGGCCAGGTGTTCGATGGGCCGGCGGCCGCAGGCGTTGAGCGAGCGCTCCACCGCCACCAGGTGCTCGTTGGCGTGGGTCTGGAAGATGCGGCCGGACTCGGCGCAGAGCTGGTAGACGTGGTGCAGCATCGCGTCGGAGGCCGCCTCGGGGATCGAGATTGCCAGCGACGGCGCCACCAGCGGGTCGCCGGCGTACTTGTCGAGGTGCGCGGCGGCGCGGCGCAGGATCGGCGCGGCGTCGAGCGTTTCGGCGCCCGGCTTGTCGTTGCAGATCAGGCCCAGCACGCAGCGCACGCCGGCATCGGTGACCGCGCGCGCGATCGCATCCAGCCCCGCGTCGCTGCGCGTGCCGGCATCGACCACGGTGGTAAAGCCGCCGCGCAGCGATTCCAGTGCGGCCAGCTTGGACGACAGGTACAGGTGCTCCGTCGTCAGGCTGCCCTCCAGCGGTACCCACACCCGGCGGAAAATCTCCGACGGCTCGCCGAACACCAGCGACTTGCCAAAGGACTGGGTCAGGTGATGGTGCGTGTCGATCATGCCCGGCATCAGCAGCATGCGCGGCAGCGGCAGGGTTTCCAGTTCCGGGAAGCGCGCCTTGACCTCATCGGCGCTGCCCACGGCCGTGAAGCGGCCCTCCTCCACCACCACCGCTTGCCCGCGCACTGCGCCCTGGCGCAGCAGCGTCCATTCCGGCAGCAGGATGCGGGGTTGCCTGAACAGGTCCGGCTGCAGGGCCGGCACATTTTCGCCGGGCCAGGCCGGCAGGGTTGCATCGTGTCGAGTCATTGCGATTCAGGAAGCGGGATCAATGCGTGGCGGCGGCATCGTCGCCGACCGCCGGGGCCGGTGCCGCGGCACGCAGGCCCGTGTGGAAAAACAGGAAGTTGAGCAGCGCGGCGGTGATGGCGCCCATCGCCACGCCGTTGCCGACCAGGATGCGCAGGTTGGCCGGCAGCCCGCCGTAGATGCCGGGCACCAGGATCGGCAGCAGGCCCACGGCCAGCGCCACCGCGACGACATACATGTTGGCGTGATGGCGCAGGTCGACCTTGCGCAGCATGTCGATGCCCATGGTGCCGACGATGCAGAACACCACCAGCCCGGTGCCGCCCACCACCGCCTCGGGGATCGCGCTGATCAGCGACGACACCGGCACCAGCAGCCCGAACACCACCAGGATCGCGCCCGACACCGCGGTGACGAAGCGCGAGCGCACGCCGGTGGCGCGCACGATGCCGATGTTCTCGCCGCTGGTGATGATCAGCGAGGTGCCGAACATCCCGCCCACCAGCGAGGTCAGGGCATCCGCACGGATGGTGCGCGGCACGTCGCGCTGCTGGTCCACCGGCTTGCCGACCGCGTCGCTGATCGCCAGCGTCTGGCCGGTGGCCTCCACCATCGAGATCACCGCGAACACCATCAGCGGGATCGCGGCCACCACGTCGAAGGTCGGCATGCCGAAGGGGAACGGCGTGGGCAGCGCAATCACCGGCGTCATCGACACATGGCCGACATGGAAGGCACCCGTCAGCACCGCCACCAGCGCGCCGCCCAGCAATCCGAGCAGGATCGCCAGCTGCGCGAGCATGCCCGTCAGCAGCCGCGACGCGGCGACCGTGCAGGCGATGGTGGCAAACGCCAGCAGCAGGTTGAGCGGATCGACCGTGGTGCCCGCTGCCGGATGGCCCGCGATGAGCCGTCCCGATACCTGCGCCAGGTTGATCGCCACCAGCAGCAGCATCGTTCCCACCACCACCGGCGGGAAATAGCGCAGGCAGCGCCGGAACACCGGCAGCACGCAGAAGTAGAAGACGCCGGTCAGGATCACCGCGCCGGCCGCGGTCTGCACGTCGGTCTGCTGCGCGATCAGGATGAACAGCACGATCGGCGCGCCGCCGGGCAGCATCACGAACGGCAGCCTGGCGCCGATGCCGCGCTTGCCGAGCGACTGCAGCAGCGTGCCCAGGCCGCAGATCACGAAGGTGGCGCTGAGCAGCTGCACCGCCAGCGCCGGCGGGAAGTTGAGCGCCTTGCTCATCAGGAACACGGACGCGATCGGCGACGCGGCCATGACAAGGACATGCTGGAGGCCGAAGACGAACAGGCGCCGCCATGGCAGCAGTTCGTCCACCGGCGCGGGGGCGGCGTGGGACATGAATAGGCTCCTCGTTTGGTGTACGGGCGTTGTGCGGTGGCCGGCGGCCAGCCGCTGCGTCTGTGCGCAGTTCGCCTCGGATAGTATGGATTTCCGCTAACAAAAACGTTTTTGTTAGTGTAGGGAAACGGAATCTGCGTTGCAAGCGGTTTCTCCGGCCGTCGCAGCGGTATTTCCCCTATATCGACTTAATCGATAAGCCCTAGCAGGAAAACCCGTTTCACAAGCTAACTGCCGTGAGGGCAAAGTGAGCGCCACAACGCATCGCGCACGCCCCCGCGAGCGCCAAGGAGACGCCCCCATGCGAGACAAAAACACGCCCGCCGGCCTTGCCGGCGCCCCCCAGCCTGGCCCCACCCGTCGCCGCTTCGTCCGCCATGCTGGCGGGCTCGCGCTGCTCGCCTCGCCGCTCGGCGCCCTAGCCGCAAAGGCGACCGACGGCGTCACGCTCGCCGACGGCCCGCGTCCGCTGGTGCGCTATCCGGGCAAGCGCCCGCTGGTGCGCGTCAGCACCCGCCCGCCGCACCTGGAAACGCCCTTCTCCACGTTCAACGAGGGGCCGATCACGGCCAACGACGCCTTCTTTGTGCGCTATCACCTGGCCAACATCCCGCTGTCGGTAGACCTGAACACTTACCGGCTGAGCGTGGGCGGCCATGTCGGCAAGCCGTTGCGGCTGTCGCTGGACGAGCTCAAGAAGCTGGCCGATCCCGTCGAGGTGGTGGCGGTGAACCAGTGCTCGGGCAACAGCCGCGGCTTCAGCGAGCCGCGCGTGTTCGGCGCGCAGCTGGCCAACGGCGCGATGGGCAATGCGCGCTGGACCGGCGTGCCGCTGCGCAAGGTGCTGGAGCATGCGGGCATCAAGGCTGGCGCCAAGGTGGTGACCTTCAACGGCATGGATACGCCGGTGCTGCCGAGCACGCCGGACTTCCGCAAGTCGCTCGATATCGCGCATGCGATGAACGGCGAGCCGCTGCTGGCCTGGGGCATGAACGGCGAAGACCTGCCGCTGCTCAACGGCTATCCGCTCAAGCTGGTGGTGCCGGGGTATTTCGGCACCTACTGGATCAAGCACCTGTCCGAGATCGAAGTCCTTGACCACCCGTTCGAGGGCCATGACGCGTTCTTCATGACCAAGGGCTACCGCGTGCCGGACAACGATTGCCAGTGCGTGGCCCCCGGTACGCCGGCCGCCAAGACGCGGCCGATCTCGACGCTGGCCGTGCGCAGCTTTATCACCAGCGTCGAAAACGGCGGCAGGCTGCCGGCCGGCCGTACCGTCGAGCTGAAGGGCATTGCCTTCGACGGCGGCTCGGGCATCCGCACGGTCGAGGTTTCCGTCGATGGCGGGCAGAACTGGCAGGCGGCGAAGCTCGGCGAGGACCTGGGCCGCTTCTCGTTCCGCGCGTGGCACTTGCCGGTGAAGTTCGCCCGCAAGGGCCCCGCGGTGCTGATGGTGCGCGCCACCAGCAACAAGGGCGAGACCCAGCCGGCCAAGGCCAACTGGAACCCCGCCGGCTACCGCCGCAATGTCATCGAAGCCACGCCGGTCACCATCGCCTGAGGAACGCGCCATGAAAGCAACCATCGCCCCCGCGCTGCTGGCGCTCGCCTTGCTCGGTGCCGGCCATGCCGGCGCCGCGCCGCAGGACATCAAGCTGCCGGCGGAAAACGTCAAGCTCAAGCCCGCCAGGCTGCCGGGCTACGGCATCGCCATGCAGAAATGCGCGATCTGCCATTCGGCCGACTACGTCTCCTACCAGCCGCCCGGGCTAAGCCTGGCGCAGTGGACCGCCGAGATGAAGAAGATGCAGCAGGCCTACGGCGCGCCGATCGACGATGCCGAAGTCGAGCAGCTCGGCGCCTACCTGGCCGTGGCCTATGGCTCGGCCAAGGCGAAGGATCCCGAGATCGTAGCGATCGCGCAGAAGGCCGGCAAGCCGGCTGCAGCGGCGCCTGCTCCCGGCGCCGCGGCCGCGAGCGTCGACGTGCAGGGGCTGCTGGCAAAGAATGCCTGCCTGAGCTGCCACAGCGTGACGCAGAAGGTGGTCGGACCAGCCTACCATGAGGTCGCCGTGCGCTACAAGAACGATGCGCAGGCCCAGGCGAAGCTCGAAACCAGCATCCGCGGCGGCAGCAGCGGCAAGTGGGGTGCGGTGCCGATGCCGCCGTTTGCCAGCCTGAAGCCGGAAGAAGTGCGCGCGCTGGCGGCATACGTGCGCCAGCAATAAATTTCCACCTGCCAACTCGCGCCCCGGCCATTGCCGGGGCGTTTGCATTTTTCTCCTTGCCAGACGCGCCGTCGCCACGAAGACGATGGCACGCGCTACACCGCGCGCGTGATGCATCCGGACGAAGCCACGCGCAAGCAGCATGAAGAGCTGGGCTTCCACGAGGGCTGGAATACCTGCATCACGCAGCTGAAGTGAGCCGGCAAGGAGGTTGCCGCAGGCGTGCGGCGGCGCGCGCTTCAGTGCGAGAACAGCACCGGCACGGTCATCGACTGCAGCAGCACGCGGGTCACGCCGCCGAGGACCAGTTCGCGCAGCCGGCCATGGCCGTAGGCGCCCATCACGATCAGGTCGGCGCCAAAGTCCGCGGCGCGCGACAGGATCAGCTCGCCAATGGTCAGGTCAGCGCCGCCGGGGCCGTGCTCGACTTCGACCGAGGCGCCCTGCCGCTCCAGCACCCGCTGCGCGTGGCTGACCGGCGTGGCATCGGCACGCAGCTCCTTGGCGGGGGTATGGGCGCCGAGCATGCGGACTTGCGCGCCAGCCAGCAGTGGTAGCGCGTCGTGCAGGGCGCGCGCGGCCTCGCGGCTGCCGTTCCAGGCCAGCAGCACGCGCGTGCCGATGGTGCTGAACTCGCCGGCGCACGGGACCACCAGCGTGGGCCGGCCGGATTCCAGCAGCAGCGCTTCCAGCAGCTGCCGGGCCACCGGGCCTTCGACGTTGTCGCCATCGTACTGGCCGGACACGATCAGCCCGGCCTCGCGCGCTTCGCGCAGCGCCAGCGTGACGGGGTCGCGATCGACCGCGCGCCAATCGGCCACGACCCCCAGTTCGCGGGTGGCGGCCTCGAAGGCGCAGTGCATGTCTTCGCGCTGCAGCCGGCGGCGTTCCTGGTCTTCGGCCAGGCAGCGCTGGGCATTGTCCATGCGGTAGGACCAGCCGGGGTCGGGCACGCGCCCCGCCAGCAAGCCGATCAGCGGGCAGCCGGCGGCGCTGGCGAGGCGGCCGGCAAGGTGCAGGCGGCGGGAGGACTGTGGATTGCCGTCCAGGTGGACCAGGATGCTGTCGTAGGCCATGATGCCCTCGCTTCGGTCTTGCTTGCATCCAGTCTAGGCCGCAAGACCGATTGGGCCTTGACCCGAGTCAAGGCGGCCGGAACCCGCGCTTAATCCGGCCGGCACGGAAAGCGACAAGAAACGGACGGCAGGCGCCATCTGCCACCAGCATCACTCAGTCGTCGTGGTCTTCGTGCCAGCGGCGCCATTCACGCTCGCGCCGCCTTTGTTCGCGCCATTCGCGCTCGCGCCACTTGCGCTCCCGCCATCGTTGTTCGCGCCAGTCGTCGTAATAGGCCGGCGCCACGACCACCGGCTGCGGCGGCGCCAGGTAGACCGGCGCCGGCTCGTAGTAGACCGGGGGCGGCGCCACGGCATAGCCGGGAATGCCGATGCCGATATCGACGTTGACGCGGGCCTGGGCGGTGCCCGGGCCCATGACTGCGATGCCTGCCAGAGCGCAGGCGGCCAGGATGCTTCGCATGGTGATGTCCTCCTGGCCGGCAATGTAACGGTGCGCCGCGGCGGCAGGTGTTCGCAGAAGGTTAGGCACGTAGCAACGTGTAACCGCACCGGCGCTTTTGCGGCGCTGGTGGCGGCCCGGCGCGCTGTCGCACTCCCCGTCGGGCAGCACGCGCACTTCGGGCTCAGGGGGGAGGGGCAAGCGGTGGCGCTGGCATCGCGCGCGTAATTAACCCGCTCACGCGTGCCTGGCAAGGCTGGTAAATCACCGTTGCAAAAACAAACAGAATGTCAGGTGCCTCGGCGCTAAAGTGGTCTTTCCCATGCCTGAAGGCTAATTTGGAGGTACACGCATGAAGCAACATCTGGCGAAATCCCTGTTGATGGCTGGCGCGATGGTCGCGTCCTACCCGCTGTTCGCACAGCAGGCCCAGCCCCTTCAACCGGCCCAGCCGATGCAAGCCACGCAACCGATGCAAGCCACCCAGCCGGCGCCGTCCGCGCAACCGATGCAAGCCATGCCGGCCGCCGCACCGTCCGCACAATCCGCACCATCCGCACCATCCGCCCAGGTCGCACAGGCCCCGGGCGCAGCCAGCCCGTACGCACCCGCAGGCCAGCCCGCGCAACCGGGCATGGCGCCGGCCCCGGTCGACCCGATGCAGGCAGCCGCACCTGCCGGCGCCGCCGATCCCGCCAGCATGAGCCTGGCCCCCGATGCGCTCGGCACCCGCCTGGGCCAGCGCAGCGGCTTCCTCGACGGCGCCTGACGCCAGTCCCCGCGCGCTAACGCGCGGACCGGTGGCGGACCGGCGGGCGCAAGCTGTGGTAGCGTAGCGCCCTGCCGATTTGACGCCACCATGACTCCGTTCGATTCCGACGCACTGAAGCGGCTGGTCAGCGTCGCCATGCCCTATGGCAAGCACAAGGGCACGGTGATTGCCGACCTGCCGGGCAACTACCTGAACTGGTTCGCCCGCGAAGGCTTCCCGCCAGGGGAGATTGGCGGGCTGCTGGCGCTGATGCACGAGCTCGACCACAACGGCCTGTCGCACCTGCTCAAGCCGTTGCGCGGGCGCGGCTAGCACCGCGCCGGCTACAGCCCCAGCGCGCGGCCGTCGCTGCGCGGGTCGTGCGCGCCGGCAAGCTGCCCTTTCGGTCCGATCCGGATCGCGCCCGGATGCCCGGCCAGCTGGCTCTGCGCCGGGATCGGGCTCAGCTGGTGGCCGCGCGCCGCCAGCTCACTGAACACCTGCCTGCCGGCGTCCTGCTCCAGCTTGAGGCTGTCGCGGCTGTCGGAGAAGGTCTTGCCCAGCAGGAAGCGCGGCCGGCCGAGCGCGGTCAGCGGGTCCATGCCGTAGTCGATCATCCGCGTCAGCACCGCCGCCAGCGTCTGCGGCTGTCCGTCGGCGCCCTGCGTGCCATATAGCAGCCGGGGGCGGCCGTCCTTGAGGTAGATGCCCGGGTTCAGCGTGTGGAAGGGCCGCTTGCCGCCCTGCAACACGTTGGGGCTGGCGGGATCGAGGCTGAACGATGCGCCGCGGTTGTGCCAGAGTACGCCCGTGTCGCCCACCACCACGCCGCTGCCCCAGTCGAAATACACCGTCTGCAGCATGCTGACGCAGCGGCCCTCGCGGTCGGCCGCGCCGATGTACACCGTATCGCCGGGCTGGTACACATGCGGCCACGGCATGGCCCGTGCCATGCGGATGCGTTGCGCCTGCGCATCGAGGTGCCGGCGCGACAGCAGCCGGTCCACCGGCACGTCGACGAAATCGGGATCGGCGACGTAGCGATTGCGATCCAGGAACGCCAGCTTCACGGCTTCGACCAGCAGGTGGTAGTAGTCGGCGCTGCCCTCGGGCACGGCCGACAGGTCGAAGCGGTCGAGGATCCCCATGATCTCCAGCGTCGTCACGCCCTGCGTGGGCGGACGCAGGCCCAGCAGTTCGCCGCCACGGTAGGCCACGCGCAGCGGCACTTCCTCGCGTGCCTGGCAGCGCGCCAGGTCATTGGCGCGCAACGGCGAGCCGGCCTGCGCCAGCCCTGCCGCAAGCCGGCCGGCGATGTCGCCCTCATAGAACTCCCGCCCGCCCTGCGTCGCCAGCCGCTCCAGCGTGCGCGCCAGTTCGGGCTGGCGGAACATTTCGCCCGGCTTCGGCATGCGCCCGTCGGGGGCGAACACGCGGCCGAAGCCGCCCCAGGCCGGCAGGTCCGCGGCGCGGAACTCCTGCCAGAAGCATTGCGACGGCGTGACCGGGAAGCCGTTGGCGGCGTACTCGGTGGCGCGCCCCAGCAGCGTCGACCATGACTGGGTACCGCCCCACTGGCTCTTGCCGAAGGCAAAGGCGCGGTCCCAGATCGCGACCGTCGCGGCCGCGGTCAGCGCGGCGCCCGGCCCGCGCAACGGGATGGCGCCGCTGTAGCCCGGCGTTTCGGCGGCGGCCTGCCCGATCCCGGAGAACGAGCGCACGTTGCCGTCGCGGTCGCTGGTCACCAGGAAGGCATCGCCGCCCAGACCGGTGAAATGCGGATAGGTCACGCTCAGCACCGCGCCGATCGCAATCGCTGCCTCGATCGCATTGCCGCCTGCCTTCAGCACTTCCAGTCCCGCCTGGCTGGCGAGCCCATGCGGGCTGGTGACCATGCCCGCATCCGAATGCGCCAGGACGCCGCGCGCCGCGGGCGCGGCGTCCTGCGCCGCCTCGGCGCTTGCGGGCGCCAGGATCGTGCTGCCCGCCAGCGCTGCTGAACTTGCCAGGAAAGCCCTGCGCGAGGTGCCGCCGCAGGGATCGACTTCAATCGTATGTTTCATGCCGCTGTTTTCCATGCCGCTGTTTTCCATGCCGCTGTTTTCCATGCCGCTGTGTTCCATGCCCTTGTGTTCCATGCCCGTTCCCCCGGAAAGACCGGCTGCCCCGTGCTGTCGCCGCGCGGGCAGCCGCGATGATGACGATGCGATGGCGGCTCAGGCTTCGCGCTTGTGCGCCTGCCACGACCGCTCGACCAGGCTTTCCGGCGCCGAGTAGCGCGCCTTGATCCAGGCATAGGCCGGGCCCATTGCATTCATGGCAATGACGGCACCCAGCGCGGTGACGGGATCGCCCGGCGTGGGCCCGAAGCCCCCGAACAGCGTGGCGAAGTACGAGGCAAAGCCGAAGAACATGCCGGGAATGAAACGCAGCGTGTAGAACACGCGCGCCAGGAACATCATGCCGGCGTTGAGCATGAACAGGATCACCATCTCCGCCGCGATCAGCGCCGGCCCCGAGTACTGCTCGGCGGCCTGCCGGAAGCACAGCACGATCACGAACGCGAACAGCGACCCCACCGGCAAGGTCGGCCAGATCTTCTTCAGGTTCTCCGGCGTGGGCCCGCCCATGGCAAAGGTGGCGGCCCAGCTGATAAAGATGGCCCACGGCGGCAGGTGCGACGCATGCGCGGCAATGGGAACGGTGGTGATGGCCAGCAGCGAGGCCACGACTTCGGCAGGCAGCTTCTTCATGATCGTCTCCTGGAAAGCCTTGAAAGGGTTGGGGCGGTTCAGTGCGCGCAGCAATGGTGCCGGCGGATGTCGCAGCGGTGCTGCGTCACCACCGTGATCCGCCCGCGCTTGACCACCCACAGGCGCGGCGGAATGTCGATCAGCGCGTCCGCCACCTTGAAGGTGTCGAGGATCACGATATCGGCCTGCCGGCCCACTTCCAGGCCATAGCTGTCCTGCAGCCCGATCGCGCGCGCGGCGTTGTGCGTGCCCATGCCGAGCACAGCGAGCTGGTGCTCCGGCACGCCGAACTGCGCCACGTGCGCGAGCATATTGCCGATCTGCAGCATGTCGGCCTTGCCGAACGGCGTGAAGGCATTGCGGATATTGTTGGACGAATACGCGACGTTGACCCCGCCGTGATGCAGCGCCTTCACCGGCGTCAGCCCGCGGCGCTGGTTCTGCGCGTCCTTGCGCCCGCCCAGGTACAGGTCGGTCGCGGGCAGGGTCACGATGCTGATGCCGGCGTCGCGCAATTGCGCCACCAGCGGCTCCAGCTGCGCCGTGTCGAGCGCGCCCAGGCTGGTCACATGGCCGAGCGAGACGCGGCCCTGGTAGCCGCATTCGATGGTCTTGCGCGCGATGTAGTCGACCGCGGCAAAGCGCTGGTCGGCGGTATCGTCGGCAAAGTCGGCATGCATGTCGACCGGCGCGTCATAGCGTTGCGCCAGCTCGAACACCATGTCGATATGGCGCACGGTATCGGCCCAGCTCAGTTCGTTGTAAGGGCAGCCGCCGACCACGTCGGCGCCCATGTCCATGGCCGCGATCATCAGCTCGCGCGTGCCCTGCGACTTCAGGATGCCCTCCTGCGGAAAGGCCACGATCTGCAGGTCGAGCAGGTCGTGGTACTCCGCCTTGAGCTCCAGCAGCGTCTCCACCCCGATCAGCCCCTGGATCAGGTCGACGTCTGGGTGGGCGCGGATCGCGACGGTGCCATGCCGGACCGCCATGTCCAGCACCTGGCGCGAGCGGTCGAGCACGTCGTGCCGCTGCTGCTTGCTTTTCAGGATGCCGGTGACGCGGATGGCCTCGTCCAGCGTGCCCAGCCGGGCGGGCAGCCGGCGATGCAGCAGCGCCTTGTCCAGGTGCAGGTGCGGTTCCACCAGGCCAGGGATGGCGGCGCGCCCGCCGGCTTCGATCACTTCGTGCGCCGGCGCGTCGATGCCGGGTTCGATGGCGGCAATGCGCCCGTCGCGGATGGCGATGTCGGTCAGGGGCGCGTCGTCGCGGACGCACGCATCCCGGATCAGCAGGTCCAGCTGCATGGCGTGTCTCCTCAGGTCTTGTCGTTCTGCCGGAGCCGCTGCCCCGTGACCTGAAGCGTAGGTGCCGGCGCGCGCCGGCTGCATCAGGATCGGCTGAATTCGACCTAAGGATCGGCCTAGCTGCGCCGCAGCAATGCTATGGGATAACGCTCGCCTCCCCGGGCTCGCCCGCTTCCGCCAGCAGACCGTGCCGGATGGCGTAGTGCACCAGCCCGGCGGTCGACGAAAGCTCCAGCTTGGCCAGGATGTTGGCCTTGTGCGTACTGACCGTCTTGCCGCTGAGCGACAGCGTCAGCGCGATCTCGTTGATGCCCTGCCCTTCGGCCAGCATCTGGAACACCTGCAGTTCGCGCGCGGTCAGCCGCGCATGCGGCAAGGCCGCCAGCGGCTGGCGCGCCTGCCCGATCAGCTTGTCGGCGATCGCGGCCGAGACCGCGGTGCCGCCGCGCGCCACCTTGCGGATCGCACTGATCAGCTGGTCCGATTCGACATTCTTGGTGAGATACCCGGCAGCGCCGGCGCGGATCGCCTGCACCGCGTACTGCGACTCGCGGTACATGCTCAGTACCAGCACGGGCAGCGCCGGATAGCTGGCCTGCAACTGCTGGATCAGCACGATGCCGCTGCGGCCCGGCATCGACATATCCAGCAGCAGCACGTCCGGCAGGCCGGCGCGCAGCAGCGCGAGCAGTTCGTTGCCGTCGGCGGCCTCGGCCACCACCTGCATGTCCGGCACGGTGGACAGGATCTTCTTCAGCCCGTCGCGGATGATGGTGTGGTCATCGGCCAGCAGGATGCGGATCATCTGCTGTCTCCGCTCGCAATACCGGCATCGCGCGGAACCAGCGCCTCGATGCGTGTGCCGCGGCCTTTCTCGCTGCTCACCACCAGCTTGCCGCCCAGCATCAGCGCGCGCTCGCGCATGCCGAGCAAACCCAGGCTGCGGCGGCGGCCGGTGACGGAAGTATCGATGCCGCAGCCATTGTCGGCGACCACCAGCCGCAGCATGCCGCCCGCCTCGGCCAGCTCGACGCGCACGCGATCGGCCTGGCCATGGCGGCAGGCATTGGTCAGCGCTTCCTGCGCGATCCGGAAGACCGCGGTGCTGACTTCCGCACCGAGGTCCGCCACCGGCTGGAGCGCCTTCTCGCAGGCAATGCCAGTGCGCTCCGACAATGACTCGACCAGCCACTCGATCGCCGAGGCCAGCCCCAGTTCGTCCAGCACCGGCGGGCGCAGGTCGGCCGCAATGCGCTGCACGGCTTCCACGGTCGAATCGGCGATCTCCTTGAGCATCTGCACATGCTTGCGGTACGCGTCGTCGGCAGCCGGGCCCTGCTGCGCCTCGATGTAACTAAGCCCCAGGCGCAGCGCCGTCAGCGACTGCCCCAGCTCATCGTGCAGCTCGCGCGAGATGCGGGTGCGTTCCGCCTCGCGCACGGATTGCAGGTGCGCGGACAGCTCGCGCAGCTGCGCGCGCGAGGCCAGCAGCTCCTGCTCGGAGCGCTTGCGGTCGGTGATATCGCGCGAGATCCCCACCGTGCCGATGACCTCGCCGCCCGGGTTGTGGATCGGCATCTTGATGGTGTCGAACCAGCGCACGCTGCCGTCCTTGCCATGCCGGCTTTCTTCGTAGCGGCGGCGCACGCCGCTGTCGACCACCGCCTTGTCGGTATCGAGGTAGACCTGGCCCCATTCCGCCGACCAGACCTGGTCCGGCGTGCTGCCCACGATCTCGGCCTCGGTCCGTCCGCATGCGGCCATGAACGCGTCATTGACCAGCACGTAGCGCGAGCCGGCATCCTTCAGCCAGGCCTGGTCCGGGATGTTGTTCAATATGGCGCGCTGCAGTTCGACATCCATGCCTCCCCCTTTGCAAGGCAGCCCTCCGCCCTGCCACTCCGGTCCTTCGGATTGATTCGGGACGCGCATGCATTCATGCCGATTGCGCATAAATTGCGCAATCGGCGCGCTGGCAAGCCCCGGCCCTCGCAGACTATAGCCAGCGGCGGGCGGCTGCGCCCTTGTCGTTTTCCTGAATGGGCGAGAGCAACGGATGCAGTCGGGGCGTCTTGCGGCGCACGCCCTACGCCAGCACCGCGCGCGCAATCACCGTGCGCTGGATCTCCGACGAGCCTTCGTAGATGCGCAGGATGCGCGCATCGCGCACCAGCCGCTCCAGCGGCATCTCGCGCGTGAAGCCGTAGCCGCCGTGGATCTGCAAGGCGGTATCGGTGACGAAGGCGACCGTCTCCGAGGCATAGAGCTTGGCCATCGATGCATGCTCGGTGAAGGGCTCGCCGTCGCGGCGCCGCACCGCGGCCTGCAGCGTCAGCAGCCAGGCGGCTTCGAGCCGCGTGCGCATGTCCGCGAACATCCACTGCAGGCCCTGCTTGCGCGCCAGCGGCTCGCCGCTGACCTGGCGCTGCCTGGCCCAGTCGACCGCGCACGCCAGCGCCGCTTCGCTGATGCCGAGGCTGGTGGCGGCCACGTCGAGGCGGCTGTTGTCGAGCACCTTCATCGCCGTGCGGAAGCCGCTGCCTTCCGCTCCCAGCCGGTTTGCCGCGGGAACGAAGCAGTCCAGCGCCACCTCGTGCGCCGGCGCGCCGCGGATGCCCATCAGCTTCTCGGCGGGCGCGACCTCCACGCCGGCGCTGTGCCGGTCCACCACGAAGGCGCTGATGCCGCGCGTGCCGGCCGCGGGATCGGTCTTGGCGTAGACGACGATAAAGTCCGCGGCGTCGGCGTTGGAGATGAAGTGCTTGACGCCGCGCAGGCGGTAGCCGTCGCTTTCGGGGGTGGCGCGCGTGGCCATGTCGGCGGGGTTGGAACCGGCGCGCGGCTCGGTCAGCGCGAACGCGCCAAGCTTGCGGCCGGCGGCGGCGTCGGGCAGGTAGCGTGCGCGCAGGCTGTCGTCGCCGCCGATCAGGATGGAGTCGGTGGCCAGGTAGTGCGCGCCGATCATCGACGAGGTCGACGCGCAGGCCTTCGCGACTTCGGCCAGCGACAGGATCAGCGCGACCGGCGAGGTCTCGGTCCCGCCCCAGCGTTCGGGCAGGTTCATGCCCATCAGGCCGAGCTCGGCAAGCTGCGGCACGTAGCGCGTGGTGGAGGTTTCGTCGCGATCCACCGCGGCGGCGTTCGGGGCCAGCTCGCTCTGCGCGAAGCGGCCGATCGCGTCGGCGATCTCCAGGTCTTCCGCTTCGACGCCCATTCGCTTATGCATGTTGCTTCTCCTTATTGAAATTACTGAAATCGTGCGCGGCCAGGATGGCCCCGGTGTGCTGGCCCAGCGCCGGCGCGGGCGTCACGCGGTTGGCGCCGTAGGCAGAGAACTTGACCGGCTGCGACGGCAGGCGCACCGTGCCGCCGTCCGTGCCGGGCACCTCGGTCAGCAGGCGGCGATGCGCCGCGTGCTCGCTTTCCAGCGCTTCCTTGACATTGCGGATCGGCGCGACCGGGATGCCGGCGGCGCCGAGCACGGCGTTCACCTCCGCCACCGTGCGCGTCGCCGACCAGTTCTCCAGCATGGCGCGCAGGTCGGACTCGAAGCGGCACCGCGTCTCGTCATCGGCAAAGCGCGGGTCGTGCGCCATCGCGGGCTGGCCGATGGCGTCGGCCAGCGCCTGGAACAGCTTGTTGTTCAGCACCGCCACCACGTAGAAGCCATCCGCGGCGCGATACGCGCCGAACGGCGCCGACGACGGATGGCGGTTGCCCACGCGCCGCGGCGCCAGCCCGGTGGCCGCGTAGCGCGCGACCAGCGTGGCGCTGAGGCTGAGCGTGGCATCGAACATCGACACATCGACATGCGTGCCGCGCCCCGTCTTCTCGCGCGCCAGCAGCGCGGCCAGCACGCCCCACGAGGCGAACAGGCCGCTGACGGCGTCGGACACGGCCTCGCCGAGCATGGTCGGCGCGCCGTCGGGCGCACCGGTGGCGTCCATCAGCCCGCACATCGCCTGCAGGATGATGTCGTAGGCCGGGCGGTGCGATTCCGGGCCGGTCTGGCCAAAGCCCGACACGCTGGCATAGACCAGCGGCGGGTTCAGTTCGCGCAGCGCGGCGTAACCGATGCCGAGCTTGTCCGCCACGCCGGGGCGGAAGTTTTCCACCACCACGTCGGCACCGCGGCACAGCGCGCGGGCGACAGCCAGGCCGTCGTCCGTCTTCAGGTCGATCACGATGCTCTGCTTGTTGCGGTTCATCGCCGAGAACAGGCCGCTCTTGCCGTCGGAGAAGGGACCGACCGCGCGATAGTCGTCGCCGCCGGGCGGCTCTACCTTGATGACTTCGGCGCCGAGGTCGCCGAGCAACGCGGTGCAATACGGGCCGGCGAGCACGCGCGAGAAATCGATCACGCGCAGGCCGGCTAGCGGGAGATCGGGCACATCAGGCAGGTTCGAATGCGTCATGGTCTTGCTCCTCAAGGGCTGGTGGGCCGATTCTGCGCAGCGCAGGCTATCAAGTAAAATATTGATTTCGAGTAGCACCTATAGGATTATTTAATGGCATCGCAGCCATCGCCTTCGCGCATCTCGCTGCGCCTGTTGCGCTACTTCGCCGCCACGGCGGAAACCGGCAGCACCGCCGCCGCCGCGCGGCTGCTCAATGTCTCGCAGCCTTCCATCTCGGTCGCCATCCGCGAGCTGGAAGCCTTGTTCGACGAAGCCCTGTTCGCCCGCGATGCGGGCACCAGGCTGGCGCTGACCCGCTTCGGGGCACGCAAGCTGGCGGAAGCGCGCCGGATCCTGGGCGCGGCAACGGCATTCGAGATCGACCAGCGCGGCGACGGCGACGCCGGCGAGGTGCGCATCGGCGTGTTCCGCACGCTGGCGCCGGCCTACCTGCCGGCGGTGCTGCGCGTGGCACGCGAGCGCTATCCCCGGCTCGCGGTGCGTTTTGTCGAAGGCGACCTGGCCCAGCTCGAAGACTGGCTGCACGGTGGCCAGATCGAGCTGGCGCTGACCTACGACGTGGGGCTGCCTGTCGAGATCGGCCGCGAAGTGCTGGCGGAACTGCGGCCCTACGGGCTGGTGCCGGCCGGCTCGAAGCTGGCCCGCGGCAAGGCCGCAATCTCGCTGCACGCGCTGGCGCGCGAGCCGCTGATCCTGATCGACCTGCCGCACAGCCGCGAATTCCTGATGGCGCCGTTCTGGCAATTCGGCCTGCAGCCGGAGGTGCGCTACCGCGCCACGTCGCTGGAACTGGCGCGCAGCATGGTGGCGAACGGGCTGGGTTCCGCGTTGCTGATCACGCAGGCGCCGGCCTCCGGCCAGTCGGCCAGCGTCGTGGAAAAGCCAATCCTCGAGGAAACCGTGCGCCAGCCGCTGGTGATCGCGCAGGCGGGTACCGGCCAGACGCGCGCGGCGGCGCTGCTGGCGGAATGCGTGCGCGAAGCCGTACGCGAAACGATGGCGGCGCGCGGCCCCAGGAAAGCCGGTACTGCGCCGTCGCGAAAACTAGGGTAGAAAGCAAGCGATAAGCGTTGCCTGTGCCACCCGCCCCCAACCGCCACGACCAGCATGTCCAAGCACAAGATCCTGACGTATGTCGACGCCGGCGCCTCCGACTGGACCGCCTGCCTGATGCGCACCATCGGCCACCAGCTGCAGGCCGGCGCCTACGAAATCCGCGCGGTCATGGCCGACGATATCCGCCACGACCCAACGCTGTTCGACGACGCGGTGATGTTCGTGATGCCGGGCGGCGCCGACCTGCCCTACTGCGCGGCGCTCAATGGCGCACCCAACGCGCGCATCCGCAGCTTTATCGAACGGGGCGGCGTCTACCTGGGCATCTGCGCCGGCGCCTACTACGCGTGCCGGGAGCTTGCTTTTCACGCCGGCACCTCGGGCGCGATCTGCGGCGCCCGCGAGTTGCGCTTTGTCGACGCGGTGGCGGTCGGCTCGCTGCCCGACCTCACCGGCGGACGCTTGTACGACGGCACGCCGCGCACCGCCGCGGCCGTGGAGATCCGCACCACCGATCACCTGACACCGACACCGGTCTCTCTCTACATGCACTACCACGGCGGCTGCATGTTCGATTTCGGGGGTGAGCCCGGCCCGGGTACGCAGGTGCTGGCGGTCTACACCGGCATGGCCGGCTCCCCGCCTGCGATCGTGTCCGCGCGCGTGGGCTACGGGCGCGCCATCCTGACGGGGGTCCACGTGGAGATTTCCGAGCGCGAGTGCAAGGACGCGCTGCGCGGCCACAGCGACATGGATGCCCACGTGCACGTGTGCCACCGGCTGGCCGAGACCGGCGAAACCCAGCTGGCGGTCTTCCGCCAGTTGCTGGCGCATGGCGGGCTGGCGCTGGGATAAGACTTTCTACGTGATGCCGCACTGAAGATGCTCGACGAGGAGTTTGCCGAGCGGGTGCTTCCGTTCGACGAGAACGCCGCCGTGCACTATGCCGCGCTCGTTTCACAGCGAGAGCGCAATGGTCGTCCGATCAGCATGGCAGATGCGCAGATTGCTGCCATTTGCAGGCATAACGGCGCCACGCTCGCCACGCGCAACGGAAAGGACTTCGAAGGGACCGGGATCGTTTTGGCCAACCCCTGGGTGGATTGATGCCGGGCATCTATTGCGACGACTGCGGTTGCCCTCTGCGCATCGCGCGCGGCTGGTCCAGCAGCTCGATCATCAGCCACGCGTACAGCGTGACGCCGATAAACAGCCCCATGCGCACGACAAAGGCGGTATAGACGTCCTTGCCGGCCGCGCTGTCCTGCACCGACTGCCCCAGCAGGATGACCAGCGTCACCAGCGTATTGAGCCAGAAGCCGGGCGCCTGGCGCGAGGGGCTGAGCCCATAGAGCTTGCGCGCCACCAGCAGCGCAAACAGCAGCATCCACAGGAAATACATCCACAGGTGCACGAACAGGCTGAGCGCGCCCCAGAATGCGATCGCCAGCAGGCCGCCGAGCAGCGTCGAGCCCAGCAGCTCGCGGCCCGCGTTGCGCGCAGAAGTGGTGCAGCTCTGCCGGCCCAGGCTGACCGCCTTCATGATGATCGGCATGTAGGTGGTGGGATCGGTCATCGTGAGCAGGAAGGCTGGCATCACCACCAGCGCCGCGCGCAGTGCGACCCACGCCGCCAGGTCGTCCGGCAGCGCGCTGGCCGGGGGCGCCGCCGGTGTGCCCGCGGGCTCGGGAAAAAGCCAATGCCCGAGCGCCAGCGCCAGCACCGCCAGCAGCAGCCCCTTGACCAGCGCGGCAATGACCGTCACGGCCAGGCCGAAGTCGAAGGTGCCGGCCGACGAGATCATGGTCAGGCCGACCACCAGGAAGGTCGACACCAGGTTGTTGCCGCCGCGCAAGCCGTAGCGGAATGCCAGGAACAGGCACAGGCCGGTCAGCAGCACGCCGCTGACCGGGTAGTGGCGCAGCAAGGGAATCAGCAGCAGGCCGCTGCCGGTGGTCAGCATCACCACCAGCGCCAGGCCCACGCCGGTCTTGAACGCCAGCGGACGGTTCATGCCGGCGAGCAGGAATATGGCCAGCACTGGCGCGAGCATCGGGATCGGCAGGCCCAGGCCGAAGCTGGCCGCCAGGCACCACGCGGTGCCGCCGGCCAGGCGCAGCGCGCGCCGTGCGCGCGGCGAGGGCGGCGGCCGCGATGCCGCCGGTACCGTCGCCGGGCTGTCAGTAGACATAGGACAGCCAGCTCATCAGGTACAGGAAGGCGCGGCCGAGCGGGTTGAGCGGATTGCCTTCCGTCGGAAACGCCATGACCTCCGCCTGCCCGCCCACGCGCACGCCGCGCAGCGACGACAACTGGCCGGGATCGAATTCCACCGTCACCGGGAAACGCTGGGCCGGGCGCAGCCAGTCGCGGCTGTTCTGCACCGTCGGCAGGCTGCCGGGCTGCGTGGGGGGGCCGCCGACACTGACACCATAGCCGACACTGCGCACGCGCCCGGTGAAGACCCGCCCCGGCAGCGAATCCAGCACGATCGCCACCGGCGTGCCGGGCACCACGTGGCCAAGGTTGTTCTCGGTCATCTCCGCGTTGATCCATACGTCGTGGATGGTGATCAGCGTCATCACCGGATTGCCCGCAGCGGCAAACTGGCCGGTCTCGGTGCGCAGATCGGTGACCAGCCCGGCCGAGCGCGCGCGCACGCTGGTATTGGCCAGGTCCAGCTCGGCCTTTTCCAGCGCGGCGGCGGCGCTGCGCAGCTTGGCGTTGTCTTCGGCGCTGCCGCCCTCCTGCTCGCGCGCGCGCTGGACCTCGGCGCGGGCCGCGGCCACCTGCGCGGTGGCTGCTTCCAGGCTGGCACGCGCGATCTCCAGCCGGCGCAGCGATATGGTGCCCTGGTCCTCGCGGTACAGGCGCTCCAGGCGTTCGCTGTCCTGGCGCGCCTTGACCTCGTTGGCGCGCGCTGCGCGCAGCGCCGCCTGCGCCGATTCGATGCCGGCGGTGCTGGCGCCGATCTGCCGGCGCGTCGACTCCAGGTCGGCGCGCGCGCGGTCGGCGGCGATCCGGTAGTGCTGCGGGTCGACCTCGAACAGCACCGTGCCGGCCGCCACGTCCTGGTTGTTGCGCACATGGACGCGGGTCACGCGCCCCGCCACCTCCGACGCCACCGGCACCACGAAGGCCTGCACGCGCGCCTGCTGGGTATAGGGCGTGAGCCGGTCGGCCAGCAGGTACCACACCAGGCTCACGGCGATCAGCACGAGCACCCAGCGAATGCCTTTCCTGGCCGGATCGGCGGTCGCTGCCGCGGCGGGCGGCGGCGGCGGCGGTGGCGGTGGCGATGCTGGCTCCGGCGGGACTGCTGCGGGCTGTGGCGTGTCGCTCATCGGGCCTCCGCGTTGGATACCTGCCGTGGTGTCGCCGGAACGCCCGCCCCCGCAGGCGCGGCCGGCCGCGCGGCTTCTTCGAACAGGTCGCCCCAGTTGGTGCGCTGCTGCATCTGCTGGCGCGTCGCCGGGTCGACCAGAGGCAGTTCGCTGTGCCAGCCGCCGCCCAGCGCCTTGTACAGCGCGATCAGGTTGCTCACGGCGCTGCTGCGGTTGAGCACGTAGGCATCCTGCTGGGCTGCCAGCGCCCGCTGCGCGTCCAGCACGCGCTGGAAGTCGGAATAGCCCTCGCGGTAGAGCGAGTTGGCCAGCGACAGCGAACGGTTGGCGGCGACCGTGCCTTCGCGCAGGATCTCTTCGCGCTCCAGCGACTTGAGCAGGCCGCTGGCGGCATCGTCGGCTTCGCGCGCGGCCTGCCGCACCGCGTCCTGGTAGGCCACGATCAGCTGCTGCAGGCGTGCGTCCTGCACCCGCACGTTGTTGCGGATGCGGCCATAGTCGAACACGTTCCAGCGCAGGCTGGGCCCGCCCACCAGCGCCAGCGTGTTGGGCGTGCCGGCCAGCGTGCTGGCGGACCAGACGATGCTGCCCAAGAGCGACAGCGACGGGTAGAGATCGGCCTCGGCCACGCCGATCAACGCCGACTGCGCCGCAATCTGCAGCTCCGCGGCGCGCACATCCGGACGGCGCACCAGCAGGCTGGCCGGCACGTCCTGCACCACGGCGCGGTCGAGCAGCGGGAGGGCCCCTTCCCGCTCCGCGAGTTCGGGCAGCTCCGGCAGCGCGCCGGGAGGGTGGCCCGCCAGCACCGCCAGCGCATTGCGCGTGCGCAGGATCTGGCCCTCGAACTCGGGGATGCTGCTGAGCGTGCCCAGGTACTGCGTCTTGGCTTGCTGCAGGTCGAGCTCGTCGGTCTCGCCGCTGCGGAACAGCCGCTCGGTGATTTCAAAGCTGCGCTGCTGCAGCCGGGCATTGTCGCGGGCGATGCGCAGCCGCGCCTCGGCGGTGCGCAGCGCGAAGTAGGTCTCGGCCACCTGGGCGCGCAGCAGCACCAGCACATCCTCGTGGTTGGCGCGCGCGGCAAAGTACGCGGCATCGGCCGATTCGATGGCGCGGCTGAAGCGCCCCCAGAAGTCCAGCTCCCAGCCGATGTCGAAGCCCGCGCTGAACTGCCAGAAGCGGCTGTTCTGCGGGTTGCGCCCGCCGGCCTGGCGGCTGGAGGTGTACAGCGCATCGGTGCTCACCTGCTGCAGCTGCGGGTAGCGGCCGCTCTGGGCGATGCCGAGCTGCGCGCGCGCTTCCATCACGCGCAGGCCGGCGATGCGCAGTCCTGCATTGTTGGCATCGGCCTCGGCGATCAGGCGCTCCAGCGTCGGGTCGCCGAATACCTGCCACCACTGCCCCAGGTCGGGCGCCGGGCGCCGTTCAGTCGCGCCCTGCAGCGCCGGGCTGTCCCATGAGGCCGTCCACGCCTCGCGCTGCGGCTGGAAGTCGGGGCCCACCCGCGCGCATGCGCCCAGGCACAGCACGCCGGCCAGCAGCATTCCGTTCGGCCGGTTGCGCACGGGCATGAGGCGAACCGGCCTGCACTATTCCGCGGTCTGCTCGATCGATTCGGGCACCGGCTGCGCAGGCTGCGGAGGCGGCTGGTCTTCAACCCACTGCCAGAACAGCCGGTAGGCCACGGCCAGCATCACGGGACCGATAAACAGCCCGATGACGCCGCCTGTCACCATCCCGCCCAGCGCGCCGATCAGCACCACCGGCATCGGCACGTCCACGCCGCGGCCGAGCATCAGCGGCTTGAGCACGTTGTCGGCCAGTCCCGCGATAAAGGTGTAGACGGCAAAAATCACGGTCCCCCCGGTGGCACCCTCGGCGGCAAAGACAAGGATGATCACCGGGACGGTGATCAGCGTCGCCGGCAACTGCATGATGCCGAGCAGCAGCACCGCCAGCGCCAGCAGGCCGGCACCGGGAATACCCTTGACCACGAAGGCAACGCCGATCAGCAGCATCTGGATGAAGGCGATGCCTACCACGCCCTGCGCCACCGCGCGGATGGTGGCGGTGCACAGCATGGCCAGCCGCGGGCCGCGCTCCGGGCCGAACACGCGCGAGGCGATCTGCCTGGCGCTGTGCGTCCCTTCCTCGCCATAGGCCATGATGATGCCGGCGATGATCAGCGCGAACAGCAGGACCAGCAGGGCCACGCCGACGCCGGCGAGCTTGCCCAGCAGCGCCAGGCTGACGCCCTTGAGTTGCGGCATCAGCTTTTCCATCACCGCTGTCATGTCGGTGGCAGCCTGCAGCCAGAAATCGTAGAGGCGCTGCCCGACGACCGGCCACGCGGCGACCGACTCCGCCGGCATCGGGATATGCACGCGGTCGTCCCGGACCATGGCGATGGCGTTCTCCACCGAATCG
Source organism: Cupriavidus sp. L7L (assembly GCF_004353535.1). Lineage (NCBI taxonomy): Bacteria > Pseudomonadati > Pseudomonadota > Betaproteobacteria > Burkholderiales > Burkholderiaceae > Cupriavidus > Cupriavidus sp. L7L. The sequence goes on from NZ_SMNY01000017.1 coordinate 152,358, forward strand.
ACCAGTGCCTGGCCCAGCAGGTAGGTCGGCACCAGGATGATGGCAAGGACCAGCACGACGATCAGCGTGGCGACACGCCCGTCATGCCCTCCCATGCGGGCGCGCAGCCTGACCTGCAGCGGGTATATGGTGACCGCCAGGATCACTGACCACAGCAGCAGGTCGACGAACGGATGGAAGATCTGGAAGCAGAAAACCGCCAGCACGGCGATCAGCCCGGCGCGGATCAGGACGTCAAGCAACCCGCGGGACAGCGCCTTCTCGGAAATGGGCGTGGGCAACATCGAGCGTCTCCCCGCGGTACAAGCCGCAAAGGTTCACATCGGTACGCCAGGCTTGTACTCAGCGCCGGCCGAAATCCAGTCTAGGCGAGCCCGGGGGCTCGGGCAACCTTTTCGTCACCCGGGCCACAAACCCGCCCATCAACTTAGGGCTGTCCGGGCTTGCGCAGCATCTTGTCGACCTCGCCGGCATGCAGTTCCTCCAGCTGGATCGACTCGCGCGCATATTCTTCCAGCGCCACCGAGCGGCCCTCGACCAGGGTCAGCAGCTGGCGGTACAGGTCCAGCGCCTGCCGCTCGGTCGCCAGCGATTCGCGCAGGATGGTGCCGATGTCGGTGGTGTGGCTGTCCAGCAGCGCCGCGATGCCGAGCGAGGGATACGCGCCCAGCGTGGTGATCCACTCCCCGGCCTGCTGCGCATGGAGCAACGATTCGTTGGCCTGTTCGCGCAGCCAGGACACTACGGGAATGCGGCCGAAGCCGAACACCAGGAAGGAATAGTGCGTATAGCGCACAACCCCGGCGAGTTCGGCTTCCAGTATCTGGTTCAGCACCCCGACGACCTTGTCTTTCTCGATTTCCGCCATGGCATCTTCCTCCCGCGATACAGAGACAAAACAGAGGGACAAACACAGGCTGATTCATTCTAGTCGGCGCCACGCCACACCTGAGGCTTTGCGCACCGGCGGCGAGCGCGTGCGGGCCAGCAATCCGCCAGTGGAATTCCTATCATGCAGACGTGGCGCGTGCCCGCAGCAGCCCGCGCTGCCCGCCCGGAAAACTGACAACTTCGCCGGTGATGCAAAAGGATCCAGGTTCGCCAGCCGACCAATGCGACGGCGCCGTGATGTTCGCGGACATCTGCGACAGCACGCGGCTTTACGACAAGGCCGGCGACGCGGTGGCACTCGCCGCCATCCGCCAATGCCTGGCGCTGATGAAGGCGCGCGCCGCGCTCGCGCAAGGGCGCGTGGTCAAGACCATCGGCGACGAAATCATGGTGCTGTTCCCCGCCGCCGATCACGCGATGCAGGCCGCACTCGACATGCAGGAGGGCGTGGCCGGGCTGGCACCGATCGCCGGCATAGCCTTGTCGATCCATATCGGTTTCCACCATGGCCCGATCCTGTCGGACGAAGGCGGCGACGTGTTCGGCGACACGGTCAACCTGGCCGCGCGGCTGGTCAAGCTGGCCTCGCGCGGACAGATCATCACCAGCAAGCATGCCGTGGAGCAGCTATCGGCACCGCTGCGGCAGATGACGCGCGCGCTGTATCCGATCCAGGTGCGCGGCAAGCTGCAGCTGATCGAGCTGTACGAGGCGATCTGGCAGCAGAACACCGAGCTGACCCTGGTCGCCCCGGTTGATGTCGCGGCGCGCCGCTCGCTGTTCCTGTCGCTGCGCTACCGCGACACGCTGTTCGAGATGGACGCCACCTCGGCGCCGCTGACCATCGGCCGCGACAGCACCATGAGCATCGTCATCCTCGACCGGCAGGTGTCGCGCTTCCAGGCGACTGTCGAGCCGCGCGGCGGCCGCTTCGTGCTGATCGACCGCAGTTCCAACGGCACCCATGTCCGCATCGACGGCGAAGACAGCCTGATGCTGCGCCGTGACGAGATCACGCTGCGGGGCCACGGCTGGATCACGTTCTCCGCACCCGGCGATGCCGGCCAGGAGGCGATCGAGTTCTTTGTCGAGGAAGACTGAGGCGGCTCCCGCACAGTTGCACGGTGGCGTGGAAATTCTCCTTGACTTCAGCCGGTCCGTATCCCATCATGCTTTCCATCGCATGCGATTGAAGCGTTTGCGATAGATCAGCGAGAGCTGATTGTTTTTCCCCATACATATCGTATGCGATGTAATCGCACAAGATATAAATACCACCTGACCGAAAGGAACCCCCGCCATGAGCAAGATCGACAAAGTCCTGGCCACCGGCAAGACCTACACCACCCTCAGCGCCGCCGGCAACACGCCCCGCGGGCATGACGGCACCGTCGACATGCGGCTGTCGTCGCCCGGCAGCGAAGCCAACCCCAACCATGTCTTCGATGGCAGCGATGCGCATCCCACCGCCGAGCGCCTGTTCGCGGCCGCGTGGTCGGCGTGCTACATCAGCGCGGTAGGCCTGGCGGCCAAGACGCACAAGCTGACCCTGCCGTCCGACCTGGCCGTCGAGATCGAGGTGGACCTGGGCCAGACCGGCCGCGAGTACCTGCTGCAGGCCCGCCTGAACGTGCGCATGCCCGGCGTGCCGCATGACGTGGCGACGGCGGTGGCCCATGCCGCTGACGAAATCTGCCCGTACTCCAAGGCCACGCGCGGCAACATCGACGTGGCGATCAACGTCATCACCGGCTGACGCAGCCGCGCGGCCCCGGTCCGTGCCTAAAAGGCACGGACCGGGGCCCATGGGTCGCATCCGGTTATCGCATCCCCGATACAATCGCATACGACCTATAATTTCCCGCAGCGTCATCCAGACACGGGAGCCAGACCATGAAAGCCACCGACAAGGCCGCCGCCGCGGACCCCAAGCTGTCCGATTTCCTCTGCTTCGCCGTCTATTCCGCCAACCTGGCGTTCGGCAAGGCGTACAAGCCCGTCCTCGAACAACTGGGGCTGACCTACACGCAATACATCACCATCGTGGCGTTGTGGGAGGAAGACAACCAGACCGTGGGCAGCCTGGGCGAGAAGCTTTTCCTGGAATCGAACACGCTGACGCCGATCCTGAAGAAGCTCGAAGCCATGGGATACGTGGAACGGCAGCGCGATCCCGAGGACGAGCGCCAGGTGCGGATCAGCCTGACCCGCACTGGCCGCCGCCTGCGCGAAAAGCGCCTCGAAGGCAGCCTGGCCGAAGCCACCGGCCTGGCGCCGGACGAATTCGCACGCCTGCAGAAGGCGGTGGCGACGCTGCGCAACAACCTGATCCGGTCGGTCAGGTCCGGCGACTGAAGGCGCCGGCCACCGCCCTGCATTACGAGCTACTGACATGAACCAGGCATCCACCCCGTACAGCCCGATCAGCTGCGAATTCCACGACCTGCTCGAAGCGCTGGCCACCGTGCGCCGGCCCGCCGTGATCCGCTATCGCGACCAGGATGGCGCGGCGCGGCAAGTGACGGCGACGATCACCGATATCTTCAGCCGCGAGCGGGTGGAGTTTGTCTCGCTCGGCACGGGCGAGGCGCTGCGGCTGGACCAGCTCGTCGAGGTCAACGGCGAGAAGCTCCGCGACTACTGAGCCCCGCTCCCGGCCCTACTCCCGGCCCTACCCCCGGCTTTACCCCCGTCCTTGCCCTATCCTTCCAGGGAATACACCGGGCAAGGTGGGCCGCATGCGCGCATTGATCTTCTGCTCCGTGCAGTTCCTGCTGGCGGTCACGTGGACCCTCTACGTGGCGTTCCTGCCGCAGCTCGCCACGCAGGCAGGCATCCCGCGCGCGCAGGTTGCGTGGATCCTGGTGATGGACCAGGTGATCTTCGTCGCCATGGACCTGGCGCTGGGCATCGCCGCCGACCGTGTCGCCAACGGCATGCGCCGGCTCGGCGGCTGGATCCTGGCGCTGTCGGTGGTTTCCGCGCTGGCGTTCGTGCTGCTGCCTTCGGCTTCCTCGCCGGTGCTGCTGCTTGCCCTGACCGCGTTGTGGGCCGCCACCTCTTCGGCCCTGCGCGCGCCGCCCATGGTGATCATCGCGCGGCGGCTGCAGGGATCGGCTTCGTCGTTCCTGGTGTTGGCGTCGCTGCTCGGCATCGGCCTGGCCGGCGCGGTGGCACCGGTGCTGACGGCGCGGCTGCGCGAGGCTTCGCCGTTGATCCCCTTTGCCGCGGCCAGCGCGGCACTGGTGGTGGCCGTGGTCGCGCTGCGCTGGGTTGAATTGCCGCCGGCAAGCCAACGGGCTGACGCGGCGCCGATTGCCAGTGCCGGCCCGCGGCGCCTGTGGCTGCTGTTCGCAGCGGTCTGGCTGCTCGCGCTGGGCTTCCAGGTCCACACCGCGATCAACTCCGGACCGGCCTACCTTCGCTTCGTTGCCAGCGCCGAGCTGGTGCGGGTGATGCCGGCGTTCTGGATCGGCTTCGCGCTGTGCGTGCTGCTGCCCGAGACACCATGGCTGCGGCGCTTTCCCGCCTGCGTGCTGCTGCTCGCCGCGTCGGTGCTGGGCGCGCTGGCCTTGTCCGGGTTCATTGCCGCCGCTTCGCTGCAGGCGGTGCTGGCCGCGCAATGCCTGGCCGGCGGCATGTGGGGAATCATGTTTGGCGCGGCGGCCAATGCCGCGCTCGATGCCGGGCGTGTGGGCCGCGAAGGCAGGCTCACCGGGCTGGTGTTTGCCGTGCTGGCCATCGCCGCTTTCCTGCGCATCGCCGCGGTGGCCTCCGGCGCCGCCAAGGGCGCGATACTGGCCAGCCTGATGCCGTGGGTGCCGGCGCTCGCATGGAGCGCGGGGGCGCTGCTGCTGGCGTTCTTCGTCGCGGCAAACCTGCCCTATCTCGCCACGCGCGCTCAGGTAGCAAGGCCACCGGCGTGATGCCGGACTAAGGCCCCATCGTCGCCGTTCCGGCGTAGTCGCGAAGTCCTGCGACCAGCGCGGCAAACGTCGCCGCGCAGCGCGCGCTGCCGCGCAAGTCCTCGTGCATCGCTACCCAGGTATCCATCGCCACCGAAAACTCGCTGCGCAACACCCTGACCAGCCCCGGGGCGCGCGCCGCGAGCGCGGCATGGCACACGCCGATGCCGAACCCGGCACGGATCGCGCCCAGCTGGGCCAGGTCGCTGTCGGCGCGAAAGGCCAGGCGCTGGCGCGAGAACGCCGGAAAGCGCTCAAGCAAGCGGCGGATGAACAGCGTCTCCCGGTCGAAGCCGATCATGGCAAACCCCGGCAGTTCCTCCAGCGACTGCGGCACGCCGTGCGCGGCCAGGTAGCGCTCATGCGCATGCAGCCCCAGTTCGATGCCGCCGACGCGCTGGGCCACGAGCGCATCCTGCTCGGGCCGGAACATCCGCACGGCGATATCGGCTTCGCGATGCAGCAGGTCGTCGACGCGGTTCGACAGCACCAGTTCGATCTCCAGCGCCGGGTGGGCTTCGCGCAGTGCGGCCAGGATCGGCGGCAGCACTTCGACGCCGACGACCTCGCTCGCCGACAGCCGCACCGTGCCGCGCACGCCGGCACCGTGCCCGCTGGCCGCGCGCCGCATGGCCGCGGCCGTGGCGGCGAGTCCGGCGGCATAGGGCCGCAGCGTGCGTGCGGCGTCGGTCGGGGCGAAGCCGTCGAAGGAGCGCGTGAAGAGCTTCAGGCCCAGCGCGGCCTCAAGACTGTCGATATGGCGGCCGACGGTCGGCTGCGTCAGGCCCATGGCGCGGCCGGCAGCCGACAGCGAGCCGGTTTCCAGCACGTGGAGGAAGGTGCGGTACCACTCCCAGTTCGGTTCGCCGGCCATGCCTATGCATTTTTGTTTAGCAACCAGCCGATTATAGGCAATTTTCTTTTTGCCGAGATGCCCGCAAACTGGCCTGCATCAGACCACGACAGCACCCATGCCAAGGAGATTCCCATGTCCAGGATCGCGCTGTTTGGCGCCGCCGGCGCCATTGGCCACAGCATCGCCGCCGCACTGGCAGGCCGGGGCCAGCCGTATCGCGTAGTCGGCCGCGACACGGCGCGCCTCCACCAGGCCTTCGGGGCCGACCCGCTCGCCGAGATCGTCGCGTGGGACCCCGATTCGCCGGCCTCCGTCCAGGCCGCGGCGAGCGGCATCGACACGCTGGTCTACATGGTCGGCGTCGACTACTGGCGCTTCGACCTGCACCCTGAACTGCTGCGCAAGACACTGGATGGCGCGCTCGCAGCGGGCGTCAGGCAATTCATCCTGATCGGCACCGTCTACCCCTACGGACGCGTCCAGGGCGGCAATCCGGTCAGCGAGGACCACCCGCGCGCGCCGCATACCTTCAAGGGCCGCATGCGCAAGGCGCAGGAAGACCTGCTGATGCAGGCCGACGCCGCCGGGCGCATCCGCGCCACGGTGCTGCGGCTGCCCGACTTCTACGGCCCGGGCGTGCAGGCCAGCCTGCTGCACCGCGCCGCGCAGGCTGCCGTATCCGGCGGCACCGCGGACATGATCGGGCCGATCGATGCGCCGCACGAGTTCGTCTATGTGCCGGACGTGGGGCCGGTGGTGGCGCGGCTGGCGGATACGCCCGCGGCCTTCGGCAGGATCTGGCACCTGGCCGGCGCCGGCGCCACGACACAGCGCGAACTGGTATTGGAGATGGAAAGGCAGACCGGCCGCCGGCTCAGGCTGCGCATCGCCGGCAAGGGCATGCTGCGCCTGCTCGGGCTGTTCAACCCGTTCATGCGCGAACTGGTCGAGATGCACTACCTGATGACCGATCCGCTGATCCTGGACGATGCCGCGCTGCAGCGGCTGATCGGGCCGATCCGCAAGACGCCCTACGCCGAGGGCATCCGGCAGACGCTGGCGGCATGCCAGCCTGGCCGGCACGCCGCCAACCTCGCCAACGTCGCTAACCTGCCTGCTTGCGAAACGCCCAGCGCCCCGCCAGCACAGTGAAGCTGGCCACCAGCGCCACCAGCACCCAGAAGCCGTGCGGATGCTCGGCCAGCGGGATGCCGCCCACGTTCATGCCAAAGAAGCCGGCCACGATATTGATCGGCAGCGCCAGCACGGTCACCAGCGTCAGCGTGAACAGCGTGCGGTTGGTCTGCTCGTTGAGCTTGGCGGCGATCTCTTCCTGCAGCAGCTTGATGCGTTCGACCAGCGCGGCAAGGTCGTTGAGCACCAGCGAGAACTCTTCGGTCGATTCGCGCAGCTCCTGCAGGTCGGCTTCCTGCAGCCACGCCGGCGGCCGGTTCAGCAGCCGGAACAGCGCGCCCGGCTCCGGCGCCAGCAGCCGTTGCAGCCGCACCAGGCCGCGCCGCATCGCGCCCAGATCGGCGCGGTTGCCCTGCAGCCGCTGCGACAGCAGCTGGTCCTCGATCTGGTCGACGTTCACGCCGGTCTCACGCACGATCTGCACCAGCACGTCGGCCTGGTCGCGCAGCAGGTGCACCATCAGGTCCGCCGGCGAGCGGAACGCCTCGCCGTGCCGCACCGCCTCGCGCAGCCGGTCCACCGAGCGCAGCGGCCGCGCCCGGGCCGTGACCAGCAGGCGGTGGTCAGCGTGGGCGCACATGGTCGAAATGTCCGTCGATGAGACGCCGAAGTTGTAGATCACATCGTTGACCACGGCCAGCAGCGCGGTGTCCAGACGCTCGATCCGCGTCGAGCGCGAGCCCTGGCGCAGCGCCTCGAAGTATTCGTCCGGCAGCCCCAGGTGCCCCTTCATCCAGCGTTCGCAGGCGCTGTGGGACAGGTTGAAATGCAGCCAGACGAAGGAGCGCTCGTGCGCGGCAGCCGGCGGCGCCTGCTGCAGCCAAGCCGCCGCGCCCCGCGAATCGATCTCGCGCATGGCCCCGCCGGGCGCGAACAGGAAACCGCTGACCAGGCCGACCGGGTCCGATCCATAGCCCGCCTCGACAATGCCCGCTTGCATGCCTGCTCCCTTCACATGGAATTTGCCTCGCGCGACGTTATCACGCCGCAATGACAGTGTCGGAAAATGAAGGCGCGGGTGGTCCCGGGTCTGGTCTGTGCGTTTGCGGCTTCCGGCGCCGCCCTGCCTTGCCGGGCCCTACAACACCGTCGCGTACTCCAGCGTCTTCGGCATCTTCACGATCACCTCGGGCACTTCCCCGACGATGACCGTGTCATCGAGCCGGAATCCGCCCAGCCCGTAGACGTACAGCCCCGGCTCCGACGAATACACCTCTAGTTGGCCAGCATCGCCACGCCGGTCAGGTCCTTCGACGGGTTGTACGGCAGCTTCGGATACAGGAAAGGATTGAAGGCAAGGTTGGGAGTGAATCCTGTGGAAGCCGAGCTAAATAACTTTCCCGCCGAAAGATAACGATGCGCAACTCGCCGGCATTTCTCCCCCGGCAGTGATCGCTGCGCTATTCATGCCGATGGTTCTTAAAACCCGATAGCCGGGTCAGCGCTGGCCGGCATCGAAGGCCTTCTGCCAGACATCGTGGTCTGGCGGATAGACCGCGTCGAAATGCTCGCGCAGCGCGGCGATCTCCTGCACGATCGCGAACGAAAAGCCCTGGCGGCCGCCGCGGTCGTCGAACTGCAGGCAGTTCAGGTAGTGCCGGCATCCGACCGCATCGAACCACTTGGCGGCGACGGTATTGACGATGCGGGGGAAAGCCCGCCCCAGCTCTACCGGACGGACCGCGTCGGGCAGCTCGGCCATCCAGCGGATGGTCTCGCGGCGCAGCGTCAGGTCATCGTCCGTGGCGGTCTTGCGGTGGAAGGCGGGGTCTTGCGTCAAGGGAGTCTCCGGGTGCAGCCGGGAGGATAGCCGATTGTGGCCGGACCATGCCAGGTCCGGCCAGCCCGGGCTTTTCCCGGTTGCACGCCGGCGCTCAGGCCGCGGCCCGGCGCGCCGCCCCGCGATACTCCGCCAGCAGTGCTTCGCGGCGCGCGGCCGCAGCCTGCATGCTGGCTTCCTTGACATGGCCGTAGCCGCGGATGTCGTCGGGCAACGTGGCCAGAGCCAGCGCGGTGTCGAGCTTGTCGGCGCCCAGCGAGGCGGCGAACTCGTCGACCATGGCCAGGTAGTCGGCCACCAGCGCGCGCTCGGCGCGACGCTCCGCGGTCTTGCCGAACACGTCGAACGCGGTGCCGCGCAGGCCTTTCAGGCGGGCCAGCAGGCGGAAGGCGGTCAGCGTGCGCGGGCCGAAGCGGCGCTTCACCGGATGGCCCTTGCTGTGGGTCTTGCCCGCATTCGTCAGCGTGGGCGGGGCCAGCCAGAAGTTGAGCTGGTAGTCGCGGCCGGGCTCGCCTTCGAACTGCGCGCGCAGCTTGTCGAGGAAGGCCGGATCGGCGTACAGGCGCGCCACCTCGTACTCGTCCTTGTACGCCATCAGCTTGGCCAGGTTGCGCGCCACCGCTTCGGTCAGCGGCAGCTTGCGGTCGGCGCCCAGCTTCTGCTCGGCGGCGCGGATACGCTCGACCGCTTCACGGTAGCGGCTGGCGTACGCGGCGTTCTGGTAGTCGGTCAGCATCGACTCGCGCTTGCGGATCAGCGTGTCGAGCGTCTGCGGCAACGCCACCACGTGGGCCGTCTGCGCGGGCGCATCCGGCAGCAGCGCCTTCACGGCAGCCTCGCCGTGGTGCGCGAGATACCGGCCCCATTCGAACGCCTGGCGGTTCTTGTCGACCGACACGCCGTTGAGTTCGATCGCGCGCAGCAGGCTGGCATGCTGCAGCGGGATCCAGCCTTTCTGCCAGGCAAAGCCGAGCAGCAGCGGGTTGGAGTAGATGGCATCGGCCAGCAGCGTCACGGCCCAGGCGCTGGCGTCGATAAACGCGCTGGCCTCGCCCACGCTGTTGCGCAGGTCCTGCTCGGCGCTGGCGCCGGGGAACTTCCACTTCGGGTTCTTGATGAACTCGGCGGTCGGGGTGTTGGCGCTGTTGACCACCGCAGCGGTCACGCCGTGCCGGGTCTTGGACAGCACCTCGGCCGAGGCCGAGACGATGGCGTCGCCGCCGATCACCAGCCGCGCGTCGCCGGTGGCGATACGCGTGGCATGCAGGTCATGCGGCGCCGGTGCGATCTGCACGTGGCTGATCACCGCCCCGCCCTTCTGCGCCAGGCCTGCCATGTCGAGCACGGTGACGCCCTTGCGCTCCAGGTGCGCGGCCATGCCGAGCAGGCCGCCGATGGTCACCACGCCGGTGCCGCCCACGCCCGTCACCAGCACGCCATACGGCCGTTCCAGCGCGGGAAGCGTTGGCATCGGCAGCGCCTCGAAATCGGCGCCGGCGCCCTTGCCGCCCGCCGCCGCGGGCTTGCGCACCTGCGCGCCCTCGGCGGTGACGAAGCTGGGGCAGAAGCCGTTGACGCAGGAGAAATCCTTGTTGCACGACGACTGGTTGATCCGGCGCTTGGTGCCCAGTTCGGTCTCCAGCGGTTCCACCGACAGGCAGTTGGACTTGGCCGAGCAGTCGCCGCAGCCTTCGCACACTGCGTCGTTGATAAAGGCGCGCCTGGCCGGATCGGGATACGTGCCGCGCTTGCGGCGGCGGCGCTTCTCGGTGGCGCAGGTCTGGTCGTAGATCAGGATGGTGACGCCCTCGGTGTCGCGCAGCTCCAGCTGCACGGCATCGAGCTGGTCGCGATGGAACACCGTCACGCCGGACGGCAGCATGCTGCCGTCACCGTACTTCTGCGGCTCGTCGGTGACGACGACCAGCTTCTTGGCGCCCTCGGCCAGCACCTGGTGGGCAATCTGCGGCACGGTCAGCACGCCGTCGATCGGCTGGCCGCCGGTCATCGCCACCGCGTCATTGAACAGGATCTTGTAGGTGATATTGGCCTTCGCCGCAATCGAGGCGCGGATCGCCAGCAGGCCCGAGTGGAAATACGTGCCGTCGCCCAGGTTGGCGAACACGTGCTTGTCGCCGGTGAAATGCATCTGGCCGGTCCACGCCACCCCTTCACCGCCCATCTGGCTGAAGGTGTCGGTATTGCGGTCCATCCACAAGGTCATGTAGTGGCAGCCGATGCCGGCCAGCGCGCGCGAGCCTTCCGGCACGCGCGTGGAGGTGTTGTGCGGGCAGCCCGAGCAGAACCAGGGCTTGCGCTCGGCCGAGATGCGCGGCTGCGCGGCCTCGCGCTCCTTGGCCTCGATCACCGCGACGCGCGCGGCGATGCGGGCGCGCACGGCTTCCGGCAGGTCGAAGCGCTCCAGGCGCCTGGCGATAGCCTTGGCGATCAGCGCCGGCGACAGCTCGTAGTGCGCCGGCAGCAGCCAGTTGCCGCGCGGCACCGACCATTCGCCGCCGTCGTTGCCGCGCTGGTCGAACTTGCCGAACACCTTGGGCCGCACGTCCTCGCGCCAGTTGTACAGCTCTTCCTTGAGCGCGTATTCCAGGATCTGGCGCTTCTCTTCCACCACCAGGATTTCTTCCAGGCCGGTGGCGAATTCACGGGCCCCGTGGGCCTCCAGCGGCCACACGCAGCCTACCTTGTAGACGCGGATGCCGATGCGGGCGCAGGTCTCGTCGTCGAGGCCGAGGTCGGCCAGCGCCTGGCGCACGTCCAGGTAAGCCTTGCCGGCGGTCATGATGCCGAAGCGCGCATTGGGCGAATCGAGCACCACGCGGTTCAGGCGGTTCGCGCGGACATAGGCGAGCGCCGCATACCACTTGTGGTCGAGCAGGCGCGCTTCCTGTTCCAGCGGGGTATCGGGCCAGCGGATATTGAGGCCGCCGGCCGGCATGGCAAAGTCTTGCGGCAGCACCACCTGCACGCGGTCGGGGTCGATCTCGACCGAGGCGGTCGACTCGACCACATCGGTGACGCACTTCATCGACACCCACAGGCCGGAATAGCGGCTCATGGCCCAGCCGTGCAGGCCGTAGTCGAGGTATTCCTGCACGTTGGCCGGATACAGCACCGGGATGCCGGCGGCCTGCAGCACGTGCTCGGACTGGTGCGCGACGGTGGAGGACTTGGCGGCATGGTCGTCGCCGGCCAGCAGCAGCACGCCGCCATGGCGCGACGAGCCGGCCGAATTGGCGTGCTTGAGCACGTCGATGGACCGGTCCACGCCCGGACCCTTGCCATACCACATCGAGAACACGCCATCGCGCGAGGCGTTGGGGAACAGGTTGACCTGCTGCGACCCCCACACCGCGGTGGCGGCAAGGTCTTCGTTGACGCCGGGCTGGAACACGACATCGTTGTCCGCCAGGTGTTTCTTGGCCTTCCACAGCGCCTGGTCGACACCGCCCAGCGGCGAGCCGCGGTAGCCGGAGATAAAGCCGGCCGTGTTCAGGCCGGCGGCGCGGTCGCGCGCCTTCTGCAGCATCGGCAGGCGGACCAGCGCCTGGACCCCGCTCATGTAGACGCGGCCTTTGTCCAGGGTGTACTTGTCGTCCAGGCTGGCGCTGGCGAGGGTGTCGAGGAGGGTGTGGGGTAGCGGTGCGTTCACGATGTCTCCGTGCTTATTCTGGTGTCCGGAGCAGTGTAGGAATCCCGCTGGTTATCGTAAAATCAAGAATTCCCACACCTGATATCTGCAAAACGGATATCCCCGGAGACATACATGGCCAAGGCGCGCGAGAGCTCGGAGAGACTTGCCAAGGAAATCACATTGCGGCAGTTCCGCTACTTTGTCGCGGCGGCGGAAACCGGGCAGTTCTCGATGGCGGCCACGGCCGAGCATGTGTCGCAGTCGGCGGTGACCAACGCCGTGCTGGCGCTGGAGCAGCGGCTGGCCGTGCGGCTGTTCGAGCGGCGCCCGCACGGCGTGACGCTGACGGCGGAAGGCCACCTGTTCTACCAGCATGCGCGCCAGATCCTGGATTCGGTCGAGGATGCGCTGCGCGAGCCGCGCTTCCAGGTGCACGGCCTGCAAGGCAGCGTGCGCCTGGCCGCCTCCTATACCGTGCTCGGCTACTTCCTGCCGGGTTTGCTGGCGCGCTTTCGCACCAACTACCCGGACATCGAGCTGGACCTGCTTGACATGGACCGGCCGGATATCGAGCGCGCCGTGCTGGCGGGCGAGATCGAGCTGGGGATCGCGCTGCTGTCCAACCTGGAACGGCCGCAGCGCTTCAAGCGCCACACGCTGATGCGCTCGCGCCGCCAGCTGTGGACCTCGGCCAGCCATCCGCTGCTGGACATCGAGCGCCCGTCGCTGCGCGACGTCGCGGCTTACCCGTACATCCTGATCACGGTCGACGAGGCCGAGGAATCGACCATGCGCTACTGGCGCAGCCTGCGGCTCTCGCCCAATATCGCCTTCCGCACCGGGTCGATGGAGGCACTGCGCGGGCTGGTCGCGCACGGTTTCGGCGTCACCGTGCTGTCCGACATGGTGTACCGGCCGTGGTCGCTGGAAGGCAAGCAGATCGAAGCCCGGCCCATCGCCAACGCGGTGCCGGACATGGAGGTCGGCATGCTGTGGCAGCCGGGACGCAAGCTGGGCAAGCCGGCCGACGCGCTGCGGGAGTTCCTGATCCACGCGTGCGGCAGCTGAGGGCTCGCCGGGCCGGTCGTCCTCACGGTTGCGCCCTACTTCACCGGCGTCAGTATCGGCGCCCCCTTGTTCTTCAGGAGCATTACCAGGAACTTCGCCGGCTGCGTCTTGCTGGCGTTGTGCCCCACCGAGTGGATATCGTCAGGGCCTTCGTGCCAGGTCTGGCCGGCGGTCAGCGTAACTTCCTTGCCGCCCCTGACGCCCATCACGATGGTTCCTTCCAGCACATAGATAAATCCATGCGCATCGTGGCGATGTACCGGGTCGGCACCCCCGGGCGGATATTCCACCATGATGATCTGCACCTCCTTGCCCGGGTATTGCGGCAAGGGCTCGGTCGTCAGCAGCGTGACCTTGGCTTCCGGGGGTGCCGCCACCGCCGGCTGCAGGGCCAGCAGTCCGCTGAGCACCAGCGCGACGATGCCGTATGGTCTGGCGCGCTTCATGCCGTTGAACAGCTCGTGCGATTGCTTGATGTTGTGGATGCGCTGCGGCATGGTATCTCCTGCTGGATGGGGACTGCGGTGCCTCGGCGGCGCCTGCAACAAAGCGTAGTTGGCTGGCATGGCCGCCGCCAGTGCATGCCGACCCAGGCCGGCACCGATGCGCATGGAGATCCACTAGGACAGCCCGTTTCCCGCGCCTAGAATAGGCTGACACCACGGCACCCCGGCGCGGGCGCCGCTGCCATTCCCGGATCCAGGTCCCGACAAACGGAGGCGCGCATCATGAAGCCAGAACCCTTTGTGGTAACGCCGGACGCCTATGCGCGCGCGCTCAACGTAGTTGGAGAGAAGATCACCGTGCTCGCCTCCAACGCCGCCACGCAGGGCTACGAGGTCTTCCTGCAGCAGGGCGACGAAGGCACCGGCCCACCGCCGCATTGCCATGACTGGGACGAATCGTTCTTCGTGACCCGCGGGACGATCGAGATCGGCTATGGCGGGCAGGCTTTCCAGGCGGTCGCCGGCACCTTTGTCCATGTGCCGGCGGGCACGGTCCACTACTTCCGTTTCGGCGCCGGGGGCGGCGAAATGGTTTCGGTCACCAGCCACAACGGCAACGCCTCGCGCCTGTTCACGCGGCTGGATGAGGAAATCGCGCCCGGCGCACCGGATTTCGACAAGCTGCTGGCCGTGGCGCAGGAATGTGGCGTGACCGTGCCGCCACCGGAGCACTGATGCCGCTGGCCCCGCTGCTACGTTGCACCGACCTTGGCCGCCCATCGCCGCTTGCATATGGTTCTGCGTACACCTTCATTCCCCTGCAGCCATGGCTCGACTATGGTGGAAGCGTTCCCCCGGGCATGCCAGTCACCGGGGGCCGCAAGGAGGGTTATGGACCTGCTCGACTGGATCACCGCCGTGGCAGCCGTGGTTCTGGTGTATGCCGCGTTGCGTCATCCGCTCTATCCGCCCGGCTGGAACGGCCGGAAAGACGACCGCTCGTGACGGGCCGCCGCTGGGCGGCCCTTTGTGATTTTGCTCATGCCACTGACAGTGTGTAGGGAATGAAGCCCTGACGCCGCCGCGCGAGTGGGTACGGCACTTGCGCCTGCGCTGGCACATCGGCCCGCAGAGGAGAGTTATCGTGCGCACACCTGCCAGTATTGCCAAACACCCGATTCCAGGATGGCTGGGCGGGAAGATGGTGCATGTGCATGGCGTCAGCGGGGTGACGCCTCCCGACCCGGTGCGCTGAAAAGGGCCGCACGGCCTGGCAGGCGTGTAAATTTTGCAGGGCGCGCAATCTCCCCGGTACGATATGCGGCGATGCAGGCGGTGCGGCGCGCTGGCGCTCGCCGCCGCGGCATTTGGCACGACCTGCGCGGCACAGGATCTCGATGAGGTAGAACGACCGCTTTGGGAAGTCGGGCTCGGCCTCGGCGGCATCACCGTGCCGCACTACCGTGGCTCGGACCAACGCGCCAGCCTGCTGTTTCCCGTGCCCTATTTCATCTACCGTGGCGAGCACCTGCGCGCCGACCGCAATGGCGTGCGCGGCAAGCTGTTCGACAGCGACCGCGTCGAACTCAACGTCAGCCTGGGACTTTCGCTGCCGGTGGAAAGCGGCGACGACGAAGCGCGCCGCGGCATGCCCGACCTGAAGACAGCGGTGGAAATCGGCCCCTCGCTGAACCTGACGCTATGGCATTCCGACTCGGACCGCACCCGCCTCGACCTGCGGCTGCCGGTGCGGCTGGCCCTGACAGTGGAATCCTCGCCCCGCTCGATCGGCTGGATCTTCTCGCCAAACCTGCATCTCGACATCGCCGACCTGGGCGGCTTCGCGGGCTGGAACCTGGGCGTCACGGCCGGGCCGCTGTTCGCCACCGCACGCTACAACCAGTACTTCTATGCCGTCGAGGCGCAGTTCGCGACCGCTACGCGGCCGGCCTACGCGGCCCATGGCGGCTACGCCGGCAGCATGGCGATGGCGACGCTGTCGCGCCGCTTCCGCCATGTCTGGCTGGGTGCCTTCATGCGCTATGACCGGCTGGACGGCGCCACCTTCGAGGACAGCCCGCTGGTCCGGCGCAAGGACGCGTTCGCGGCCGGCGTGGCACTGACCTGGATCTTCGGCGAATCTACGACGCGGGTTCCCAGCCGGGAATAGCGGGTAATAGCGCGGCGGGTAAGAGCACGGCAGGTAAAAGCGCGCGCGCACGACGATCATTCCTCGCTGGTCCACTCGACATGGACGCCGAGGCTGCGCAGGTTCTCGACAAAGCGCGGATGCGCGCGCCGGATCGGCGTGGCGTTGCGGATTTCCGAGCGGCCTTCGATGCTGGCCGCGACCATGAACAGCGCGATCGCGACGCGGATGATGTACGGGCTTTCCACCACCGCCGGCGTCAGCGGATTGCCGCCGAAGGTGATCAGCCGGTGCGGGTCCGACTGGAACACATGCGCGCCGAACTTCGACAGCTCGCCGGTCCAGCCGAGCGCGCCGTCGTAGATCTTGTTCCAGAACATCGCATTGCCCTGCGCACGCACGCCCAGCGCGATAAAGATCGGCAGCAGGTCGACCGGGAAATACGGCCACGGCGCGGCCTCGACCTTGGTCAGCACATTGCTGGTAAAAGGCGTCTGCACCTTCAGCGGTCCCTGCAGCAGCGCGCGCGACCAGCCGTCCTCGTGCACTACCTGCACGCCGAACTTGGCGAAGGTGCGGTCGATCAGCGGGAAGTTGCCCGGCGTGCTGTTGCGCACCACCACGTCGCCGCCGGTGATCGCGCCCAGCGCGAGGAAAGTGGTGATCTCGTGGAAATCTTCCTCGAAGGTGAACTCGCCCCCGCGCAGCCGGCCGCCGCCGCGCACGGTCAGCCGCGAGGTGCCGATGCCGTCGATGTCGGCGCCAATCATCTGCATGAAGCGGCAGAACTCCTGCACGTGCGGCTCGGACGCGGCATTGGTCAGCGTCGATTCGCCTTCGGCAGCGGCCGCGCACAGCACGAAGTTCTCGGTGGTGGTCACCGAGGCATAGTCGAGCCAGTGGTGCGTGGGCTTCAGCGGCTCGCCGCTGCGCACCAGCAGCGAGCCGCTGGCGCGCTCCACCGCGCCGCCGAACGAGCGGAAGATGTCGACGTGCGGGTCGATCTCGCGCACGCCCAGCGTGCAGCCCTTGACGTTGTCTTCCAGCCGCGCCACGCCGAAGCGGGCCAGCAGCGGCGGCACCAGCATGATCGACGAGCGCATTTCTTCCGGGAGCCGGTGCGTGGCTGCGTCGAAAGTGGTGTCGCGGTGGTGCAGGTCGAGCGTACCGGTGGCTTCATCGAGACGGACATCGCTGCCCAGCATGCGGAAAATATCGAGGATCTTGCGGACATCGGTGATGTCCGGCACGCCGTGCAGGCGCAGCGGCTGGTCGGTCAGCAGCGTGGCGCAAAGCACCGGCAGCACTGCATTCTTGTTGGCCGAAGGGATGATGCGGCCGCGCAGGGGCGTGCCACCGTGGACGATGAGATTGGACATGGGCGATGCGGTCGGGTGGCGGGAAAGGCAGATCCGGCAGATCCGGTAAAACAAGCGTCCGGCATTGTACTGCCCCAGCGCACCACACCGGCTCGTGCAGAGAAGCGCCGCTGATTCCGCAGGCTATGAAGTGACCGGTACGCCCGTCACCGCGTGATGCGGCCTGCGCCTGCCGGCGCCGGTCAGCGCCGGAACCACAGCAGCGACAGCCCGGATGCCAGCACCAGCAGCAGCACCGCTGCCGCCGACAACAGCGCACTCAGCTCGGTTTCCCGGCGCTCCAGCGCGAAACGGGCGCTGAGCTGGCGATAGACCCTGGTCAGGTCGGCGGCCGATCCTGCCTGGAAGTACTCGCCGCCCGTCAGCGTCGCCACCGCGCGCAGCGCCGGTTCGTCGAGCTGCATGAAGTACGCCAGGCTCGACTCCGGCACGCCGCCGCCCTGGGGCGAGCCGAAGCCCACGGTATAGACGCGCACGCCGCGCTCGGCCGCCATGCGCGCGGCATCGATCGGGTCCGGCCCGGTAGTGCGGCGGCCGTCGCTGAGCAGGATCACCGCGCCATGCCGGTATGCGCCGGGCTGCATCGGCTGGCGTTCCTGCCCGCGCTTGCGCGCGGCCTCCGCGGCGGCGGCCTCGTCGAGCGACGGCGGGCGGCCGAACGGGGTTGCGCTGTCGCTGAAGAGTATCGCCTCCAGGTCGATGCCGTCATCGGGAAACAGCACCGCCAGCGCCTGGATCAGCCCGCTGCCGGTGGCGGTGCCGCGTTGCAGCTGGACCCGATCGAGCGCGTCGAGCATATCCTGGCGATTGCTGGTCGGCGGCAGCACCACGGTCGCGGTGGCGGCAAAGGACACGATGCCGAGCCGCACGCTGGCCGGAAGTCCCACGACCAGGTCACGCGCGGCCTGCTGCGCCGCGGCGATGCGCGTGGGCGGCACATCGGTGGCCTCCATGCTGCGCGAGATGTCCATGGCCAGCACCAGCGTGATCGTGTCGGACGGCAGGGTGACGGTCGCGGTGGGCCGCGCGCACGCCAGCAGCGCCGCGCCCAGCGCGACCAGGAACAGCATTGGGGGGATGTGACGCCGCAGCCGTTGGCGCCGGCCCAGCGCGGCGCGGGGCAGCGCAAGGCTGGCATACAGCAGGGCGGATTTCTTGCGCCGCGCGAGCAGGTACAGGTAGGCAGCTGCCAGCACCGGGAGCGCCAGCAGCAACCAGAGCATCTGCGGCCAGAGAAACTGCATGCCCTGCTCCTTGGCGCGTGGTTAAGAGGATGGTACTGTATTTTTTAAGGCGGGACGGGACCTCGGGGGCAGCGATGAAACGGGTGACGATCTACGGGCTGGCCTCGGCGGCGGTGGTCGTGGTCATCGCGGCGGGCGCGGCCATCGCCTGGTGGTCGCAGCCGCCACCCCGCGTGCTCAAGCAGGCAGATATCGACGCCGCGGTGCTGCACACGCTGCGGACCAAAAGCCTGCCGTCGCGCACCGCCAGGGCAGCAGAGGCGGTGCGCGAATCGGTGGTCGAGATCCGCAGCTATACGCCGGCGGAGGATCCCGTGGAAGCGGCCTCCGTGCCGAAGGCGAAGCGTGATCCCCCTGCCACACGCCGCAAGTCGTCACCAGCCTCGCAACCTGCGCCACAGGACGAGCTGGCCAAACGCGAACCGCCCGACGGCAAGGACCCGGCCGGCGGCAAGCGCGAAGCGCGCCACATCGGCTCGGGCGTGGTCGTGACCGAAACCGGCATGGTGCTGACCAGCTACCACGTCGTCGCCGATGCCAAGCGGCTGGAGGTCAGGTTCCACGACGGCCACATGGCCGAAGCCACCGTGGTGCAGGCCATCCCCGAGAAAGACCTCGCCGTGCTCCGGCCCAAATCCATTCCCGACGACCTGCCGGCGGCGACACTCGGCTCCAGCCGTGATCTGGCGCCCGGCAGCGAAGTCGTGGCGGTCGGCTTCCCGTTCGGCATCGGCCCGTCGGTGTCGGCCGGCGTGGTCTCCGGGCTCGACCGCCATTTCGTCTCGCCCGACCGCAAGCAGAGCCTGGACAAGCTCATCCAGTTCGACGCGGCCGCCAACCCGGGCAACTCGGGCGGGCCGCTGGTGAACATGGACGGGGAAGTGGTCGGCATCGTCACTGCCATCCTCAACCCTAACCAGAGCGGCACTTTCCTCGGGATCGGCTTTGCCGTCACCATCGAGAGCGCCGGCGTTGCCATCGGATCTTCTCCTTTCTGAAACGTGGGGGCCTATGAACGACCAAGCCAGGGACGCTGCCGACAGCGCAGACTTGATGGAACGCCTGCTGTACGAGGTGAAGCGCGTGGTCGTGGGCCAAGACCACTTTCTCGAACGTGTGCTGGTGGCGATGCTTGCCGGCGGGCACCTGCTGGTCGAAGGGGTGCCGGGGCTGGCCAAGACGCTGACGGTCAACACGCTGGCGCGGACCATGAGCGGCACGTTCAAGCGCATCCAGTTCACGCCCGACCTGCTGCCCGCCGACCTGATCGGCACGCGCATGTATAACCAGGGCACCGGCGAGTTCTCCACCGTGCGCGGCCCGGTGTTCGCCAACCTGCTGCTGGCCGACGAGATCAACCGCGCGCCGGCCAAGGTGCAGAGCGCGCTGCTCGAGGTCATGCAGGAGAAGCAGGTCACCATCGCCGGCGAGACCCACCGCGTGCCGTCGCCCTTCCTGGTGATGGCCACGCAGAACCCGATCGAGACCGAGGGCACCTATCCGCTGCCCGAGGCGCAGGTCGACCGCTTCATGATGAAGGTGCTGGTGGGCTACCCGAGCGAGGAAGAAGAGGTCGTGATCGTCAACCGCGTCACCGGCCCGCGCATCAACGTGGGCGCGGTCGCCACGCCCGAGCACCTGGCCGAGCTGCAGGAGGCGTGCCGCAGGGTCTATGTCGATCCCGCGCTGATCCAGTACGCGGTGCGCGTGGTGGCGGCCACGCGCAAGCCCGGCAGCTACGGCGTGGAGGACATGGACCGCTATATTGCCTTCGGCGCCAGCCCGCGCGCCACCATCGGCCTGATCGAGGGTGCGCGCGCACTGGCCTTCCTGCGCGGCCGGCACTATGCGCTGCCGGAAGACGTTGCCGACCTGGTGCCCGACGTCCTGCGCCACCGCCTGGCGCTGTCTTACGAGGCCATGTCCGATGGCGTCACGGCCGACCATCTGGTCGGCCGCATCCTGCAGGCGCAGCCGGTCCCCGAGCGGCCGCTGGAATCCCATGTTCGGGCGGCTGAGCGCTAGGCGCCGCCGGGAGGCGGAGGCCGCGGCGCAGGTCTCCGCTGCCGCCAACGCGGCAGTGGCCGCGGTCGGGTCCAAGCAGACCGAGGCGCTGCTGCGACGGCTCGAATGGACCGTGGTGCGCCGCCTCGACGGGCTGCTGCAGGGCGACTACCGCACGCTGTTCCGCGGCTTCGGGCTGGACCTGGCCGACCTGCGCGAATACCGCCCCGGCGACGACGTGCGCCATATCGACTGGAACGTGACCGCGCGGCTGCAGACCCCGCACGTGCGCGAGTTCCAGGAAGACCGCGACGTCTCGGCGTGGTTCGTGCTGGACCTGAGCGGATCGGTCGAGTTCGGCTCGGGCGCGGTGCGCAAGCGCGACCTGCTCACCGACTTCACCACGGTGATGGCGCTGCTGCTGACGCGCTACGGCAACCGCGTCGGCGCCGTGCTCTATGGCGGCGCCACCGAAAAGGCCGCGACCGTGATCCCCGCGCGCTCGGGCCGGCGCCAGCTGCTGCACGTGCTCGACCGCATGCATGCCACGCCGGCGGCCTGCCCTGGCGAGACCCGACTGCGCGACCTGCTGGAGCAGGCACGCCTGGTTGCCAGGCGGCGCTCGGTGGTGTTCGTCGTGTCCGACTTCATCAGCGCGACCGGCTGGCAGGCGTCGCTCGGCATGCTGGCGCGGCGCCATGAAGTGGTGGCGGTGCGGCTGGTCGATCCGCTCGAACTGGCCCTGCCCGACCTGGGCCTGGTGGTGCTGCAGGATGCCGAGACCGCCGAGCAGATCTTCGTCGACACGCATGACCCGGCCTTCCGCAAGCGCTTCGCCGCCGCGGCCGAGGCGCGCGAGGCCGAGCTGCACAATGCCTTCGCGCG
Source organism: Cupriavidus sp. L7L (assembly GCF_004353535.1). Lineage (NCBI taxonomy): Bacteria > Pseudomonadati > Pseudomonadota > Betaproteobacteria > Burkholderiales > Burkholderiaceae > Cupriavidus > Cupriavidus sp. L7L. Next base: position 173,871 of record NZ_SMNY01000017.1, read on the forward strand.
GGCCGGCGTGCAGTGCCTGACGCTGTCGACCTACGCCCGGCTGGACCTGGCGCTGCTGAGTTTCACGCGCCAGCGGCGCCACCGGCAAGGAACCGCCAGGGGTGCGGCATGACCGAAGCGATAACCCGCCTGCCCGTCTTCAGCTTCCTGTGGCCGAGCATGCTGTGGGGGCTCGCCACCGTGCTGGTGCTGGCGGGCGGCTACCTGTGGCTGGATGCGCGCCGCCGGCGCGCGACCGTGCACTACCCCGCGCTGAAGTCTGTCGGCGTGCCCGTCCGCGGCGGCGCGGGCTGGCGCCGCCATGTGGCACCAGCCCTGACGCTGCTGGCGCTGACCGCGCTGATCGTCGCCATCGCCCGGCCCCAGGCCCTGCTGACGCTGCCCTCGCGCATCAAGACCGTGATCCTGGTCATCGACCTGTCCGGAAGCATGCGCGCGAAGGACATCAAGCCCACCCGCATCCGCGCGGCGCAGCAGGCCGCCCGGGTCTTGCTGGAAGACCAGCCCGCGAGCGTCAGCGTCGGCGTGGTGGCGATGGCCGGCACCGCGGCCGTGGCGCAGGCCCCAAGCCGCAGCAAGGACGACGTGGCTGCCGCCATCGAGCGCCTGAAGCCGCAGGGCGGCACGGCGCTGGGCAATGGCCTGCTGATCGCGCTGACTGAGCTGCTGCCGCAGGCCACCAACGAGGCCGAACGCCTGATGAACGACGACAGCCCGCAGCCGAAGAAGCCGGCGGTCCCGGGCAGCGCCTCCTCGTCCCCCGACAGCGACACGGAGCCGGTCTCGCCCGGCTCGTACAGCGCGGGCGCGATCGTGGTGTTCTCCGACGGCGAGAGCAACGCCGGCCCGGGCGCGCTGCAGGCCGCGGAGCTGGCCGCCAACTACGGCGTGCGCGTCTATACCGTGGGCGTCGGCACCCCCGAGGGCGTGGTGCTGTCGGTCGACGGCATGTCGTCCCGCGTCAGGCTGGACGAGAAGGTCCTGAAGCAGGTCGCCAACGCAACCGGCGCCGAGTACTTCCGGCTGGAAGACACGGCCCAGCTGAAGAAGGTGTACAGCGCGCTCAACGCCAAGCTGGCCTTCGACAAGCGCGACCAGGTGGAGGTCACCGCGTTCTTCACCGCGCTGGGCGCGCTGCTGGCGGCGATGGCGGGGCTGCTGTCGCTGTGGTGGTTTGGCCGGGTGATGTAGTGCCGCGGCTTAGGCCAGGCGTTGCGCGCCGGGCGCTGTGTCAGGCGCTGAATCAGGAGCCTCCGGCGCCAGCGCCCGGCATGCCGCCGCGCGCGCCGCGTCGAATTCCTGCCGCGTGCGCGCCACCAGTTCTGCCACCGACTCCACCTGCGCGACACCCGACACCGAGTGCCCCGCGCTCCAGATATCGCGCCAGCATTTGATGCGGCGCCCCGGGCCGAGGCATGCGCGGAGCGCATGCCCTGTTGCCGGCATCAGGGCAAACCCTGATATCCGATGCCTTGCCCTTGCCGGCGGCGCGGCACAAGGCTTTGCGCCCCGCTGCCCGCCAGCCTTGGCCCGGCGCGGCTTTGCCGTGATCCCCCGCCCGCTTCGCCCGCCTCGCCATGCGCTGCGCGCATGCCTCCATGCGCAGATATCGTTTTTTTTATCATCGGGCCGACACCTATCATCGGCTTGCCTACCGATGCGCCCCGGCATCCCCGTAGCCCCTAGCCCCCGATCTGTCGCCTGGAGTGGAGTGACATGCAAGCCAGCCCAACCCTTGACCGCGTGAGCGCGCCGATCGGCGCCAGCCAGCGGCGCCGCGCCATCGTTGCCACCGTGATCGGCAACGGTCTCGAGTGGTTCGATTTCACCGTCTACAGCTTCTTCGCGGTCATCATCGCCCGGCTGTTCTTCCCCACCGGCGACGAACTGTCGTCGCTGCTGCTGGCCGTCGCCACCTTCGGCGTCGGCTTCTTCATGCGGCCGGTGGGCGGCATCATCATCGGCATCTATGCCGACCGCGTCGGCCGCAAGGCGGCGCTGTCGCTGACCATCCTGCTGATGGCGGTGGGCACCACGCTGATCGGCATCGCGCCGACCTACGATCAGGTGGGCCCGTTCGCGCCGATGCTGATCGTGCTCGCGCGCCTGCTGCAGGGCTTCTCCGCCGGCGGCGAAATGGGCGGCGCTACCGCCTTCCTGACCGAGTACGCACCCGAGCGCGAGCGTGCCTACTATTCCAGCTGGATCCAGGCCAGCATCGGCGTGGCCGTGCTGCTGGGCGCGGCGGTCGGCACCTTCGTCACCTCGTCGCTGCCGCCCGAGGCGCTGAACAGCTGGGGCTGGCGCCTGCCCTTCCTGATCGGCATGCTGATCGGCCCGGTGGGCTACTACATCCGCCATCACCTCGATGAGACGCCCACGTTCCAGCAGACCAAGGACAAGACCGATTCGCCGCTGAAGGAAGTGCTGCGCGACTACCCGCGCCAGACCGCCGCCAGCTTCTCGATGGTGATCCTGTGGACGGTGTGCACTTACGTGCTGCTGTTCTACATGCCGACCTACGCCGTCAAGGTGCTGAAGGTGCCGCAGTCGTCCGGCTTCGTCGCCGGCATGGTCGGCGGCATGGCGATCCTGGTGTTCGCGCCGCTGGTGGGCCGCCTGGCCGACCGCTTCGGCCGCCGCATCCTGCTGTCGGGCTCGGCCGCGCTGATCTTCGTGCTGGCCTGGCCGATGTACGTGTACATCAACCAGGTCCCGGGCCTGTTCTCGCTGCTGGTGTTCCAGCTAGTCTTCAGCGTGCTGATCGCCGGCTACACCGGCCCGATCCTGGCGGCCTTCTCCGAACTGTTCCCGGCCAAGGTGCTGTCGACCGGCCTGTCGGTCGCCTATAACCTGGCGGTCACCATCTTCGGCGGCTTTGCCTCCTTCATCATCACCTGGCTGATCGCCACCACGGGCAGCACCATGGCGCCCGCGTTCTACGTGATGATCGCCGCCGCCATCAGCTTCGCCGGCACGCTGCTGGTGCGCGAACCGGCCTATCTCCGCAAGCCATGACCATGAACCAGATCCTGTTGAAGGGCGGCAACGTCCTGGATCCCGCCCGCGGCACCGCGCTGCCGCGCGCCGATGTGCTGATCGAAGGCGAGCGCATCGTCGAAGTCTCCGCGCAAGGCATCGTGGCGCCGCATGCGCGGCAGATCGATGTCGCCGGCAAGACCGTGATGCCCGGCCTGATCGACTGCCACGTGCACGTGCTGGCGTCGCTGGCCAACCTGGGCCTGAACGCGGTGCAGCCCAACGTGCTGGTGGCCTTCCGCGCCATGCCGATCATGAAGGCGATGCTGGAGCGTGGCTTCACCACCGTGCGCGACGCCGGCGGCGCCGACTGGGGCCTGTCGCAGGCGGTCGCCACCGGGCTGATCCCAGGGCCGCGCATCTTCCCGTCCGGCAAGGCGCTGTCGCAGACCGGCGGGCATGGCGATTTCCGCCCGCGCGCCGACGTGCTCGAGCCCTGCTCGTGCGCCTTCCGTGCCGGCGCCATCGCGCGCGTCGCCGACGGTGTCGACGCGGTGCGCCTGGCCGTACGCGAAGAGATCCAGAAGGGCGCCACGCAGATCAAGATCATGGCGTCGGGCGGCGTGGCTTCGCCGACCGACCCGATCGGCAACACCCAGTACAGCGAGGACGAGATCCGCGCGATCGTGGCCGAGGCCGAAGCCGCGCAGACCTACGTGATGGCGCACGCCTACACCGGCCGCGCCATTACGCGGGCGATCCGCTGCGGCGTGCGCACCATCGAGCATGGCAACCTGGTCGATGCCGCGGCGGCGCGCGTGATGCGCGAGCACGGCGCCTTCGTGGTGCCGACGCTGGTCACCTACGACGCGCTGGCCCGCGACGGCGCGCGCCTGGGCCTGCCGCCGGAGTCGGTCGCCAAGATCGAGACCGTGCGCGAGGCCGGCCGCAACTCGCTGGCGATCTACGCCGAGGCTGGCGTGCCGATGGCCTTCGGCTCCGACCTGCTGGGCGAGATGCACCACTACCAGTCCGACGAGTTCCGCATCCGCGCCGAGCTGCTCGGCGCGCTCGAGACCATCCGCTCGGCCACCTCGATCGCCGCCGCGGTGCTGCAGCGCGAGGACGAGCTGGGCACGGTCAGGGCCGGCGCGCTGGCCGACCTGCTGGTGGTCGACGGCGACCCGCTGCAGGACATCGGCCTGCTGTGCGGCCAGGGCGAGCATATCTCGCTGGTCATGCAGGCCGGGCGCATCCACGCGCGGCAGGGGTGAGCCTTCCGGCTTTCCCTTAAGATGGGCGGCTGGTTCCCCGACCTCCGGCCGCCCCCCATGCGCATCTCCCCGCTTCCTCCCCTTCCCTGCCTGGTCGCCTTCGAGGCGGCCATGCGGCACGGCAACTTCACCCGCGCGGCCGCGGAACTGCACCTGACCCAGAGCGCTATCAGCCGGCAGGTGGCGCAGCTGGAACGCTTCCTCGGCAAGAAACTGTTCGAGCGCGGGCCGCGCGCGCTGAGCCTGACCGTCAGCGGCCAGCAATACGCCGAGCAGATCCAGCGCCTGCTGGTCGACTGCGCCGAAGCCACCGAAAGCGTGATGCGGCGCAAGGGCAGCACCGAGCTGACGGTGGCGGCGTCGTCGGGCGTGTCCACGCTGTGGGTTGCGCCGCGGCTGGCGCAGTTCCGCGCCGAGCATCCGGACGTGCAGGTGCGGTTGTTCGTCAGCGACGGGCTGGCGTCGCTGGTCGACACCAGTTTCGACGTGGCGCTGTACTACCTGCGCGAAGGCCCGCCGCAAGGGCTGGCCGCGCAGCGGCTCTACGACGAGGAAGTGATACCGGTATGCGCGCCCGGCTACCTGCGCGGCCGGCGGCTGGCCGTGGCCGACCTGCCGGCCGAGACGCTGCTGGTGCTGGAAGACGCGCAGCGCCAGTGGATGTCGTGGCCGGCGTGGCTGGCGCAGAACGGGCTGGGCAAGGCGCGCGTGCAGAATACGGTGGTGTCGAACGCCTACCCGATCCTGGTGCAGCTGGCGATCGAAGGCCACGGCATCGTGCTGGGCTGGCGCCACATGATCGACGGCTGCCTGAAGGACGGCCGGCTGGTACGCGCGTGCGAGGCCACCGCCACGCTCGGCGGCGGCTACTACGCGCTATGGCACCGCGACCGCGTGGAGACCTCGGTCGCGCGCACCTTCCGGCAATGGCTGGTGCAGCAGAGCGGCAGGCCGGCCTAGGCGTTCGCCGCGTTCGCCGCGTTCTCCATGTGCTCCACGTGCTCCGGCCACGGCTGGTCCACCAGGAAGCGCTCGCATAGCAGCGCCCAGTACGCCGCGCCAACCGGGATATTGCCGTCGTTGAAGTCGTAGCCGGGGTTGTGCACCATGCAGCCCCCCTCGGCCCCCTCGCCGTTGCCGATCCACAGGTAGCAGCCGGGCACCTCATCCAGCATGAAGGCGAAGTCCTCGCTCGCCGCGATCGGCGGCGCCTGGCAGTCGACGTGGCCGGGCCCCAGCAGCTCCAGCGCAACCTGGCCGGCAAGCGCCGTTTCCGCCGGCGTGTTGACCAGCACCGGGTAGCCGCGCGCGTAGTCGATCCGCGCCGTCACGCCATAGCTTTGCGCCTGCGCGAAGACCAGTGCGCGGATGCGCTGCTCGAGCTGGTCGCGCACGCGGCGGTCCAGCGCGCGCACGCTCAGGCGGAGCACGGCCTGCGCGGGAATGATGTTGGAGACGGTGCCGGCCTGGAACGCGCCCACCGTGACCACCGCCGTTTGCAGCGGGTCGACATTGCGCGCCACGATGGTCTGCAACGCCATCACGATCGAAGCGCCGGCCACGACCGGATCGGCCGCGTTGTGCGGGAACGCCGCATGGCCGCCGATGCCGGCGAGCGTGATGGTCACGCTGTCGGCCGAGGCCTGCGCCGCGCCCTGGCGCAGCAGCAACCGGCCCGGCGCCGTGCCGGGGACATTGTGCATGGCGAAGACGGCATCGCACGGGTACTTGTCGAACAACCCCGCTTCCATCATCCGCTTTGCCCCGCCCAGCCCCTCCTCCGCCGGCTGGAAGATCAGGTTCAGCGTGCCGCTGAAACTGCCGTGCCGCGCCAGATGCCTGGCGGCGCAAAGCAGCATGGCGGTATGCCCGTCGTGCCCGCACGCATGCATCACGCCGGGATGGCAGCTGGCATAGGGCAGCCCGGTGGCTTCGGCCATTGGCAGCGCGTCCATGTCGGCGCGGATGCCGAGACTGCGCCTGCCGCTGCCCCGCCGCAGCCGGCCAACGACGCCGGTAGTGCCGAGCCCGCGTTCCACCTCGTAGCCCCATTCGGCGAGCAGGCTGGCCACGATGTCGCTGGTGCGGTGTTCCTCGAAGCCGAGTTCCGGATGGCGATGGATATCGCGGCGGATGGCAACGAACGCTTCCGCGCTGTCCCGCAACGCTGACAGGAGGGGATGCATGGCGTCCTTCATTGCGGCTGCAGGCCGATGGCACGCGCGATGCCGCGGTACTGGTCGATGCTCTGCTGGTACGCCTTCTGGCTTTCCGCCAGCGATGCCGGACGGGATGCGGGCAGGTTCGCGGCATCCAGGCTGGCACGCACCGCCGGGTCGGCCAGCGTCTGCGCCAGCGCCTTGTGCAGCGCCTGCACGACCGGCTCGGCGGTGTCCTTCTTCACGAAGACACCGGCCCAGGTCGAGTAGTTGAAGCCGCGCAGCGCCTTGCTTTCATTGACGCTCGGCACGGACCTGACCGCGTCGAGCCGCGTCGGCGACAGCACCGCCAGCATCCTGACCTGGCCGGTGCGCATGCGCTCGATGTCGGGCTTGCCGAACGGCGAGATAAAGATATCGACGATGCCGCCCACCAGGTCCTGGATCACGGGCGCGCCGCCCTTGTAGGGCACGTGCGTCATCGGCGCGCCGAGGGTCTGCGACAGGTGCGCCCCGAGCAGGTGGTAGAGCGACCCGATGCCGACGCTGGCATACGTCAGCGGCTTGCCCGCCCGTGCTGCCTGCGCGGCATGGGCCGCGAGCTCATCGACATCCTTCACCGGCAGGTCCTTGCGCACCAGGATGGCCAGGTCGACCGCGCCGACCATGTGGACCAGCCGGAAGTCCTCGCTCTTGTACTTGATGGCCGCGTTCGCCAGCGGCGTCGTGATCAGTTCGCCGGGGCCGGCCTGCAGCAACAGGTGCCCGTCGGCCGGCGCATGCAGGACCTTCTGCGCGGCGATCGCGCCGCCGGCGCCGCCCAGGTTCTCGACGATGACCGGCTGGCCGAACTGCCGCCCCAGCGGCGCATTGAGGTTGCGGGCGACCACGTCCGACAGCCCTCCCGCCGGGAACGGCACCAGCAGCGTGACGGGCCGGTCGGGGTAGGCGTGGGCCGGCGCCAGGCCCACGCACAGCAGGCCGGCCACCGCGCCGCGCAGCAGCCGGCGGGCAATGTTCTGGAATCGGATTCGGGTCATGGCAGTCTCCTCGGCGCCTTGCGTCGCTTCGTGTGGGTGTTGTGCGACGGATCGTATCGGCCAGCCCGCTATGTGTCCAATGCATTACTCGTCTAAAATTTATTCATAAAACTCATCCACAAGGCATCGATGCACCTCAAACACCTGCGGCACCTGCTCATGGTCGCGGACGTGGAATCGTTCAGCCGCGCCGCGCAACGGCTGCACCTGACCCAGTCGGCGCTGAGCCGCAGCATCCAGGCGCTGGAGGACGAGCTTGGCGGCAAGCTCATCGACCGCCATGGCCGGCGCAATGTGCTGACCCCGCTGGGCGAACTGATCGCCGAGCGGGCCCGGCGCATGCTGTTCGAGGAAGCCGAGCTGCACCGCAGCGTCGAACTGTTCCACCGCCATCACCTCGGCGCCATCCGCGTCGGGCTGGGCGCTGGCCCCGGCGCGGTGCTGATGACGCCGTTCCTGCGCCACATGGCCATGCACCACCCCGGCATACAGGTGGCGGTGTCGCTCGGCACTTCCGACGCGCTGATGATCCAGCTGCGCCAGCGCACGCTGGACGCGGTCATCGTGGAGGTCACCAGCGTGGCGCCGGCCACCGACCTGCGCCACGAATTGCTGGCGCAGCTGCAGGGCCGCTTCATCTGCCGCGCGGGCCATCCGCTGCTGCTGCAGGCCGCCGCCGGCGAGGCCGTGACCTTCGACGATGTCATGCGCTATCCGCTGGCGTCGGCACCGCTGAGCCCGGAAGTCGCGCGCGGGCTGGTCAAGCGCTTCGGCCCGCGCGCCGATCCCGAGCATTGCCTGAGCCTGCGCTGCGAGAACGTGCGCAGCCTGGTCGAGGCCGTGCTGGTCTCGGACGCGATCCTGTTCAGCATCGTCGCGGCCGTGCGGACGGAAATCGCCGAGGGGAAGCTGTGCGAACTGGCGACCACGCCCGCGGTCGACGACGGCCCCCGCTACGCGTTCTTCACGCTGGCGGGCCGGACCGAGGCGCCGAGCATGGCGCTGTTCCGGCGTTTCGTGGACGAGCACCTGCACGACTGACCCCGGCACGCCGCCGGTGGCTTACCGCTGCCAAGTCAGGGCGCCAGCAACGCGGCGCGGCCGGCCGCCAGCACCTCGCGGCTCAGGCCGTCGAGCAGGCCGGACGCGGCGCGCGCGTATTGCCAGTGCAACGGCACGTCCAGCGGCGTGCCCGGCACCAGCTCGACCAGCGAGCCGTCGCCGAGATGCTGCGCGATCAGCGACTGCGGATGCAGCCCCCAGCCCATGCCGGCCAGCGCCGCAGTCACGAAGGCCTGCGAGGAAGGCAGCATGTGCCTGGGCAGATCAACATGCCGATGGCACAGCCGCCGCGCCCAGCGCACCTGCAGTTCATCCTTGGTGTTGAACAGCAGGCTGGGGGCCTTCGCCAGCGTGCCGGCTCCCACGCCGCCGGCAAAATGCTGCCGCACGAAGGCCGGGCTGGCGGCCGCCAGGTAGCGCATGGCCCCCAGCGGCTGGCTGTTGCAGCCTGCCGCCGGGCGCGCCGTCGCGGTCACGGCGGCCAGCACGGCGCCGCTGCGCAGCCACTCGGTGGTGTGATCCTGGTCGTCCACGGCGACTTCCATCAGTACGGGGCTGGCCGCGGCGAAGGCCGCGATGGCCGGCACGGCCCAGGTCGCAAGGCTGTCGGCATTCACCGCGATCGGCAGCGCGACGCGTGCGATGCCCTCCGGCGCCAGCGCCGGCAGCGCCCCCTGCAGATCCTGCTCGAGCAGCCGCACGCGGTCGACGTGCTGGCACAGCCTGCGGCCCGTCTCCGTCGCGCGGCAAGGCTGGTCGCGCACCACCAGCGCGCAACCCAGCCGCTCCTCCAGCAGCCGGACGCGCTGGGAAATGGCCGACGGCGTGACATGAAGCGCGCGCGCGGCACGCTCGAAGCTGCCTTCGCGTATCACGGCGGCCAGTGCGGAGAGGGCCGAATAGTCCAGCATCGCCTTAAGTTTTCCTAAACCAGATAAAGGAAAGATAGTTTGTCTTCATCTGCGCGGCCAGGCAAGCTGCCCCCATGATGACGCCGCTCGCCACTTCCTCCCTCTCCTTGTCTGTCTGGCTCCAGGGTATGGCCCTCAGCCTGGGCCTGATCGTCGCGATCGGCGCCCAGAACGCCTTCGTGCTGCGCCAGGGCCTGCGCCGCGAGCATGTCGGCAGCGTGGTGCTGTTCTGCGCCGTCGCGGATGCCCTGCTGATCGCAGCGGGGGTCATGGGCATGGCCCGGGCGCTGGGCGAGAACCCCGGCCTGGCGCGCGCGCTGGCGCTGGCCGGCGCCGCGTTCCTGGCGCTATACGGATGGCGAGCCCTGCAGCGCGCGCGCCAGTCGCACCAGCTGCGGGCGGCGGCAGGACAGGAGGGCCTCAGCCGCGGCGCCGCGCTGGCGCAGGCGGCTGCGTTCACGCTGCTCAATCCCCATGTCTATCTCGACACGGTGCTGCTGGTCGGCAGCATCGGCGCGCAGCAGCCGGCGGCGCTGCGCGGCTGGTTCGTGGCGGGCGCGAGTTCGGCCAGCCTGTTCTGGTTCGGGCTGCTGGGATTCGGGGCGCGCTGGCTGGCGCCGTGGTTCGCCTGGCCGTTGGCCTGGCGCGTGCTGGACGGGTTGATCGGCGTGACGATGTTCGTGCTGTCGGCACTGTTGCTGCATCACGCCGTTGCTGGAGTCTGAAGGTCATTCCCGCGGCAGCGGAAATGACCATGGGGGATGCGAAAGACGGCCGTCAGGCGATCCAGTCGCGGATCGATTGCGCCATCACGCCCGCCGAGATGCCATAGCGGTCGTGCAGCGTGGGCAGTGCGCCGGCATCGAGGAATGCGTCGGGCAACCCGACCTGCCGGAACGGCACCATGGTGCCCGCCTGCATCAGCGTGGCCGCGACCGCCTCGCCCAGGCCGCCGATCACCGTGTGGTTCTCGGCCACCACCACCAGGCGCCCTTGCCGCTTCGCTTCGCGCACGATGGTTTCGGTATCGAGCGGCTTGATGGTCGGCACGTGCAGCACCGCCACGCCGATGCGGTCCTTCTCCAGCGCCTTGGCCACCTCCAGCGCTCGCATGGTCATGATGCCCGACGAGATCACCAGCACCTCGGCGCCATCGCGCAGCAGCTTTGCCTTGCCGAGCTCGAACTTGTAGTCGTACTCGTCCAGCACCACCGGCACGTTGCCGCGCAGCAGGCGCGCGTACACCGGGCCGTTGTGCGCGGCAATGGCCGGCACCATCTGCTCGATGTCGATCGCGTCGCACGGGTCGATCACGGTCATGTTGGGCATGGCGCGCATCAGCGCCAGGTCCTCGGCGGCCTGGTGGCTGGGGCCGTAGCCGGTGGTCAGCCCGGGCAGCGCACAGACGATCTTCACGTCGAGGTTGTCCTCGGCGATGGTCTGGTGCATGAAGTCGTAGGCGCGGCGCGTGGCGAATACCGCGTAGGTGGTGACGAAGGGCCGTGCCCCTTCATGCGCGAAGCCGGCGGCGGCACCCATCAGCAGCTGTTCGGCCATGCCCATCTGGTAGTAGCGCTCGGGGAACGCCTGCGCAAAGATATGCAGGTCGGTGTACTTGCCCAGGTCGGCGGTCATGCCGATCACGTCCTGCTTCTGGCGCCCCAGTTCCACCAGCGCGTGGCCGAATGGCGCGGATCGGGTGGCCTGTCCTTCGCCGGCGATGGAGGCGATCATGGCCGAGGTCTTCAGCTTAGGCTTGGTGTTGGTGTTGGTGCTGGCGGTGGCGATGGTATTGCTCATGCTTGTCTCCCGGCTTCCAGGGCCTGCAGTGCGAGTTGCCATTCGTGGGCATCCACGCGGATAAAGTGGTTCTTCTCGCGCTGCTCGAGGAACGGCACGCCGCACCCCATGCGCGTATCGCAGATGATCATGCGCGGCTGCGCGCCGCTATGTTCGCGCGCCGCACGGAAGGCGGCAGCCACGGCGTCGATGTCGTTGCCGTCGACGCGCTGCGTGAACCAGCCGAATGCTTCCAGCTTCGGCACCAGCGGCTCGAACGCCATGATCTGCGTGGACGGGCCGTCGGCCTGCTGGTTGTTGACATCGACGATCGCGATCAGGTTATCCAGCTTCCAGTGCGCGGCGGACAGGATGCCTTCCCAGATCGCGCCCTCGTCCAGCTCGCCGTCGGAGAACAGCGTGTAGATGAAGTTGCCGGAGCCCTTGCGCCTGAGGCCCAGGCAGCGGCCCACGGCGATGGTCAGGCCCTGCCCCAGCGAGCCGCCGGACATTTCCATGCCGGGCGTGTAGCTGGCCATGCCCGACATCGGCAGGCGGCTGTCGTCGCTGCCATAGGTCTCCAGCTCTTCGGCGGGCAGGATGCCGGCCTCAAGCAGCGCCGCGTACAGCGCGATGGCGTAGTGGCCGTTCGACAGCAGGAAGCGGTCGCGCCCTTCCCATTCGGGATCTTCGGGGCGGTAGCGCATGGCGTCGAAGTAGGCCACGGCGAGCACGTCGGCGATATCGAGCGCCTGGCCGATATAGCCCTGGCCCTGGACTTCGCCCATCAGCAAGGCGTTGCGGCGGATGCGGTAGGCGCGTTCCCGCAAGGACACGGCCTTGTCGGTGGTTGCTTGTTGCATGGTGTCTCCAGCAATCGGTTCGATCAACAATTCAGGAAAGGAAGGCATCAGCGGTTCACGGACCGGCCCGGAACCAGCAGGACCAGCAAGGCGCCGAAGACCACGGTGGCCGAGATGAACACCAGCCCGGCGGTGGACTTGCCGGTCAGGTCATTGAGCCAGCCCACGATGGCGGGCGAGAAGAAGCCAGCCAGGTTGGCCACGCAGTTGACCGCGGCGATGCCCGCTGCGGCCGACATGCCGCCCAGCAGCGCGGTAGGCAACGCCCAGAACTGCGACGACGAGGCCAGGATGCCGGCGGCGGCGATGCACAGGCATACCAGCGATGCACTGACACTGCCCAGCAGCGGCAAGGTGGCAAACCCGGTGGCGGCGACCACCATCGGCACGATCAGGTGGAAGCGGCGCTCGCGGCGGCGGTCGGCGCTCATGCCCACCAGCGGCAGCGCCACGATCGCGCACAGATACGGCAGCGCGGTGTAGATGCCCACCCACAGCGGATCGGCGACGCCGGCCTTGCGGATGATGGTCGGCAGCCAGAAGGTCAGCCCGTACTGGCCCAGCACCACGCAGAAGTAGATCGCTGCCATCAGCCACAGGCGGCGGTCCGCCATGAACGAGCGGATCGACATGTGTTCCATCTTGTGCACGTTGTCGCCCTCGATATTGCGCTTGAGCAGGGCCTTCTCGGCGTCAGTCAGCCAGTGCGCGTGGTCGATGCCGTTGTCGAGGTAGAACAGGATGGCCACGCCCAGGCACAGCGAAGGCAGCGCTTCGATCAGGAACAGCCACTTCCAGCCGGCCAGGTCGCCCACGCCGTGGAAGGCATGCATGATCCAGCCCGACAGCGGCCCGCCCACGATGCCGGCCAGCGGGATCGCCATGAAGAACATCGACAATGCCTTGGCACGCCGCTCGGAGGGGAACCAGTACGTCATGTACAGGATCACGCCCGGCGCGAAGCCGGCCTCCGCCACGCCCAGCAGAAAGCGCAGCACGTAGAACTGGGTTGGCGTGGTGACAAAGGCGAAGCACGCCGAGATCACCGCCCACGTCAGCATGATGCGCGCCAGCCAGCGCTTGGCGCCGACCCGGTGCAAGATCACGTTGCTCGGCACTTCGAAGAGGAAGTAGCCGAGGAAGAAGATGCCGGCGCCGAGGCCGTAGATGGTTTCGCTGAACTGCAGGTCGCTCAGCATCTGCAGCTTGGCAAAGCCGACATTGACCCGGTCCAGGTAGGCGCCCAGATAGCAGAGCATCAGGAACGGGATCAGCCGCTTCACCACCTTGGCGTAGGTGCGGGTCTCGAAGGTGGCGGAATCGGCGTGCAGCGTCGCTTCGCCGCAGATGGGCGAAGCCGCGTATTTGGTCTTCATCGGTTGTCTCCTGCCTGGTGGCGCCGCGCTGCGGTGCCCCGGCTGTTGAAGGCTGCGCCTCTGTCGGGCGGCTTCACTTGAATTTAGTGGATCAGCATGCCGCCGTTGACGTCCAGCGTGATGCCGGTCAGGTAGGCGGACATGTCGCTCGCCAGGAACACGCAGGCGTTGGCCACGTCGGCCGCGTTGCCCAGCCGGCCCAGCGGGATGCCCTTGATGATGTCGGCGCGCATCTCGGGAGTGAGCTTGTCGCCGGTGATGTCGGTCTGGATCAGGCCCGGCGTGATCGAATTGACGCGGATGCTGTCGGGCCCGAACTCGCGCGCCATGGCGCGCGCCAGGCCCAGCACGCCGGCCTTGGCGGCGCTGTAGTGCGGCCCGCCGAAGATGCCGCCGCCACGCTGCGCCGACACTGACGACATGCACACGATGCTGCCGCGCTTCTGCTCGCGCATCTGCGGCAGCACCGCCTGCGACATGTACAGCGTGCCGCGCAGGTTCACGTCAAGCACGGCGTCGTAGTCGGTCGCCTGGATATCGAGCGTGCGCACCGGCTGGGTGATGCCGGCGTTATTGACGAGCGCGTCGATGCGACCGTAGCGCTGCAGCACGGTCTGCGCCGCGCGTTCGCAGGCGGCCTTGTCGGTCACGTCGCAGGCCAGGCCCAGGTGGCGGTCACCCAGCTCACCGGCGGCAGCCTGCGCGTCTTCGAGGCGCAGGTCCAGGATCACCACGGTGGCACCCTGCGCGGCGAAGGCCCTGGCGGTGGCCCTGCCGATGCCGCGCGGCGAGGCGGCGCCGGTGATGATGACTACGTTGTTCTCGACCAGCATCTTTGTCTCCTTGCAATTGGACTTGGGATGTGTCGAGTTTTGTCGCTGGCGGCCTGACGATCAACGCAGTCTGCCTCAGCTATTGCTGAGAAATTTTCAAACATCGGCAGACGGTCGCCTCGAAGCGCGCCGTCTCGTTCACTTCATCGGCCGCGCATGTGGCATCGCGCGTTCAGCGCGGCGCCGGCAACTGGCGGTCGAGCCAGGCCAGGAAGCGCGCCACACGCGGCAATCCGGCGTTCTGCGCCGGGCAGACCACGTGGTGGCTGCCCACCTCCAGCGCGTGGCTGTCGTCGAACACGGGCATCAGTGCGCCCTTGCGGATCTGCACCGATGCCAGCAGCGTGCTTTCCAGCGCCACGCCCAGGCCCAGTGCGGCGGTCTCCAGCGACATGTAGGAGCGGTCGAAGCTGAAGTCGAAGGTCTTGTGCGAAGCCGGCACGCCGAACCGCGCGAACCACTGTTGCCACTGCACCAGCGGCGTTTCGGAATAGATCAGCCGCTGCGCCAGCAGATCCTCGGGCGTACGGATCGGATGCTTTTCGAGATAGGCAGGAGAAGCCAGCGGCGCGATCGTCTCGCGCCGCAGCGTCTTCACCTGCAGGTCGCGCCAGTGCGCGTAGCCATGGCGGATATCGACATCGTAATAGCCGCTGGTGAACGATACGTCTTCATACGAGCACGACAGGTTGAGCTGGATATCGCCATTGTCGGCCTGGAACGATTCTAGCCGTGGCAGCAGCCACATCAGGCCGAAGCTCGGGCTCGAATGGACGCGCAGGATCTCGATATTGGCCGGGCTCGAGGCGCGTTCGGTAGCGCGGTTGAGATCGGCCAGCACGCCGGTGATATCGCGCAGGTACTGCTCGCCCACCGACGTCAGCGCCAGCCCGCGCCCTTGCCGGAAGAACAGCGGCTGGCCCAGGATCTCTTCCAGGTTGCTGAGCTGGTGGCTGACGGCGGAAGCGGTCAGGCCGAGTTCTTCAGCGGCGCGGCTGACGCTCTTGGTCCTGGCGACGCTTTCGAAAGCGATGATGGCCTTTACCGGGGGAATCCGCATGGCATGTCGAGGGGATGGAGTCGCAGCGATTCTACTTGCCGCTATGCCGATCGCCTCCGTCATTCGTCGCGCATTGCGGCTGTGTTCCGGAACGCGCCGGCCGAAATGCCAAACGAAAACGAAAAAACAAAATCGTACAGAAACGCTGAAGCCATCGGGGAATCCCCCTAGGCCTGCGGATCACATTGTTTAGAGTGCTTACTCTAAAATTGGGCGCGAATGATGCAACGCAGCACGCCGGGCGTCTTGTCCGACGCACTCCTCCGGTCGTGCGTTCACCCGCCAACCTGTCGTCGGGCACCATGCCCCGGCGGATCCAAGGAAACCATTGCATGCCCGATTTCGCGCCCGATCAGTTCGCTGCCAGTCACGGCAGCGGCTTCGCTGACTGCTTCGCCTACTCCAGCATCCTGTTTGCCGGCTTCCAGCGGATCGCCGAGCTGAACCTGCAGACCGCGCAGGCAGCCTTCGACGAAAGCCAGCAGCGGATGCAGGCGCTGCTGGCCAGCAGGGACCTGCGCAAGGTCCTCGACATGCAGAACGGCCTGACGCCCGTTGCCGCAGACAAGGCCTGCGCCTACACGCGGCAGCTGTATGAAATCGCGTCCGAAACGCAGGCCGGGCTTGCCCAGCTGGCGCAGGCCCGCTTCCAGCAAGCGGTCGAGCTTGCGCAATCCAGGCTGAGCCACGCCACCATGTCGCCAGTCGCAACGCGAGCCGCCGCATAAATCACGGCCGCCGGACGTACGATGCCGCATGCCGCTCCCTGCCGCGGCCGCGGCGCCGCGTCCGCGCGCAAGAGAGACATGTGCAATGAAGGTGCTGTTGATTGAATCCCACGCTTTGCTGCGGGTGGCGTTGCGCAGGACACTGGAAAACGTCGACGCCGTCGGCGAGCTCGTTACCGCCGACCCGGCTGAACTCGCGGGGCACTGCGCTGCCGGCGAAGGCATCACATTGGTCGTGCTGGGGCTGCCGGACGATCCGGAGGCTGCATGGCAGCTGCTGTGCCAGGTCGGCAGGATTTGGCCCGCGGCGCGGCTGCTGGTACTTTGCGACATCGCGCCCCGGAACTGGGTCGATGACAAGGTCACGGCGGGCGTCGTGGGTTGCCTGCCGAAATCGGTGCAGCCCGATGTGCTGGAAGCAGCGATCCGGCTGGTCGGCAGCGGCTACCAGGTCAGCCTGAGGCCGTTCAGCCGGCGGGCGGCGCTGGAACCGGATATGGCACCGGATACTGCGCCGGCATCGCACGATGGCATGCGCCAAGGCAGCGCCGGACGAAACGCGGAGCGCCGCGCCAAAGGCGCCTTCACTGCAAACGACGACACGGTGGCCGACGTCCGTTCGCCCGGCGAGGCCCACGCGCTCGGCCTCACGCCGCGCCAGTACGAAATCCTCGTACTGCTCGCACGCGGCTATCCCGCCAAGACCATCAGCCGGCAGCTGAACGTTTCAGTGGCGACGGTCAAGTGCCATTGCAACGCCCTTTACAAGGCGCTCGGCGTCCGCAGCAAGGGCGAAGCCGTCCATGTGGCGCTGCAACGCGATGCGCGTCTGGGACAGGCCCTGGCTCCCGGCCCTGGGCAACCGGCACCGAAGCCCGTGGCAAGCACAACCAAGCCGGTGCCGCGTGCGGCTGTCGCGGATCCGGAAGACTGCGCCGCGCTGTAGGGAGTGCAAAAGGAAAAGGACCCGCCGCAAGCGGCGGGCCCCCGGTGTCAGGCACGTTGCCTTAGTTCAGCGTCGCGCCCGCCTGCCTGACGATCCTCGCATGCTTGTCCAGCTCGCTGCGAAAGAACGGCACGGCCGCGTCGGCACCGGTGGCCGCCACGACCACGCCCTGCCCCGCCAGATGCACCTGCACGTCGCGCTCCTGCAGCGTGGCCTGGATCTTCGACTGCAACGCCGACACGTTCGCCTTCGACAGGCCCGCCGGGCCCACGATCGCCAGCCAGGCATCGAAGCTGTAGCGCGGCAGGCCCGACTCCGCCAGCGTCGGCACGTCCGGCAGAGCCGGCACGCGCTGGGCGGTCGACACGGCGATGGCCTTCAGCTTGCCGGCCTTCAGCAGCGGCAGCACCGCCTGCACCGTCAGGAAGCCGACCTGCACCTGGCCGCCGACAAGGTCCGTAGTGTAGTTACCCGCGCCCTTGTAAGGTACATGCCGGATATCGACCTTCGCTTCGCTGGCAAACAGTTGCCCGGCCAGATGCAGCACCGTGCCGTTGCCCGACGAGCCATAGTTGAGCTCGCCCGGCTTCGACTTGAGCAGCGCGACCAGTTCGCGGGTGGTTTGCGCGTTGACGGCAGGATTGACGACCAGCACCAGCGGCAGCGTGCCGATCACCGTGATCGGCGTGATGTCCTTGAGCGAGTCATAGGGCAGGCTCTTGTAGATAAACGGGTTGATCACGTGGTTCGACGAGATCAGGCCCAGCGTCGAGCCGTCTTTCGGCGCCCTGACGATCTGCTGCGTACCCGGCACGCCGCCGGCACCGGCAATATTCTCGATCACCACCGACTGGCCCAGGTGCTTGCCCAGCGGCTGGCTCAGCGCACGCGCCACGGCGTCGGCCTGCGATCCCGGCTGGGTTGGCACGATCAGCCTGACCGGCCTGGTTTCCTGGGCGTTGACCGCGCCAGGCAGGCCGCCCAGCATGGCCAGTGTGGTGATACCCGCAAGCGCATGGCACGCCCGCCGAAACAGCGTTGTCCGCATTCCTTGTCTCCGTTTATTGAAATCGCACCGTGGGCGGTGGCCTTGGGTCGGAGTGTAGGGCTGCGTCGCTGCGCGGCAGAGTGCTAATCCGCTGGACCGGCTATCTCAGCCCGGCATAGCCTCCGTGGTGCCTGGCTGGAGCGCGCGGATCATGGCCGCGATCGCGCGCAGCCGCGGCTGCTTGTAGGGCGCGTAGATCAGCAGCTGCCGCTCGCGCCACGGCTCGTCGAGCGGCACGCGCACAAAGCCGCGCGTGCCGGCATAGGCAGCGCCGGCACTGGCCGGCAGCACGGCGATGCCCAGGCCGGCCTCGACCATGCGGCATGCGGCTTCGAAGCTTGACACCGTCACGCTCTGGTTGAACGGCAGGCGCAGGTTCGCCGCCTGTT
This sequence comes from Cupriavidus sp. L7L, assembly GCF_004353535.1. Taxonomy (NCBI): domain Bacteria; kingdom Pseudomonadati; phylum Pseudomonadota; class Betaproteobacteria; order Burkholderiales; family Burkholderiaceae; genus Cupriavidus; species Cupriavidus sp. L7L. The sequence continues at coordinate 192,318 of NZ_SMNY01000017.1, forward strand.
CGCGCAGCTCCTGGTCGAGCGCGCCGCCGGGCTGCACCACCACCAGCGGATGCTCCAGCACTTCGGCATAGCGGATGCGCTTGCGCCGCGCCAGCCGGTGCGACGACGGCAGCACGACATTGAGCGGATCGCTGGCGAACGGCCACGACTCCAGCCCAGCAGGCGTCTTGGCCTCGACGCCGATGCCGATGTCGACGCGGTCATCGAGGCAGGCGCGGATCGATTCGGCAGTGGAACGTTCGTACAGCGCGATCTCGACCAGCGGATGCGCCGCCTTGAACGCATGCAGCCGCTCCGGCAGGAAGCCGATGATGGCCGACGGACTGGCCGACACGCGCACCACGCCGGCCACCTGGTCGCCGAGATCCTGCACTTCGCGCGCGAAGCTGGCGATGTCCTCATTGAGCTTGCGGCCCAGTTCGAGCGCGCGGGCGCCAGCATCGGTCAGCACCACGCCGGCGGGCGAACGCACGAACAGCACCACCCCAAGGCTGCGCTCCAGTTCGGCGATGCGCCGGCTCAGCGCCGACTGCGCAATGTGTTCGGTCTCCGCCGCGCGCTTGATCGAGCCTTCGCGTGCCGCGGCCAGGAACAGCTGGATATTGACGGGGTCGATGCGGTGCATGGTCTTCAGGATGCCGGCGGCGAGCCGCGTGTCGCCGAATACTAACGCCTGCGCACATGCCTGCCGCATGCACCACGCCGAACACATGGGTTAACCCTGATATGCCACCCGCAGATAGCAGACATGCCGGATCAGCGCTTCGTGCCGGCGCGATGCAGCCAGTAAAGTGCGGCCAATATGCCACTGGAGACCCGCATGAGCGCCCAAGATTTCGCAGGCCGCATCCTGTTCCTCGCCGACTCGGCGGATGCCATGGCGCGCCAGCTGCAAGGCGAGGCCCTCACGCCTGAGCAAGCCGGGCCCCTGCGCGACGACGTGTCCACCGACGAGATCACGCCGGTGCCGATCCTGACGCACTATGACGACAAGCTCGGCCGCTACCCCTATACCGGCTACAAGGTCGGCGGCACCTGCCCGGTCGCGCCCGGCGCGATCCGCGAGGGCGGCTTCTCGGTGACGGTCGCGGGCAACCGCTACGGCAAGGGATCGTCGCGCGAGCATAGCCCGGCGGCAGAAAAGCTCGCCGGCATCCGGCTGGTGATCGCGCGCAGCTTCGAGCGCATCTACCGACAGAACGCCGACAACATCGGCCTGTTCACCTCGACCGACTTCGGCCTGCTAGCGCGCCTGCAGGCCGGCGAGCCGATCGCCGCGCAAGCGCTGGTGGCCGGGCGCGACGCGCTGGCCGCCGCCATCCTGCTGAGCGGCGGGCTGCTGAAGTTCGGCCGGCAATACCTGGGCAAGGTCGAACCGGCCGCCGCGACGCCGCCCGCGGCACCGCAAACCCTCTTTGAGAAGATCGTCCACCGCCACCTGCTGGCGACGCCCGTGACGCCGATATCCCTGGCGGGCCCGGAACCGGGCGACGGCATCTTCGTGCGCGCCGACTGGCGCTTTATCCACGAGTACTACACCGGCATGTGCGCCCACATGCTGCACGCCACGTTTGGCAGGCCGCTGCGGCTTGAGGATCCCGAGCGCATCGTGGTATTCGAGGACCATACCTCCTACGTCAATGAAAGCCCCGCGCATGTGCGTGGCGGGCTGGTCGACAACATTGCCCGGATGTGCGCGGCACAGCGGGAGTTCGTCGACGCCTACCAGCTGCGTTGCCACCGCACGCTCACAGAGGAAGCGTCCCGCACCGACGACGGCAGCCACGCCGCGGGCATCTCGCACGCGATGATGGCCGAGCGCTATGCACTGCCGGGACAGGTCGTGGTGGGCACCGACTCGCACACCCCGCATAGCGGCGCGCTGGGCTGCGTGGCCTTCGGCGTCGGCACGACCGACATGGCCAATGCGTTCGTGACGGGTGCGGTGCGCATGACCATGCCCGAGGGCATCCGCGTCGCGCTCCACGGGGCACTTGCGCCTGGCGTCACGGCCAAGGATGTGGTGCTGCACCTGCTGGCGCAGGCCGGGGTCAAGGCAGGCGCCGGGGTCGGCAAGGTGTTCGAGTTCACCGGTCCCGTCGTGCGCGCGATGTCCATCGACGAACGCGCCACGCTGACCAATATGTGCGCCGAGTTGGGCGGCTTCACCGGCATCGTCGCGCCGGATGCGCAGACGGTGCGATTCCTGAGGGAGCGCCGGGGCATCGATTTCGTGATCGAGCCGTGGATGCGCAGCGATGACGATGCCGCCTTCGCGGCCACCATCGAACTGGACTGCAGCACGCTCGGCCCGATGGTGGCCCGCCCCGGCGACCCCGGCAACGGCTTGCCGCTGGCCGCGCTGGACCGGCGCGTGCGCGTGGATATCGCCTACGGCGGCTCCTGCACTGCCGGCAAGCGCGAGGACTTCGACCTGTATCACGAGGTGCTGCACTGGGCGGTGCAGCGCGGCCTGCGGCTGCCGCCGCATGTCACGCTCTACCTGCAGTTCGGCACCACCGACGTCCGGGACTACTGCATCCGCCAGGGCTACATGGAAACGTTCCATGCGGTCGGCGCGCGCATCCTGCAGCCATCGTGCGGGGCGTGCGCCAACTGCGGCCCGGGTTCGTCGGAACGGGCCGGGCAAGTGACAGTGAGTTCGATCAACCGGAATTTCCCCGGGCGCTCGGGTCCCGGGCAGGTGTGGCTGGCCAGCCCGCCCACCGTGGCCGCCAGTGCGATGGCCGGCGAGCTGGTGTCATTCCATGACTTGCAGCGGCGCCATGGGTAAGCCCGCCGGGCCGGCGAGGTAGCCCGCCGGCGCGCCCAGGCCTGTCGTCAGTACGGCGGATTGACCACGACGTACTGCGCGCCCTGCGGCATGTACCAGGTACTGCCGCACTGCTGGTAGACCATGCCGCCGTAGTTGACCGGCACGCAGCTCGGCGGGACCGAGCGCACCATGGAACCCACCACCGCCGACGTCACGGCGACAGTGGCCGTGACCGCAGCGGCCGTCGCCACCGGGTGGTAATCGTTGTCCCAGCCGCAGCAGCCGCCATGACTGTCGACGTTCACGTTGACGTTACGGCTCGTATTGACGTTGACGTTGCGGTTGGCGTTGACGTTGTTGACGCTGGTGTTGCGGACGTTGTTGGTGCGCGCGTCGGCACGCTGGTTGTTCACCTGCCGCGCTTCGCGGTTGGCGCCGCCGGCAGCGGCGCGCTGGCCGCCGGCAGCGTGTCCACCGCCCGCGGCAGGTCCGCCACCGCCGCCATGCCCGCCGCCACCGCGGGCGGCCTCGGCCACCGGTGTCCAGCCGGAGGCCACCAGCACGAGCGCGGCCGAGCACACTGCGAGCGGCTTTGCGAATGTGTAGGTCATGGCAATGCTCCTTTTGTCCATGGTCCCGTTACCGGGTGGCCTTCAGTGGAACGAACTCCGCCTTCCTGGCGTCCTTGGGCGGCGTGAAGGCGAACGCCGAATTGCCGAACTTCGGATTGAGGTTCCACTTGTACAGCGTGACCGATTGCGGCCTGGCCTCGTCGGCCCGGTTGGTGATGACGAGCTTGCGCGGCAGCGGACGGTTGCCGCTGGCGATCCATATCTGCCAGTCGAGCTGCCCCTGGCGGAAGGCATAGTGGTCGCACAACTCGCCGCCGACGATGTCCTGGCCGGCGTTCATCGCCGATTCCATGTTGTCCAGCGGCGCCGCAGGCGTGCCCCACAGGAACAGGTCGGCCGACGGAATCTCCACGCCGAAGCGTTCTCGCAGCCGCTGCGCCAGCACGCCCAGGTTGTCGCTGAAGTTGACCTGCGAGTACGACTTCTGCGCGGGCGAATACAGCGTGACCTGCTTGCCGTCATAGATCAGGTCGCGCTGCGAGCGCGCGCTGCGCATCAGCGCGCGCAGCCGGTCCGGCCGCTGCACATCCAGGTCCGCCGTGGCGGTGTGCTGCAGTTTCTGGCCGTCCTGCAGCACCCGTTCACCAGACAGGTCGATAAAGACCTCGAACTGGCGCAGGGATTGCAGGTACTTGCCCATGTCGTTGAGCGCCTGGATCGTTGCAGGGTCGACTGCGTTCGGCTGGGGTTGCGCCTGTGCCTGCACGTTACCGGCCGGTCCCGCGGCGGATGCGGCCGATGACGCGGGCGTTGCGGGTGGCGGCGCGGGCGGCGTGCTGCTGCAGGCCGCCAGCGCGATGACAAGCAGGGTCAGGGCCGGTATGCGTGCCATGGTGAACTCCCAATTGACTGGACAATCGCCCGGCCGCATGCGGCTTCAGGCCGGAGATGGAGATGCTGGGGAATCTTCTATGACGGAAGGTGGGAAGTGAAGTGAATCTTTTTGTGGGAGCGGTAAGCCGTGTTGTAGTGGGGGTGCAGTGGGTCGTACCGGCGGGCGGATGGAAGCCGAGCCAGACTGGAATGCCGTGCAAGTCATTTCGGATTCACCCCAGGAACGAGGAGGCGGTCAAGAAAAGCGAAATTCTTCGTGCCAGGGCTGTTGCTGCTGACCAGGAAGCCGCCGAAGGAACTGCTGGCGGCAATCAGGAAAAAACGCGCCAGGACAGGCGCGTTTCCTGGCAACCGGCTCCGCTCGATACAGAGGGACGACAGGCCTCAGTCTTGCGCAGCCAGCGCGGAATCCGGTGCGCGGCGAAAGCTGATGGCAAGCCGGTTATAGGCATTCATCAGGCTGATCGCCATCGTGAGGTCAGCGAGTTCTTTCTCGCTGAACACCGCGGCCGCGGCCTTGAAGTCCTCCTCGGGCACATGTGTGTCCGCCACCAGGGTGACCGACTCAGCCCATGCGAGTGCGGCCTTCTCGCGGTCGCTGAACAACGGCCCTGCTTCATGCCAGGCTTGCACGAGCGCGAGCTTTGCAGGGGTGATGCCCTTCTTGATCAGGTCACGGGTATGCATGTCGAGGCAATAAGCGCACCCGTTGATCTGGCTCACGCGCAGATAGACCAGTTCGACGAGCACGTCTTCAAGGCCCGATTGCATGACATAGCCGTACACGCCGCCAAATGCCTTGACACCGCCCGGCGATGCTTTGGTGTAATCCAGTCTCATTTCAAACTCCTAGTTGTCGTTGATCGTCAGTTCCTTGTCGGCCGAGTCGACCACGAACACGGCCAGCAGCTTTGCCGGCTTTGTCTTGCTCGCGTTGCGGCTCACCGGATGGCGGGAGCCAGGCTCCTCGAAGAAGCTCTCCCCCGCCTTGTACACACGTTCCGGTTCGTCATTCACCTTGCTCGCGATGCTGCCCGAAACGACGTATGCATAGATGAACGACGATTTGGCATGGCTATGCGGCAGCGAAGCGCCACCCGGCGGATAGAAAACCTCCACGGCAATGAGCGACTTGCCTGGGATATTGGGAATCTCTTTCGAGAAGTTGGGCTTGACCGTGTCGCCCGCGCCGTGGGCCGAAGCGACCCCGGTAAAGGCCATGCCCGTAGCCGCCACCAGCGAGAGAAGAAAGCGTTGCAGTTTCATGTTTGGCTCCTTGGAGGCTAGAATCATGCGCTCCACCTGGTTCACAAAAAAGAACCAAAAACGCAATTTCTGAATGCACCAGAGGCGATGACGAAGATCCTGGGGCTGAAGCTGGACCGTGCGTCCAGGACTTCACTGGCGGAACAGATACGGCTGGGTATCACCGCTGCCATCGAGAGTGGCGTACTCGTTCCGGGCGCCAGATTGCCTTCGTGGATGGACCTCGCTGCCCAGCTTGGAGTGGCTCGAGGCACCGTCAAGACAGCGTACGAGCGGCTGACCGATGCGCAACTGGTGGTCTCGTCGCGCGCCGGCGGGACCAGGGTTTCCGACCATACCGCGGTCGCAAGGCCTGTCGCGGAACAGGCGCGCTCGGTCGAGTCGGATCTGCGCTCGGAGCTGTACCAGCACTTCCTGCCCGGTCCCGCGGTCTTTCAGATGGGCGTGCCGGCATCGGATTGCTTCCCTGCCACCTTGTTCGCGCGGCTGCGATCGCGTGCGGCACGTGACGAGGTGGAGGCGCCGGCGGCCTACCCGGATCCGCGCGGCGAGCATGAACTCCGGCGGGAAATCGCCGCACACCTGGCCTTGTCGCGAGGTATTGAATGTCAGCTCTCGCAGATCTTCATTACCACAGGCTTTTCGGGGGCGCTCGGTGTAACGCTGCGGGTGATTCAGGCCGAGGGCCGAAAAGCCTGGGTCGAGAACCCCGGATTTATGCCCAGTCGCAGGGCCATGTCACTTTCCCGGCTCACGACGGTTCCCGTTCCTGTGGACGAAGATGGCATCGACGTCAGCTATGGCGAAGAGCATGCACCGGATGCCGCGGTGGCCCTGGTCACCGCAGGGCAACAGGCGCCTCTGGGCCCGACACTGTCGCTCGGTCGTCGCGTGCAACTGCTCGAATGGGCAAGCCGCGCGGGTGCCTGGATCATCGAAGACGACTACCTTGGCGAACTCCAGCTGAGGCGCCGGGCGGCTCCCGCACTGGCATCGCAGGATCGGGCGGGACGGGTCATCCATATCGGGTCTTTCAGCAAGACGCTCAGCCCGACGCTGCGGCTCGGCTTCGTCGTCGTGCCGCCCGGCCTGGTATCGCGCTTCGATGAAGTCGTCGCCTGCCTTGCTTCCGCGCCCGGGCCGGCGGTGCAGATGGCGACGGCCGAGTTTATGCGCGATGGGCACTATATGCGGCATCTGCGTCGAATGAAACGCATTTACGCAGCCCGCAGCGATGCGCTTCTGGCGGCGCTCAGTGCCAGGGGATTCCAGGCCTATCCGGCAGGCCTTGCCGTAGTGGTGAGGCTGCCGGACGGCGCCGACGACAAGAGGATCGCCCGGGAAGCCTATGCCTACGGGCTGGCGCCCGCACCGTTATCGGGCTGGTACTGCTCTGCCTCCACGCAGCGGTCTGGCCTGCTTCTTGGTGTCGCGACAGCGATTGAACACCAGGTCCCGGCCGCCTGCGATCGCTTGCAACACCTGATCCGCAAGTTTTCGTAGGGCAAGGGCACTGGACCCGGCGCCGCGGCCTGGCCGCCTGGCTGGCGTGGCGGCTGCATTCCGTCTATGGCACGCCGTGGGGCGACGCCGCCTGGAACGGGCTGTTCCAGGCCATTTCCCGCGTGAGCGCGGCGCCGCCAGCCGCGCCTGCCCTGCCCGCCTATCGCGCCGGCGCCGACCGCAGGAAGCCGGCCGAAATCTCCGCCGCCAGCTGGACGATCGCGTCGGCCTCCTCCGCGCTCAGCGCACCGGTGAAGCGCGCGTCGCCCCAGTCGCCGCAGATCAGGGCCACGCAGCGATTGCGCACCCGCACCGGGATCAGCAGCAGCGCGCGGGCATCGGGCATGGCTTCGCGATACCAGCGCGGCACGCGGTGCGCGGCCTCCCTGTCAAAGGTGTCCTCGATCAGCAAAGGCCGGTCCGCCAGCGTGGCGAAGTGGAACACGTCCGGAACGAAGCCCTCTTCGAAGGACAGCTGGTCGAGCTTCTCGCGCATGCCCTCGCCAAAGCCGAGCCGCGCGCCGAAGCGCCTGGCCGATGGGTTGAGCAGCATCAGGAAGCAGCGCGAGAAGTTCAGCGCGCGCATTGCCGACTCCAGCGCAAAGGGCGCCAGCTCGGCAATGGACATCGCCCCGCCCTCCTGCCGGACTTCCGCGACGGCGCGCTGCAGCCTGGCCAGCGCATCGGCGGGCTTGCTGCCTTGCTGGCCGGCGTCGTCGCCGGCCTGGCTGGCGGCGTCCGTGGCTGCCATCGAGGTCGTCAGCGCCCTGGCCTGTGCCAGCGCCTGCCCGAGATGCGCCGGCTCCAGGCCGAGCCGTTGCGCCGCGGCCAACAACGGATTGGCGGCCTGCAGCGGACTGTCGGCGCGTAGGGAACTGTTGGCCCGAACAGGGCTTTCGGCCAATGGATCATCCTGCCCCGCCAGGATCGAAGCGGCCGCCTGCGACGACAGCCGGGCAACGGCGCCCAGCCAGCCGGCATGCGTCTCCGGCATGGCGCCTTCCGGCAACGGGGGCGCGCTCATGGCGCCGGCGATCAGCGGAGGCAGGCGCCATTTGACGGCAGCCGCCCGGGCGATCTCGCCGAGCGACACGCCCAGGACTTCGCGGCAGGCATCGTCCTCGCCGATCTGCGCGCCGGCCTGCTCGCCGGCCTCGCACATGGCGGCAATGCGGTCCCACGCCTCCGGCACATACAGGACCAGCAGCAGCCGGCTCACATGGTGCATCAGCGTGCAAACCACGGCCTCTTCCCCGTCGGCGATGCCGCGCGCTTCGGCCAGTGTCCGGGTGAATTCCGCCGCCACCATGGCCTGCTTGAGCGCTTGCGCGGCCCGTGGCCGGTTTTCCGGCATGGTCTGGAAAAAGTCGAGCACGCGCACGCCCAGCGTCAGGTGGATGACCGTATCCACCCCCAGCACCATGATCGCGCGCGAAACGGTGGTGACCTCGCCGCCGAACGACCGGTACATGGCGGAATTGGACAGCCGGATGATCTTCTGCGACAGGCTGAAGTCCGACAGGATGCTGCTGGCCATTTCGCCGACGTTCCGCTCCGCATCGAGCGAACTGAAGACATGATCGATGCAATACTGCAGCGTCGGGAAATCGCCCTGCTCGGCGAGCCTGGCCCATAGCTGGTCGAGGAATGCCTCCTGCTTATCCATGGCCATGCCTCACCGCGGCAACAAGGTCGGGGCGTCCAGGCGCCACCTGCCCGCGGCGAAAGCCGCCTCGAGGTCGGCGGGACTCATCGCGCGCCCATAGTGCCAGCCTTGCGCCATCTCGCAGCCCTGCGCGGCCAGCAGCTCGCGCTGGCATGCCGTCTCGACGCCTTCGGCGATTGCCGCCAGCCCAAGCTCGCGCGCCAGCGAGAGCACCGCATAGACGATGGTCTGCGCGTGCGGCGAGTCGGCCATGTCGGCGACGAAGCTGCGGTCGATCTTCAGTGCCGACAACGGAAACCGGCGCAGATACGACAGGCTGGAGTAGCCGGTGCCGAAATCGTCCACGGCAAAGCGGATGCCCAGCGCCCGCAATTCGGTCAGCACGCTGCCCGCCGCTTCGGGATCGATCATCAGCGCGCCTTCGGTAATTTCCAGCACCAGCCGGCCGGCGCTGACACCGGTATCGCGGATCGCGCTGCGCACCTGGTCGGCGAAGCCGGGATGGCTGAACTGTACCGGCGACACGTTGACCGACACGTAGCCGACCTGCGCACCCTTCGCATCCCACATGGCAAGCTGGGCGCAGGCGCAACGCAGCACCCAGGCGCCGAGATGATGGATCAGGCCGTTGTTTTCCGCGACCGGCACGAAAACCTCGGGAGACACGGCGCGGCCGGCCCGCTCCCATCGCATCAGCGCCTCGACCGCGCACAGGTTGCTGCCGTCGAGGCTGACGATGGGCTGGTACTGCAGCGACAATTCGCCGTGATGCACGGCCTCGAACAGGTCTTGCTCGATGCGGAACTGCTCGTTCAGCTTCTCGTCGAACTCCGGCGAATAGCGGAAACAGCGATTGCCGCCCAGCGCCTTCGCCTCGTACATGGCCCGGTCGGCGCGTCGCAGCAACTCGGCGTCGGAATCCTCGCCGCCGGTGGCGAAGGCCAGCCCGATGCTGGTGGTGACTCGGATCTGGCGCGCCGATAGCTGGAAGGGCTGCCGGCAAATCCGCATGACCTGGTCCAGGATGTCTGCGGCGGCCTCGTCGGTTGCGATGTCTTCCAGCAGCAGGACGAATTCATCGCCGCCCAGCCGCGCCACGGTGTCCGTCCCGCGCAGCACGCCGCGCAAACGGGCCGCCATTTCCTTCAGCAAGGCATCGCCGGCGCCATGCCCGAGGGAATCGTTGATCTTCTTGAACCCGTCCAGGTCCATCAGCGCGACAGCGAGCCGGTGTCCCGCCGGATGCTGCCCGGCCAGGTACTGTTCAATCCGGCCGCGAATGAGGTCGCGGTTGCCGATCCCGGTCAATGGATCGATCTGCGACTGTTCCGTCAGCTGCTGCAGCTTCTGCGTCCACGCCGTGACATCGGTCCCGAACAGCAGCAGCGACGCCTGCCCCGCCTCGTCGGCGTCGCGGCGGATCCGCATATCGAGATAGCGGCTTCCCGCCGAGGCATCCGTGAACCGGACGGTGGTCCGGCGGGCCTGGCCATCCAGCAGGCAGGCCTGCCACAGCGCGGCGGTGCGTTTGTATTCGCCCAGGGGAAGAATGTCGCGCATGGCCGCACGGGCCAGGTACTCGTACGGAAGGCCCAGCAGCGCCCCCGACGCACGGGTGGCGTGCAGGATCTGGCCGGTCGCGCTGACATGCAGGGCCAGTCCTTCCGACGCTTCCAGCAAGGCCCAACCGTGCCGCCCGGCGGGGGATGGCGGCGCGCGATCCGCCTCGTCGTCGCGGGCCCATTCCGCTTCGTCATTCGCCAGGACGGCGTCATACGTGAATGCGTGCATACGGTGAATCGACCCGCCCTGCCCGGCCACGCTGTCGCCGGGAATCGTTGTCATGCCGGGACCATGACGACAGGGCGCGTCAAGCCTGTCGGTACCCCGCACGGTATTTTGTAAAGGCCCGATTCTATTACGGCGCAAGGCGAATAAGGAAGCACACGAGCCGGGCTGTGGAAACGCCGCGACGCCCATGCGGCCAGCGGCGCTCGCGGCCGGATTGCCGGCAACGCGCCGTATGCCGAAAAACCGGATCTAACGTACAGTGAGCCGTCCCGGCGATGGACAAACCGTTGTGGATTGCCGAGACTTGACCAGGTCCGCGTGCGTCGCCCTTGATTACCCCTGTGCCGTCCTCTGCCATGCCACCGTTGCCCGCACCTTCCCTACTCGATGCAACGCTTCGCACCGTCGCGCGCCGCTACCGCCTGCCGGCCAGTGCCGCTGCAATTTCCGAACGGCAGTCGCCCAGCCCGGCCACCACGCTCGCGCTCGCGATCGAACAGGCGCGCGCCACCGTGGCACGAGGCGAAGCACCCGCCGCGGCACTGAAGGAACGCTTCATCGACGCGCTCGCGCAACTGATCCGCGAAGCGCTGCGCGCGGATGCGGGCGACCCGGTGTTCCTGGCCATGGTCATGCGGCACCGGGCGCCGCACGTGCGCGAGTACGCCTCGCTGTCCGCGGGCGCCGACCAGGACCGCCGCGAAATCCGGGCCGCCGTCAATGCGATCGCCCATCCGGGCCGGCAGCAACGCCTCGTGCCAGGTCCGTGGCGCGAGGCATTGGCCCGGCTCCACGCCTGCGCCGCCGCGTCATCGTGGTCCGCGCTGCACGATGCCGTGCGCAGCCTGGCCGATCTGCCGGAGATCGCGAACGGGGCCCCGGGCCTCGCCAGGCTGCTCGACAGTCCCGCGCTGAAGCGCTTGCAGCGTCTTGATGCGCTGGCGTCCGATGACCAGGTGCACCAGTACCAGCTGCTGTGGGAACGGCATGGCCCCCGCTCCGGCAGCGCCGGCGCCAGTGCGCAAGGCGTTGCCGCCCGCCAGCGGGGCGCTGCCACCGAAGCACAGACCGCACAGGCACTGGAGGCACTGGCGCAGCGACTCAATGAGGCCGAGCGAGCGAGCGCGTCATACCGCGTCGTGACCTCGATGCGCGTACCGGCTTCGATCCCCGCCGAGCATGAACGCGCCAAGACCGAATGGGATGCGGTCCTGCTCAGGCAGCTGCCGCCGATCGAGGAAATACCGGTTTGGGAGATCTGCCTGCTCGCGGAGGCCAAGGCCTCCGTCGATGCCGCCACTACCGACCTGCCCAAGCTGCTGCGCGGCTTGCGCTTGCTGGCGCATGCCGACAAGGACGCGGTCTATGCGTTCGAGACGCGGCAAGGAACGGTACGCCTCCATGGTGCCTCGCTGAGCGCGCTGCGCGCCGACGCGGCCGGCGTTGCCGGCACGGTGCTGTATTGCTGTGATGCGCCAGCCGAAGCCGGACCGCGCCTGCTCGGTGCCGCCAGCCGGATGCAGCTGCTGTCGGCGCACGCCAGCCTTGAATTCGCCAGCGCGCTGGCGCTCGCGCAAACTGCGCAAACCTCGGATACCGCGGATACCGCGGATATGGCCGTACTTGAGCCGGTCTGGCACCAGCTATTGGAATCGCCCCGCTGGCACAGCGTGCTCAACCAATATCCCACGCTGTGGCAAGTGCGCGAACTGATGGTCCATCCTGATGACCTGATGGCCGCGATAAACAGTATCCGCGACTGACGTGCCCGGGGCGGCAACGCTGCCCTACTGCGCAAACAACGTCATCTGCCCCGTCAGCAGCCGCTCGAAATCATCGTCCAGGAACGGCAGGATCGCGTCGGCAATCGGCTGCAGCTGCTTGCCGACGTAGTGGTCGTAGTCAATCGGGGCCGAACGGCACTCGAGCGGCTCCGGCCCTGCCATGGTCATCACATAGCTGATCCAGCCGCCCTGCTGGTACTGGCGCGGGCGCCCGTGGCGCTGGTTGTAATCATCGGCGATGCGGGCGGCCCGCACGTGCGGCGGCACGTTGCGCTGGTACTCCTCCAGCTTGCGCCGCAGCCGCTTGCGATAGACCAGCTGCGCGTCGAGCTCCCCCGCCAGCGTGCGGCGCACGATGTCGCGCACATAGTCCTGGTACGGCTCGCGGTTGAAGACCTTTTCATAAAGCGTCTGCTGGAACTGCTGCGCGAGCGGCGACCAGTCGGTGCGCACCGTCTCGAGCCCCTTGAACACCATCTCGACCGTGCCGTCTGGCCGCTCCACCTGGCCGGCGTAGCGCTTCTTGCTGCCAAGGTCGGTGCCGCGGATGGTCGGCATCAGGAAGCGGCGGAAGTGGGTCTCGAACTGCAGTTCAAGCGCGCTTTCCAGGCCATAGGTCTGCCACAGGTGGTCGCGCCACCAGTCGTTGACGTAGGCCACCAGGCTGCGGCCGATCTGCTGCGCATCGGCTTCGGTGCGCGCGCGGCGCAGCCACACGAACGTGGAATCGGTGTCGCCATAGATCACCTCGTAACCGCGTGCCTCGACCAGCGCGCGCGTCTGCCGCATGATCTCGTGCCCGCGCATGGTGATCGACGAGGCCAGCCGCGGATCGAAGAAACGGCACCCGCTTGACCCCAGCACGCCATAGAACGCATTCATGATGATCTTGAGCGCCTGCGCCAGCGGCTTGTTGCGGTCGCGCTTGGCCGCCTCGCGTCCCTGCCAGACCCGCGCGACGATCGCCGGCAGGCAGTGCTTCGTGCGCGAGAAGCGGGCGCCGCGAAAGCCGGGCACCGAGTCGGCATCGTCCGGATGCGCCAGTCCCTCGACCAGGCCGATGGGATCGATCAGAAAGGTGCGGATGATCGACGGATAGAGGCTCTTGTAGTCCAGCACCAGCACCGACTCATAGAGTCCCGGGCGCGAATCCATGACGAAGCCGCCGGGGCTTGCCTCCGGCGCCAGCTCGCCGAGGTTGGGCGCGACATAGCCCTGGCGGTGCATCAGCGGCATGTAGAGATGCGTGAAGGCCGCCACCGAACCGCCACTGCGGTCCGCCGCCAGCCCCGTGACCGTGGCGCGCTCCAGCAGGAACGACAACAGCTCCGTCTTTTCGAAGATGCGCGTCACCAGCTCGCAATCGCGCAGGTTATAGCGCGCCAGCGCCGGCTTGTCCTGCTCGAACATGCGGTCGATGGCATCCATGCGGTCGTACGGATTGTCGATCGCCTTGCCCTCGCCGAGCAGCGCCTGCGCCACCGATTCCAGGCTGAACGAAGGGAAGCTCCACGTGGCCGACCGCAGCGCCTCGATGCCATCGATGATCAGCCGGCCCGGCGCGCTGGCGAAATAGTGCTGCTGCGCGTTGTGCTCGCGCCATTCCATCTCCGCGCCGCCGCGGCCGAGGCGCAGCGGTAGCTGGAACCGCCGCGCATGCTCGACCAGCACGCGCAGGTCGAACTGGACCAGGTTCCAGCCGATGATCGCGTCGGGGTCGTGCCGGGCCAGCCACTGGTTCAGCTTCTCCAGCAACTCTGGCCGTGTCGCGCAGTATTCAAGGGAGAAATCGGCAGCGGCCGGCTCCTGCGGCGCAGCGCCCAGCATGTAGACCTGGCGCTGGCCGCAGCCTTCGAGCGCAATCGAATAAAGCTCGCCAAATGCATTGGTTTCGATATCGAGCGACACCTGCCGCAGCGTGGGCCGGTAGTCCGCCGCGGGTTTCAGCTGGGCGCTGCACAGCACGCCGTCGCTGTCCGGTTCGCCCTCGAACCAAACCGGCGCCGTGATGAAGCGCTCCATCAGGTAGCGCTCGGGCGGGCGGATATCGGCTTCATAAACGTCGATGCCGGCGTCGCGCAGCGAACGGCCGAGCTGGATCAGTTGCCGGTGCTGCTGGCAATACAGGCCCATGACCGTCCTGCCGCGAAAGTCCTGCAGCTTCAGCGGGCGCAACTCGACCTCGCGCTCGCGGCGTAGCAGCGCCTCGGCACGTTCGCGCTGTGCCTCGGGGATGAATGCGATCGACGGCTGATACGGCAGGCGCAGCCGGCGCGGCCCCTCGTCGGTGGCCAGCCAGACCTCGACCTCGGTGCCGGCCGGGGTATCGCGCCAATGCCGGGTAAGGATGAAACCCTGCTGGAGTGCCACGCTTAGGCCTTCTGTGATGAAACCATGATCGAGGCGATTTTAGCGTCACAGCATGCGAGCAGCCTCGTCGAGCAGCTGCATCGGCGACAGCATCCCGACGCGGGCCACGCACACCAGCGAGAAAGTGCGAACCAGCGGCGGATTCCCCGGAACCCGCGCGGTCATCAACTGGAGGTCCGCGCCGGGCCCGGCACTGCCCGGCGGCACGACGATGTTCATGGGGCTCAGCCGCACCGCCTCCCGCTCCACCGCGAAGCTGGCTTCGGCATGCGTCAGCACGTCGACCAGCGCCTGCAGCTGCCTGTCCGGCATGCCGGCCCGGCCGCCCGGTGCGTCAGGCGCTTCAGCTTCACTAAGGGCGGCGAGCGCGGCCTCGTTCTGTGCCACCTGCTCGCGCAGCCGCTCCGACTCGTCGGCTTGCGTGTCGGCGCTTTCGCCAAGCACGCTGCGCATGCCGACGCCCTGCTTCTCCAGCAGGTGCAGCCGCGTGGTCAGCAACGCCTGTTCGCGCTCGATGCGGTCGCGGCGGGTCGTGCCGCCGGCGACCTCGGCCAGTGCCTGCAACGCGAACTGGTCCAGCATGCGGCAGGCGATTTCCTCGCGCAGCGCCGCTTCGGTCGCTGCGCAGATCCTGACCCGGTGATCGACGAAGCTGACCGTGGTCTGGGGCACCTCCGTGCGCATCACATCGCCTTCCAGCGCCACGCCCAGCGTGCGGCGTTCCTGCTTTTCCATCCCGAGCACGCAATAGGCCTCGGTGGCGGACGCCGAGCCGCTGAAATAGTCGCGCAGGTCCGATGACCGGCTGAATACCGGCATGACGTCCTGGGCCGTGGCAAAGAAGGCATGGATGTACGGATCGCTGTTCCAGGTGGCTTCGCTTGCTGGCGAAGCCGGCGGCAAACCCGCCACGACATCGCGCACGTACCGGTCTGCGATGGCCAGCGCCGGGGCAAGCCGCTTGCGATAGCCGCCGACCAGCCGCACGTAAGGACAGAGCCGGGTCACGCGCTCCGCCAGCGCGGCGCGCTCCGCATCGCGCGCTCCATCAGAATGCTTGCCGCGACGGCGCAGCCAGTTGAGGACAGTCATCGCATGGCACCTCCATGGCGCGATCGGTTGGCTTGCGGCGCAGGCAAGCCCGGCAGGCTACTGGCCATCCGCTTCGGCCTGCCGCGGTGCCGCGCGAGTGCGGGGCAGCTTGCGGTGGGCGAGCAACAGCAGCGGTGTCGTCGCCATCGACAGCGCCACGACGACCGTGACGACGGAGAGCTGCTCGGCATCGATCAGGTTCGCCGCCTGCGCGGCGCCCATCACGACAAAGGCGAACTCACCGCCCTGCGACAGCAGGATGGCGAAGTAGACGCGATGCTGGCGCGGCATGCCGATCTGGTTCGCCAGGTACATCAGCGCGAGGAACTTGCCCACTACCAGCGCGACTACCAGCACCGCCACCAGCAGGGGCCTGTTGGCCAGCACCGAGAAATCGATCGACATGCCGACTGCGATAAAGAACAGGCCGAGCAGGATGCCCTTGAACGGGGCCATGTCCGATTCGATCTCGTGGCGGCATTCGGACCCGGCCAGCAACAGGCCGGCCAGGAAGGCGCCAAGCGACATCGACAGGTGGACCACATGCATCAGCAGCGCGATGCCGATGACCCACGCCAACGCAAAGATGGTAAAGATCTCGCGGGTGCCGCTGCGCTGGATCATGCGCAACACGTACTTGAGCACGAAGCGCCCGACGAGGACGACCGCCGCGATCATGGCCAGCGCCTTTGCCGCCGAAACCCACCCGCCCGACATGCCGTCGCCCGCCGCAACCGGCGCAAGCAGTGGCAACAGCGCGATCATCGGGATCGCGGCGATGTCCTGGAACAGCAGGATGCCGAAGCTGGATTGCCCGACCGGCGCCTCCATCAGCCGGTTCTGCTCCAGGATCGCGATCACCATCGCCGTGGAAGACAGCGACAGCGCGAAGCCGGCCGCCACGCCCACGCGCCACTGCACGCCGAAGACAATGAAGATTACCGCCAGCAGCGCCGCGCACAGCGCAACCTGGATCCCGCCGTAGCCGAAGATGGAGCGGCGCATTGCCCACAGCTTCTCGAAGTCCATTTCAATGCCGATGATGAACATCATCAGCACGATGCCCAGCTCGGACACGTCCAGGATCGAGTTGACGTCCGTGACCAGCCTCAGCCCCCAGGGGCCGATCACCGCGCCCGCAACCAGGTAGCCCAGCACGGAGCCAAAGCCGAAGCGCACCGACAGCGGCACGGC
Organism: Cupriavidus sp. L7L; assembly: GCF_004353535.1. NCBI lineage: Bacteria > Pseudomonadati > Pseudomonadota > Betaproteobacteria > Burkholderiales > Burkholderiaceae > Cupriavidus > Cupriavidus sp. L7L. Next base: position 209,226 of record NZ_SMNY01000017.1, read on the forward strand.
GATCAGCGCCGCGGCGAGGAAGATTACCGCGTCAACCAGCAGTTGTTCCACATTCCCCTCCCGAGGAGATGACGGGGCGATAGCCCGCGTCGTTTCGTGGTTCCCCGCTGCAAGTCGGGCACAGGCCGACCTTTGCGCGAGGTAACGGCTTGGATACGTATTACATCATCCACGGCGAAGTATAGGCCGGACGGCGCTCGCCGGATCGCGTTCCGCTATGCGCCCGGCGGCACACGCGGCTGTCCTGGCCGGTGTCACCGCTCAGTCCAGCCGGTCGAACAAGGGCTGAACCAATGCAAAGAGGGCGACCCACCGGATCGCCCTCTTCTCTTCCTGCGCCCCGTCAGGCGACAACGATCCGGCGCGGGTCAGCCAGCGCCAGCGCTTCGGCGCGGTCCGCGCTCGGCGGGTAGATCCACTCGGAATTGATCCGCGTCTTCAGCGCCTTGGCGACGCCTCCGGTCAGCTTGACTTGGCGGTTCCAGCCTTCCGTGTAGACAGCACCCCACGGCCCCAGGTCCAGGCAGGTCACATACTTCGGCTGGCTATACGGGATCAGCGTCTCACCCACGAGGTCCGCCGCCACGTTATGCCCTGCCGAACGGCCGAGGTTCATCGCATGCTGGCAGGACATTGCTGCAAAGTTGCCTTCGTCATCGGTCGCGGCGTAGGCGCAATCGCCGGTGGCGAACACCGACTCGACACCCTTTACCCTGAGATCGCGGTCGACGTGCAGCCGGCCAAGGCCATCGCGCTCGCCCGGAATCTGCGCGGTGAGCTCGCTGGCGCGGGCGCCGGCGGTCCAGATCACCGTATCCGCCTCGATGCGCTCGCCGTTCTCGAGGGTGACGCCGGTCGCATCGACGGCCGCGACGCCGGAGCCGAGCTTCCAGGTCACGCCCAGTTCGGTCAGCGCCTGCGTGATCACCGGCCGCGGCCCCGCGCCCAGGTCAGGTCCGACCTCGGCATTGCGCTCCACCATGATCACGTTCACGGCGGCGTCCTCGCCCAGGACTTCACGCAGGCGGGCCGGCATTTCCGCGGCAGTCTCGATGCCGGTGAAGCCGGCACCCGCGATCACCACGGTATTGCGACCGGCGCGCTCCGGGCGGCTGGCCAGCCCATGCAGATGCGATTCGAGCTCCGCGGCGTCGGCGATCTGGTCGACATTGAACGCATGCTGGTCCAGGCCGGGAATCTGCGGACGGAACAACCGGCTTCCCGCTGCGAGCACCAGGCGGTCATAGCCGACGCGCTGGCACGAGCCATCCCCACCGGCGGCCGCAATGCTCACTTCGCGGCTCGCGACGTCGATGTGTTCCACCTTGCCCCGGATAAACCGCACGCCCACGGCCTTGAAGATCTCCTGCAGCGGCGCCTTCATCCCGTTCGGGTTCTGCTCATAGAGACGCGGGCGGACGTGCAGTTCGGGTTCCGGTGCGACCAGCGCGATTTCCACGTCGGTGCGCCCGACCTGGTCAAGCAGACGGGCCGAAGCCAGTGCGCTCCACATGCCGGCAAAGCCGGCGCCAATGACAAGAATACGTTTCGACATCCTCAAGCTCCTGAATCAAACCTCGGTTTCATGTAACAGGGCCGGTGCGAGAAGCGACGACCCTTAACTACGATCATATGAGTCGTAGTTTAAATGCGCAAGATCTTTTTTCGCCGGTGACGCAAAGCGAACCCGCGCGCCGGGCTTGCGCTTTTGCGAACGATCCACTGAAACGGCGAAGGAGGAAGGGAGCGGGAAATGAGACTGGACTGCGCGTGTGTCGGCAAAGCCTTATGCGGCATGTACCCGCCTTCACATTGGCGCCTGTCCTTGACAAAAATACCGATTGGTATATTCTGGCCTGCATGAACAAAGCCGAACGCACCCGCCAGCTGATCGTCGAGAAGACAGCGCCCATTTTCAACACGAAGGGCTATGCCGGAACATCGCTGGCAGACATGACCGCGGCCACCGGCCTGACCAAGGGCAGTGTCTATGGCAACTTTGCCAACAAGGAAGAGGTAGCGCTGGCGGCATTCGACCACAATTGGAAGCAGGCGCAAGCCGCGGTTCGGGACCAGATGGCCACCAAAAGCACCAGCAAGGAAAAGCTGCTTGCCCTGACTGGCGTGTTGGGGAATCTTCCTGCGTGCTTCCCGAAGGGAGGATGCCCGCTGCTCAACACTGCGATTGAAGCCGACGACACCCACCCTGCCCTGCGCGACAAAGCCATGGAAGCGTTCCGGGGCTGGAAGGCGAATCTCGTCTCGGTCATCAAGGCCGGCATTGCCTCCAGCGAGTTCCGGAAGGACGTCAACCCCGAGGAGACTGCCATCACGCTGATCGCATTGATCGAAGGCGCGATCATGATCTCCCGGCTCACCGACAACGCGGCCTACAACCAGGCCGTCATGTCGGCGGTGAAGAAGACCGTCATCGATCTCACCTGATTTTTTTTGGGCAAAAATATACCAATCGGTATTTTTTACGGAAAGGAAGTAGCCATGAACGTGCAACTGAAACGGAAAGTCGCCTTCGCGCTGTCGATGGGTGTCGTGACGACGGGGATCATCTCGTTCGCCCTGCTTGCCCTCAACATGGGATTCTCGGAAGGCTTTGCGCTGACCTGGCTGCGCTCGTGGGGCATCGGCTATGTGATCGTGATCCCCGCGATCCTGCTGGTCGGGCCGCGCCTGCAAGCGCAGGTCGAGCGCTGGGTCCATTGATGCCGCATGCCGTTTCCACGAACTACTGACATGCCCAGACCCCTGCTGCAGCGGCTGCTTGCCTTCGTGTTCATCCTTGGCGCTGCCATGGCGTCGGCCATCGCCCATGCCGCCCCCGGCGCCAGGATGCCTGCGCCACAGCCCGAAATCGGATGGATCGAAATTGACGCGGACATTTCGCTGAGACGGATGGTCGTGCACCAGCCCGGCGCCAAGGGAACCGTCCTGTTCCTGCATGGATTCCCGGAAACGCTGTACGCATGGAAGGACATCGCCCAGTCGCTGGGCGACGAATTCGAAGTGCATGCCATCGACTGGCCTGGCTACGGGCTCTCATCGCGTCCAACTGCCGACAGGTTCTCCTATGCGCCCCGGGACTATGCCCGTGTCCTGCAGGCATACATCCGCAAGGCTGGCATCGACACGTCGCAGCTGGTCATCTACGCCACCGATATCGGCGCGCTGCCGGCATTGCTGCTCGCGCTCGAGGCGCCGGACATTGCAAGAGCGATCATCGTCGGCGACTTCGCCCCGTTCGACAGGCCGCAGTACATGTACGAAAGCCTGCAAAGCCTGAAATCGCAGCAGTCGGCCGAACTGGCTCGCGTCCAGCTGAACAAGAACCGCGACGATGTCCTCAGGAACGCCTACCGGCGCGGCCTGCCGGCACACGAGCAGTTCGACATCCCGCCAGAGCTCCAGGACGACATGGCGCGCGGATGGAGCCACGGCGCGATGACGTCTGCCGACGCCTTCTATCACTACTACTCGCACTTCACGCGGGACCAGGCGTACCTGGAGACGAACCTGCACCGGCTCAAGACACCGGTCAAGGTGGTCTGGGGCGAGAAGGACCTCTATATCCGGAAAGAAATGGGCATCGAATTCGCGCAGAAGGCGCATGCGGAATTCACCGTTCTGCCAGGCATCGGGCACTACCCGCATCTGCAGGATCCCCGTCGAACCGAGGCAGACGTTCGCGCCGCATTTCGTTGAATCGCATCAGCAGGCGGCACAAGTCAGCAGTCCGATCCAGTCCGCCTGCATCGCGCCGCCGGTACGGCCACCCCGGCGACGCTCGACTCCGCGTGGCAAACCAACTCTCACTCTGGACCATCCTGTTCCAAACCTGCCTCATGAACATGTCCCGACTTTTCCGCCCTGCCAATTGCCGGCGGCAGCCTGCCCATGCTGAACACGCAGCCCCATACCGATATCGAGCGCTGCTGGTACCCGCCAAGCCGTCCCGCCCGACGAACGCGCAATGAAAGAGCATTCCATGAACGCCAAATCGTCGAATAACGCCACCGACCCGTCGCGCCGGTCCCTATTGCTGGGCGGCGTGGCAAGTGCGGCGCTCTCGCTGTTTTCGTCACGCCTGGCTTTCGCCGCGCAGCCCGCGCCAGCGCGCGCCGTGGCGTCGGATGCGATCCGCCCGTTCCGCGCACGCATTCCGCAGCCGGCGCTGGACGATCTGCGCCGCCGCCTGATGGCGACGCGGTGGTCCGATCCGGAAACCGTCGCGGACCGGTCCCAGGGCGTGCAAGTCGACAAGCTGCGGCCGCTCGTGCGCTACTGGGCCACGGGGCATGACTGGCGCAAGGCCGAGGCAAGGCTGAATGCCTGGCCCCAGTTCGTGACGAACATAGACGGTGTGGACATCCACTTCATCCATGTTCGCTCGCGCCATGAGAACGCGCTGCCTCTGGTCATGACGCACGGCTGGCCCGGCTCCGTGTTCGAACTGCTCGACAGCATCCGCCCGTTGACGGATCCGACCGCTTACGGCGGCAGCGCGGCCGATGCGTTCCATCTCGTGATCCCATCGCTGCCGGGCTTCGGCTTTTCACAGAAGCCCAAGGACACCGGCTGGAATGCGGACCGCATCGCCCGCGCGTGGGACGTGCTGATGAAGCGGCTTGGCTATGCGCGTTACTTGTCGCAAGGCGGCGACTGGGGCGCGATCATCTCCGACGCACTTGGCCGCGCCGCGCCCGAAGGGCTGCTCGGCATCCACGTCAACCGAATCGAACGCGGCACGACGCTGCCGCCCGCGCTCGCCATGGCGCTGAAGACCGGCGAGCCCGCACCCTCTAACCTGAGCGCCGGGGAAAAGCAGGTGTTCGACGAGGCCAGGGATTTCCTGAACAAGGGATTCGGCTACGCCGCCCTGATGCAGACGCGTCCGCAGACCATCGGCATTGGCCTGGCCGATTCGCCGGTGGGGCTGGCGGCCTGGATCTATGACAAGCTGGCCGACTGGGTCTACACGCGCGGCGATCCCGAACGGGCGCTGGGCCGTGACGCGATCCTCGACAATATCTCGCTCTACTGGCTGACGAACACCGGCGAATCCAGCGCACGGATCTACTGGGAAACGAGCAACACACCGGCAAGGACCGGCCCCGTTACCGTTCCGGCGGCAGTGACAGTCTTTCCCGGCGAGGTCTACCGGCCACCGAAGGCCTGGCTGGCGCGGGCGTATCCCAACCTGGTCTATTACAACCAGGTCGCCAGGGGCGGTCACTTTGCGGCCTGGGAAGAGCCGGAGTTGTTCAGTGCGGAGGTCAGGTCGGCATTCCGGCCGTTGCGCCAGACAGCCCAATAGATCGGGATAGGCCGTGTCGTGACCTGGTCCTGTACTGCATTTATGCAGCCTGTGACTGTCCCGGCACGGACTGGCTTCTGGCCGCCCTCAGGCCCGGGATGGAGTCCTATGGTAAGGTTGGCAGCATGATTTCACGGACTTCGACTGGTGATGTATGGGGCGCATTTGTTTGGTGCCGGGAGAGTGATGCAGCGTGAGTGATGCGAAGCGGGAAACGCAGCGCACGCTGGCCGAGAAGGTTTCAACCAGCAGGGCCTTGCGCCTGAGCGTGCCGCCAGAGGCCAGGCCCGCGCCGGTCAACCGGAGGGACTGGCTGCGCCAGAGGAAAGAGCAATTGCAGGCTGCCCGCGCCGCCGCAAGGAAGAGGCGCGAACTGCTGAGGGCCGAAATCATGTCGGCCGTGCAGGATATTGCCCGCGAAGAGCGCGCAGCCGCGCGGCTGGAAGCCGAACGCCTGAAGGCGGAAACCAGGACCGCGCAGGCGTTCGCGCGCGAGGACGCGCGTGCCGCCGCCAAGTTCGAGCGCGGCCAGCCAGCCCGCCCGACGAACAAGCGAAAGACGCTTTCCAATGAGAAACGCAAGCTGGTCTCCTACGGCGACCTGTTGCGGATGCGCGGGTGATCGGGCAGAAGTTTCGACAGAGCGGAAGCGGGCTTCTCACCCATCGCAGTCCTGCTCATCCCGCGGGCTCTGCGGGATAGGCTACGTCAGCGCTCCGGGCTCCTGGCAAACCACTTCGATGTTGTGCCCGTCCGGGCCAATGACAAACGCTGCATAGTAGTTCGCGTGGTAGTGCGGGCGCAGGCCAGGCGCTCCATTGTCCTTGCCGCCCGCCTCCAGCGCCGCGCGATAGAAAGCATCGACCTGCTGGCGATTCTCGGCCGTGAATGCCAGGTGAAGATGCGCGGGCTTCTCCTCGGTCTGGAACAGGCACAATGAGGCCTTGCGCTTCGAGCTAAGCTCGACACCATACGTCGGCACCCCCTCCGAGACCACAGCAACACCGAGCGGTTCTAGTGCCTTGAGGAAGAACGCCTTGCTCGCTGCATAGTCGCTGACGCCGAACTTGACGTGGTCAAACATGAGTTCTCCTGCGGTCTGTGGGCCTGCGCGAGGATTCTAACCCTTCCATCCAGGGACTCAGTGCCGGCCAGGGCGCCCGCTTGCTGGCCGTGCCGGAGACGGGGAGCGAACACGCCGGTGTTGGTACTCCGCCCATCCCTGATCGCACCAGTGTACGGCGCCACCCAACACCGCATGGGATGCGCGCGCCGTCAGCATCACCCCCGAGCCGCTGGCATGTTGAAAGCTGCGCCAACCCCCGACAGGCACGATGATTGCGATTCCCGGTCAGAGCGCCCCGCTCGCCAATCCTTGGGAGAACTGCCATGAGTACCCTGATCATCCGCGACCTTGCCGGTTACCGCACCCTCGACACCAGCGCCATGTCTTCGATTCACGGCGGCATCTATCGCACGCCGCCGCAGATCCTGGCGTTCGAGCTCACCCATCTGCCGGCGACGCCGGATGGCCGTGTGCTTGGCACCGATGGCCAGTTGCATGTCCCTGTGATCTGACGGCTTTCGCCCGGGGGCGGGTACGTACGCTGGTCAGTTGAACACGTCCTGCCGATAACGCCCCGCCGCAACCAGCGCCGCGAGCCAGTCCGAAGCCGCCGCTTCCGTCATCCCGCCCTGCTCCGCGGCGATCCGGATCAGCGTTTGCCTGACCGCCGGCGCCATGTGCCGGCCGTCGCCGCAAACATAGAACACAGCGCCTGCGTTCAGCTGCGCCCAGACGTCCGCCTGCCGCTGCCAGAGCAAATCCTGCACGAAGCACGGGGCGCCATCGACGACCGAATACGCCGCATGGACTTCGGCCACGCCCTGCTCTTCCCAGCGCGCGACGTCGTCACGGTACAGCCAGTCGTGCGCAGGGTGCCGGCAGCCGTAGTACAGCTGCACCGGCCTCACCGCCTCCCCCGCGGCCTGCTGCGCCGCGCGTTCCTCCAGGAAGCCACGGAACGGCGCGATGCCCGTCCCGGGCCCGACCAGGATCATCGGTACGTCCGGCGCTTCGGGTGCGAACGGCGGATGGGGCGTGCGGATCGCGCCCGCTACCACCGCGCCCGGCGCCAGGCCCTGCAACCAGGTGGACGCGACGCCACGGAACAGGCCACGGCCAGACAGCGCCGGCGCGCAGACCGTGCCGACGGTGATGGTGGCCACATCCGGCGAGACCAGCGGCGACGACGCGATGGAGTAGAACCGTGGCCGCATCGGCACCGTGCAGGCGAGCAGGCCGGCCAAGGCCAGTCCGATCGCAGGGAACCGGTCGAGGATGTCGCCCAGGCCCAGCCTGCGCTGCACCACCTGTGCGGCATAGCCAGCCGCTTCATCGTCCGAGGCAAGCTGCTGCAGCGACTGCCGCGTGAACGGGCAAGGCGTTGCCTGTGCGAGGCTGCGCAGCGTCTGGCGAGACACCACGTCCTGCAGCTCCACGAAATGCGTCAGCAGCTGCCGCGCGGAGAGCGCCTCGCCAACCGGCAGCCCGCGCGCCGCCCCTGGCGCGGCGGACAAGGTGACGATGGCGTCCGGGTCGACATCGATCCGCTCGCAAATCGCCGTGACAGTTTCAGGCTGGTTCTGCGGATAGACGGCCAGGTGGTCGCCGGTGTGGTAGCGCACGCCTTCCGGCAAGCGCAGCCGGATGTCGCGCGTGGATGTCCGCGGCGCCTCGCGCGCGAAGTCCCACAGGCCGTCGGGATCGTTCACCAGTTCGGTGTTCGATAGCACAGTGAAGCCCTGCGCATTGGGCGGCAGCGTCGTCGCGCGGATCTCAGCCACGCCGCGCAGCTGTACCTGCACTGCTGGCACTTGCGGCAAGGCGCTGGCGGCGTCGCCGCCCTGCAGCGCCTGCCACAGCAACGCCAGCCAGCGTTCCGCGGCCTGGTCGAAGTCGCCGTTGCCATCGGCCTCGCCACGCGGCAGCAGTGGCGTGGCGCCGGCGCTGGCGAAGAATTCGAATACCCGGCGCGGGAAGGCCTGGTACGTAGGCCATTGCGAATTGCCGCAGCCCAGCACCGCAACGCGCAGGTCCGGTGCGCGGTAGTCGCTGGCTGCGCCGCTGTTGAGCAGGTCCTCGAAGCGGCGCGCCGAGTCCGGCGCACGGCCGTTGTAGGTGGCGGCAACGATGACGGCCAGGCCGCTGGCCGGCAACGCATCGGCAATCTCGTCGAGGTCGCGCAAGGTGGCGTCGAAGCCCGCTGCAAGCGCGCCGGCGTGGACCTGCTCGGCCAGTTCGCGCGCGGTGCCCAGGCTGGATCCGCACAGCACCGCAAGCGCCCGTCCCGCGCCCCGCACTTCCGCGCCAGCCGGCGGCGCCTGCTCTGCTCCGGCGACCGGCATGCCGACGATGCGCTCGTGCGGCCGGCGACGGCGCGCGCGCACGGTGAAGCCGTCAGGCTTGATCGTCAGCGTTTCCTTGATGCGGAACTGGTAGTCGTGCGCATCGGTGAACTGGAAATTGCGCAGCATCAGCGCCAGCGCCAGCTTGGCCTCGGTCAGCGCGAACTGGCGGCCGATGCAGGCGCGCTCGCCATTGCCGAACGGCATGTAGGCGTGGCGCGGCAGCCTGGCTTCGTTATCGGGCAGGAAGCGGTCGATGTCGAAGCGTTCGGGATCGGCCCAGACCCTGGGGTCGCGGTGCAGCGCGGTCAGCACGACGGACACGCGGCGGTCCTTGCGGATCAGGTAGCGGCCGCCGAGCAGCGTGTCCGCGTACGGCGCGACGGCGAAGGCGGGCGCGGTGGGCCACAGGCGCAGCGTTTCCTTGAGCACGCGGTCGAGCACCGGCAACCGCGCCAGGTCGGCATACACCGGCGCAGCGTCGCCGGGCAATACCGCATCCACCTCGGCATACGCCTGCGCCATCACGCCGGGATTGCGCAGCAGCTCGTACAGCGCGAAAGTCAGCAGCCCGCTGGTGGTCTCATGGCCGGCGATCAGGAAGGTGATGACCTGGTTGCGGATGTTCTCGTCGTCCAGGCGCTGGTCGGTGTCGGGATCGCGTGCTTCGAGCATCAGCCCGAGCAGGTCCATGGCGGTGCCCTGCCGCCCGCCTTCGTCGGCGGCGCGGCGGCGCCTGATCACGTCGTCGACCAGTTCGCGCATGAAGCGCGTGTCTTCGTCGAACTTGCGGTGCGCCGCGTGCATGAAGCGGTCCTGCAGGCCAAGGCGCGTGAGCCTGGACATCGCCTCTCCCAGCGCGCCGACCATGGCCTCGATAAACGGGTGCAGCTGCGCACTGGCGAACGAGTCGAAGTCATAGCCGAAGCCGGACAGCGCGATGGTGTCGAGCGTCAGCCGCGTCATGTCGTCGGCCACGGCGATATCAGCGTCGGGGCCCTGCCGGTCCCATTTATCGACCAGCCGGTTGGCCACGCGCAGCATCACCTCGAAATACCCCTTCATCGCGCGCTGGCTGAACGCCGGCATCAGGATGCGGTGCGCCTTGCCCCAGTTGGCCTCGTCGGTGTGCGCGGTGAACAGGCCGTCGCCGGCCATGCCGCGCAGGTAGGACAGCGGCGGGCCGATGTATTTGCGGAAACGCGCCGCATCGCACACCTCGGCCGCCAGCGCGACCGACGTCACGAACGGCACGCACCGTCCGGCGAAGTCCAGTTCGAAGATGCCGTCATGGTGGCGGCTGCGCGCCAGCAGGTGCTGCCCCACCGTGCCCGGCTTGATCTGCAGCAGGTTGCCGACCAGGGGCCAGCCGGGATCGCGCGGGATCGGCTCGGGCGCGGTCGGGGCGGCGGGATGCGCTGGCTGGGCAAGGGCTTCGGTGCCCGGTGACACGGTAGGCTGCGGCATGACTCGGGGGCGATCTGCGCTATTTGTAGTGAGGTCCGGGGGCCGGCGGGGCGATTGCCATCTGCCGCCGCTTCGTCTAACGTAGACAATTGTCTACACCCGGCGAAGGGTAGACAAGCGTAGACACCGTGTCAACGCAGCGTGTCGACCAAAAACCGAGCATCACTACTAATCCGCATGGAAGCCATTGCCGACGGCAAACGCCGCCTGATCGACGCCGCGCTGAAGCTGGCCGCCGCCAAGCGCAGCTTCGCGGCCCTGAAGCTGCGCGAAATCGCGCGCGAAGCCGACCTCAACCCCAATACCTTCTACCGGCATTTCCACGACATGGAAGACCTGGCGCTGACTGCAGTGGCCGAGGCCAGCGCCGAGTTGCGCCCGATGCTGCGCTCGGTGCGCTGGGCCGCGGCGCGCGACAACCCCAACGAGGTGGCCAGCCGCGCGTGCGAGGCGCTGTTCCTGTATGCCCGGCGTCACCCCGATGCGTTCGTGGTTGGCGTCTGCGGCATCACCGGCCCGCAGCCGGCGCTACGTGCGGCAATCCGCGCGGTGCTGCACGACATCGCCGCCGAGATGGCCGACGACATCGAGCGGCTCGAACTCTGTCCGCAGCTCTCGCGACCGCTCGTCGATGAATTCTGCGCCTATGTCGTGCCCCACCTGTTCCACCAGTGCGTCGACTACATCGAAGCCGACAGCGCCGGGCGCCGCCGGCTGATGGAGCGTTCGGTGCAGCTGTGCTGCTGGCTGCTGGTCGGGGCAGCGGGAGCCCACGCGGCGAAGCCGCGTACGCAAGGCCGCGCACAGAAGGCAGCGGCCCATTAGTTTGCAAGCGGGACTACGGGGCTACGGGGTCTTGGGCGGCACGATGGTCGCACCGGGCTCCACGGTGCGCTCGTGATGCATCTTGGGCATCATGTTGCTGTTCAGGTGGAACATCACCCACAGTGACCCGGTCAGCGTGATCACCACCAGCGTCAGCGTGAACATCAGCGACAGCATGTTCCATCCGCCTTCCGATTTGGCGTTCATGTGCAGGAAGTAGATCATGTGGACCACGATCTGCACCGCACCGATCAACAGGATGACGATGGCCGTGGTGCGGGATTTTTCGAACACTCCGCCCATCACCAGCCAGAACGGTATCGCGGTCAGGAAGACCGACAGCACGAAGCCGGTCAGGTAGCCGCCCAGCGTGGCGTGCGGCCCCACGTCTTCCTCGTGCTCGTGGCCATGCCCGTGGCCGTCCAGCGTCTCGTCGTGCGCGCTCATGGCAGGGCCCCCATCAGGTAGACGAAGGTAAAGACGCCGATCCACACGACGTCCAGGAAGTGCCAGAACATCGACAGGCACATCAGCCTGCGCTTGTTGGCGGTGATCAGCCCGTGCCGCGCCACCTGCGTCATCAGCACGACCAGCCAGATGATCCCGAAGGTCACGTGCAGCCCGTGCGTGCCGACCAGCGCGAAGAACGAGGTCAGGAACGCACTGCGCTGCGGGCCGGCGCCCTGGTGGATCAGGTGCGCGAACTCATACAGCTCGACCGCCAGGAAGGCCGCGCCGAAGACGCCGGTGATCGCCAGCCAGATCTGCGTGCCGGCGATCCGGTTCTGCTGCACCTGCAGCATGGCAAAGCCATAGGTGATCGACGACAACAGCAGGAAGGTGGTGTTCAGCGCCACCAGCGGCAGCTCGAACAGCTCGGCCCCGGTCGGCCCGCCCGCGTATTCGCGGCCCAGCACGCCATACCCCGCGAACAGGCACGCAAAGACCAGGCAGTCGCTCATCAGGTAGAGCCAGAACCCGAGCAGCGTGCCGTTCTGCGGGTGGTGCTCTTCGGTCAGGTGGAAGGTGAAGCCCCCCGGCGGCATGTCATCCGCCGCGGAGGTGCCGCTCACGTACTGGGGATAGGTGGTCTCAGCCATGGCCAGCCATCAGTTGTGTGCGCGCCGATTCGGTCCCGACCACCTGCTCGGCCGGAATGTAGTAGTCGCGCTTGTAGTTGAAGGTATGGATGATCGCGCCGATGATGATCGCCGCGAACGACGCCACCACCAGCCACCAGATGTGCCAGATCAGCGCGAAGCCGCACAGCGTGGACAGCCCCGCCAGCACGATGCCGGCCGCGGTGTTCTTCGGCATGTGGATGGGATTGAAGCCCTGCAGCGGCCGCTGGTAGCCGTTCTGCTTCATGTGCCACCAGGCATCGGTATCGTGCACCACCGGCGTGAAGGCAAAGTTGTATTGCGGCGGCGGCGACGAGGTGGACCACTCCAGCGTGCGGCCGTTCCACGGGTCGCCGGTCAGGTCGCGCAGCTCATCGCGGCGCAGGAAGCTGACCACCAGCTGGATGATGAAGCAGGCGATGCCGATGGCAACCAGCGCGGCGCCGAAGGCGGCGACCTGGAACCAGATCTGCAGCGACGGATCGTCGAAACGGTTCATCCGGCGCGTCACGCCAAGCAGCCCCAGCCAGTACAGCGGCATGAAGGCAAAGTAGAAGCCGGTCAGCCAGAACCAGAACGAGGCCTTGCCCCAGGACGAGACCAGGCGATAGCCGAATGCCTTGGGGAACCAGTAGTGGATGCCGGCCATCAGCCCGAACACCACGCCGCCGATGATCACGTTGTGGAAGTGGGCGATCAGGAACAGGCTGTTGTGCAGCGAGAAGTCCGCCGGCGGCACCGCCAGCAAGACCCCGGTCATGCCGCCAATGACAAAGGTGACCATGAAGCCGATGGTCCACAGCATCGGCGCCTCGAAGCGGATCTTGCCGTGGTACATCGTGAACAGCCAGTTGAAGATCTTGGCGCCGGTCGGGATCGAGATGATCATCGTCGTGATCCCGAAGAACGAATTGACGCTCGCGCCCGACCCCATGGTAAAGAAGTGGTGCAGCCACACCAGGTAGGACAGCACCGTGATCACCACCGTGGCGTAGACCATCGACGCATAGCCGAACAGGCGCTTGCGGCAGAACGTGGCGACCACTTCGGAGAAGATGCCGAACACCGGCAGCACCAGGATGTAGACCTCGGGGTGGCCCCAGATCCAGATCAGGTTGACGTACAGCATCGCGCTGCCGCCCTGGTCGGCGGTGAAGAAGTTGGTGCCGACGTAGCGGTCGAGCGACAGCAGCGCCAGCGCGGCGGTCAGCACCGGGAAAGCGGCGATGATCAGCACGTTGGTGCACAGCGCGGTCCAGGTGAAGATCGGCATGCGCATCAGCGTCATGCCTGGCGCGCGCATCTTGACGATAGTCACCAGCAGGTTGATGCCGGATAGCAATGTCCCGACCCCGGCCACCTGCAACGACCATATGTAGTAGTCGACGCCGACATCCGGACTGTGGATGATGCCGGACAGCGGCGGATACGCCAGCCAGCCGGTGCGCGCGAACTCGCCGAGGAACAGCGACATCATCACCAGGATGGCGCCGCCCGTGGTCATCCAGAAGCTGAAGTTGTTGAGGAACGGAAACGCGACGTCGCGCGCGCCGATCTGCAGCGGCATGACAAAGTTCATCAGCCCCGTGACCAGCGGCATGGCCACGAAGAAGATCATGATCACGCCGTGCGCGGTAAAGATCTGGTCGTAGTGGTGCGGCGGCAGGTAGCCTGCGTTGTCGCCGAAGGCGATGGCCTGCTGGATGCGCATCATGACCGCGTCGGCAAACCCCCGCAGCAGCATGATGATGCCCAGGATCACGTACATGATCCCGATCTTCTTGTGGTCGATGCTGGTGAACCACTCGCGCCAGAGATAGCCCCACAGGCCGTACTTGGTCACCGCGCCGACCAGCACCAGCCCGCCCAGCACCACCACAGCAAAGGTGCCGATCAGGATGGGCTCATGCAGCGGGATGGCTTCCCACGTCAGCCGTCCGAAGATCAAATTGGCGAGTTCCGAGCGCTCGGGCATGTTTGTCACCTGGGGCCTGAAGTAACCAACCGTGGCCGATGGTAGCTGGCCAGTACCGCTGGGAGAAAAGGGGATCCGCGCCTTACTGCAGCAGCAGCCGGCCCTCGTTGCGTGCAGTGCCGTCCGCGAACGCAGGCGCAACCGCCTGGGTGTTGCTCGCGGTGCAGATCTCGCGTGACGGGTCGAACTTGCCGCGGCTGCGGTCGAGTGCCATGGTGTCGGCCAAGCACCGGCCGCCGCCCACGCAGCGGTTCAGGATCAGGTCATAGAGGCCGGGCGCCACGCTGGCGTAGCGCTGCACCGGCACACGCTCGCTGGGCTGCGCGAGCTGCAGGTAGGCATCCGTCGACAAGCCCTGGCCCGAGGACTTGACCTGCTGGATCCAGCGGTCGAAGTCTTCGTTCGACAGCCCGTGGAACTTGAAGCGCATGTTGGTGAAACCCTCGCCGCTGTAGTTGGCCGACATGCCCTCGTATTCGCCGGGCTTGTTGATCACGGCGTGCAGCTTGGTTTCCATGCCGGGCATGGCGTAGACCATGCCGGCCAGCGACGGCACGAAGAATGCATTCATCACCGAGGTGGCGGTGATGTGGAAGGCAATGGGCCGGTCCACCGGCGCCGCGACCTCGTTGACCGTGGCGATGCCCTGCTCCGGATACAGGAACAGCCATTTCCAGTCCATCGCCACCACCTGCACCGGCAGCGGCTTGACGTCTGCGGTCACGGGCCGGCTGGCGTCGATGCGCGTGAGCGGTCGGTAGGGATCGAGCTGGTGGGTGCTGACCCAGGTCACCGCGCCGAGCGCGATGATGATCAGCAGCGGCGCGGCCCAGATCGCCAGTTCCAATACCGTGGAATGGTCCCAGTCCGGGTTGTAGGGCGCGTCGGTCGCGCTTTCACGGTAGCGCCACGCGAATGCCAGCGTGAGGATGATCACCGGCACGATGATCAGCAGCATCAGACCGGTGGCGATGATGATCAGGTCGCGCTGTCGCACGGCCATGTCGCCGGATGGCGAAAGCAGCACTGCATGACAGCCGGACAAGCACGCCATGATGACTACCGCGCCACATCCTTGCAGTAGTCTTCTCGGTACACGGGAATGCGGGACTGCAGTGTCGAAGTGGCCCATAGTCACAGAAGTGGCGTCTGAGGAATATCGGCATGCACCGATGAATCCACCTTTCGATTTTCTATGGCAGTTTAGGCGCTATTCTTGTGACTGTGCGAGTTTAAGTGCAGTATCGAAGCACTCCTGTCGAGAGGAGACTGACGATGGCCAGCCTGACCCACCAGCACCGAGCGTCGCCGACTGCACCTCCGGCCCCCGGCCACCATGATGTGGCACCTGCCGAAATCGCCACTGGCGTGGTGATCGGGCGGGCGTCGGAGTACTTCGATTTCTTCGTGTATGGCATTGCTTCCGTGCTTGTCTTCCCGGCGGTCTACTTTCCGTTCGCGAGCGAGCTGGCCGGGCTGCTGTACAGCTTCACGATCTTTTCCTTCGCGTTCATCGGGCGGCCGTTCGGCACCGCCCTGTTCATGCGCATCCAGCGGCGCTGGGGGCGCGGCATCAAGCTGACCGCATCGCTGTTCCTGCTTGGCACCGCCACGGTGGGCATTGCGTTCCTGCCGTCGTACGCATCGATCGGAGCCGCGTCGATCTACCTGCTGGCACTGTTCCGCTTCCTGCAGGGCATCGCCTTCGGCGGTTCATGGGACGGCCTGCCGTCGCTGCTGGCGCTGAACGCGCCGGAAGACAAGCGCGGCTGGTATGCAATGGTGGGCCAGCTTGGCGCGCCCTCCGGCTTTATCATCGCCGGCGCGCTGTTCCTGTTCCTGCATACCAGCCTGACCCCGCAGGAGTTTATCGAATGGGGCTGGCGCTATCCGTTCTACGTGGCCTTCGCCATCAATGTGGTGGCGCTGTTCGCGCGGCTGCGGCTGGTGGTCACGCACGAATACACGCGTTTGCTGGAAGAAGACGAACTGGAGCCGATCAGCACGCTACAGATGGTCAATGCCCAGGGCTTCAACATCTTCCTGGGCGCGTTCGCGGCGCTGGCCAGCTATGCGCTGTTCCACCTGGTCACGGTGTTCCCGCTGTCGTGGGCGGTGCTGCACCAGGAGCAGACGATTTCCGCGGTGCTGGCGGTGCAGATCGCGGGCGGCTTTATCGCGTTTATCGGCACGCTGATCTCGGGCTGGCTGGCGGACCGCATCGGCCGCCGCACGACGCTGGCGACGATGGCGGTGCTGATCGGTGTTTTCAGCCTGGTCACGCCGTGGCTGCTGGGTGGCGGCGCCACTGGCCAGAATATTTTCATCCTGGTCGGATTCGGCCTGCTGGGGCTGTCGTACGGGCAGGCGGCGGGCGTGGTGACTTCCAACTTCGAACCCCGCTTCCGCTACACGGGGGCCGCTCTGACCACGGATTTCGGCTGGTTGTTCGGCGCGGCGTTTGCGCCGCTGGTGGCGCTGGGGCTGTCGTCGCTGTTCGGGCTGGTGGCGGTCAGCCTGTACCTGCTGTCTGGCGTGATCAGCACGCTGGCGGCACTGCGCATCAGCCGGGCGCTGGGGACGCCGGAACTGTAAGGGGGCGCGCCCGGTACGCGCCCTTTTGAAAAAAGGGAAGGAAAAGAAATGAAGACGCCGGCGCTGCGCACGCGGTGACGAACCGCTGGCAGCGCCATGCGATTGCCAGCTCTGGATCAGCGCAGGCCGAAGAAGCTGAGCACCGCGAGGATGATGACAACCGCGCCAACTAGCCAGACGATATTCATGGCGGCTCCTTGGTGATGTCCGTAGGGACGTGGACGAGGTGACGGGCCGGATGGCTCACCTGCCCTTGTCCAGCAACAAGCGTGCCGTAGCTGCGCAAGCACTATTTCACGTTGCGCGGGCAGTATGCTGCGCCGGCGTGGGGGACGCGCCGCCAGCGCGCCAGGGGCCAGTGCAATGGCGTGAGGCGGTTATTACAAAATCGTTTCAACCGGCGTGACGGATGCGGCGCGGGCTCAAGAGCCACCCGTGGCCGCAGTTGTCAACGCGCCCGGCCTGACTGGCCCGAGCGCTACGCAGCCTGCGGCTCGACACCGCGCGCCAGGCGCCGGATCGCCTGCGGCGGCTGGCCATAGGCCCGCAGGAAGGCCCGCCGCATGCGCTCGCGGTCGCCGAATCCGGTATCCCGCGCCACCACATCGATGGCATGGCGCCCGCTCTCCATCATCAGCCTTGCTGCCTCGACGCGCAGGTGCTCGACCGCCTTCGCCGGCGTCTGGCCGGTCTCGTCCCGGAAAGCGCGCGCGAACTGCCGCGGGCTCAGGTGCGCCGCCTCCGCCAGCTGCTCCACTGAGAGTTCGCTTTGCAGGTTCTGCCGCGCAAAGTCCAGCGCGGCACGGATGCGGTCGGAGCGCGGCTCGAGGTCGAGCAATGCCGAGAATTGCGATTGCCCGCCGGCACGGCGGTGGTACACAACCAGCTTTTTCGCCACGTCGCGCGCGACCGCGCCGCCGGCGTCTTTCTCCACCAGCGCCAGCGCCAGGTCGATGCAGGCCGACATGCCGGCCGACGTCCACACCGGGCCGTCGATGATGAAGATCCGGTCCTCTTCCACGCCCACGTTGGGAAAGCGCCGCCGCAGCTGCTCCGCGTAGTACCAGTGCGTGGTGGCACGGCGGCCATCCAGCAGCCCGGCCTCCGCCAGGTTGAAGGCACCGGTGCAGGTGGCGCCGATGCGCCGCGAGGTACGCGCCGCACGCTGCAGGAACCTGACCAGCGCCGGCGGGGTGGGCGTGATGTCGTTGTCGCCGACCACCAGCACGGTGTCGAAGCGGCGCCTGCCGAATGGCTCGGTGCTGACGGCGAAGCCTCCGGAGCACATCACCGGTCCGCCCTGCTCCGAGAGCAGATGGACCTGGTACAGCGGCGTGCCGAGGGTCCGGTTGGTGAACTCCAGCACCGTTGTCACTGCCAGGTTCATCGCCTGGAAACCAGGGTACAGGGCGAGCGCTACGTGATGCATGATCGGCGTCCTTAAGTGGCAGGAAAGGTGGCATATTCAGTTTTGATGCCACGCCATTGTGCCCCCGATCACGGGATGGCGCGCGGCGGTCCGCTGCTCTCGGCTGAATTCAGGACTGCCAGCCATTCGAAGCCGCGCGCAGCGCACTTCCGCCGGACTCTCGCGTGGCGTGGACGCGGCTGAATGCCGCCCGCAAACGGCATCCCGGGCACGTGTTTGTACCGCTTTGTATCCGCCGCCAGCGTCGATACGAGTCCTGACAGAATCGCCTTAGACCCGCTACAGGGCAGATACACCGGTCTCCTTTAATGCTTCTCGTGGCCGGCGGCAAAGACAAAGCCCCGGCCGCGCAGATACGCAAACCCAGGCAGATCCACTGACATAAAGGAAACCGATCATGGCTACCCAATTCACCCAACGCATCATCTTCGCCATCGCCCTGGCCGCTGCCGCCGCCGGCGCACAAGCCGCACCGGGCGCACGCGACCCGTTCAGCGAAGGCGCACGCGCCGTCCAGGATGCACGCAGCCCGTTTGCCGATGGCGCGCGCAGCGTGCAGGACGCTCGCAGCCCGTTCACCGATGGCGCACGCGGCGTGCAAGACGCTCGCAGCCCGTTTGCCGATGGGGCACGCATCGTCGATCCGTACAGCGACGGCGCACGCACCCTTGCTGGCCTGGACCGCACCGGTCCGTCCGCCGATCCGGCGCGCTCGATCGATCCCTACCTGGACGGTGCGCACGCGTGAGGGCGCGGCATGCGCCGTCGCACATCAGTGCATGACAAGAGGGCAGGCTATCCGTTGCATCCGATGCAACGATGCCTGCCCTGCCCCTTCAGATCTGCGGGAACGCCTTCATCACGTGCCGCAGCATGCTGCCGGCCACCGGCGAAAGATGCCTGCCCGCCCGCGTGATGATATGGATGCGGCTATTGTTCAAAATCGGGTTGGCCAGCGGCAGCGACACCAGTTGCCTGAACTGCGCGCCCTTCAGCGGCACCGAGCGCGGCGTCAGGATGTAGCCGAGCCCCATCGCGGCAAACTCCCAAAGCACCTTGAATGAGTTGGTCACCAGCATCGGCTTCAGCGTGATGTGCTCGTCCAGCTCGGCCGCCTGCACGTGCTTGCGCACGCCGAACGATTCCGCCAGCGCCGCGCCCTGGTGCGCGGCCAGGTCCGCCAGCGTCAGCGCGCGCCGGCGCCGCGCGAGCGGATGGTCCTTGCGCACATGCACGCGGATCGGCGACAGCCGCGAATAGTGCGAGCGCAGCCGCACGTCGTCGGGCGGCTGGAAGGCGAAGCCGATATGCGCCAGGTCTTCCAGGATATGGCGGACGGTTTCGTCGGTGCCAGCCACCTGGATGCTGCAGGTGACGTCCGGGTGCTTGCTCAGGAAGCCTTGCAGCACCGGCTCCAGCACGAGGTCCACGAAGCCCTCGCCGAATACCAGCTCGACATGGCCGCGCTGGGCGTTCTTCAGGTTGTTGACCTCGGCCAGGAAGGTATCGTTCAGATCCTGCTGGCGCCGCGCGAACAGCGCCAGCAGGCGCCCCGCGTCGGTGGCGACCACGCCGCGCCCGCGCCGCTCCAGCAGCGTCAGGCCGGTGTCCTGCTCCAGCTTGGCCACGGCGCGGCTTACCACCGAGGGGTCCAGCTCGAGGACCTCGGCCGCGCCGCGCACCGTGCCGGTTTCAATGATCTGCAGCAGGCACATCGCCCGCTTGCGGTCCAGCACGTCATCCATCTTTGCTCCCCTTTGCGTGGTCATGCCCGGTCATGCCGGGCCGTTTTTGGATTGTTGCTATTTATACAACGTTTCTGCCACAACATTGTCATGGATGCCGCGACCAAGGGCGGAGAGAATAGGCCAAAGACCACGTACGCCGACAACCATGACCCAGTCCCCCACCGCCAGCCTGCGGCAGGCCGTCCAGGCCATCGCGCCCGAGTTTGTCCGGATCCGCCACCAGATCCACGCCCATCCCGAACTCGCCTTCGAGGAGCGACGCACCAGCGACCTGGTCGCTGAACAACTGGCGGCGTGGGGCTACGCGGTGCATCGGGGCCTGGGCACGACCGGGGTGGTCGGCACCCTGCGCAAGGGCGACGGCAGCAAGGCCATCGGCATCCGCGCCGACATGGACGCACTGCCGATCCAGGAGCAGACCGGCCTGGCCTACGCCAGCACCATCGCCGGCAAGATGCACGCGTGCGGCCATGACGGGCATACGGCGATCCTGCTGTGCGCGGCGAAATACCTGGCCGAGTCGGTCGATTTCAACGGCACGCTGAACCTGATCTTCCAGCCGGCCGAGGAAAACGAAGGCGGCGCGCTGCGCATGCTGGAGGATGGCCTGTTCGAGCGCTTCCCGTGCGACGAGGTCTACGCGCTGCATAACTCGCCGGGAATGCCGGTCGGCCAGATCGGCGTGATCGCCGGCCCGGCGATGGCATCGTTCGACCGCGCCACGGTCACGCTGCGCGGCCGCGGCGCGCATGGCGCCATGCCGCACCACGGCATCGACCCGATGCAATGCGCGGCCAGCATCGTGCTGGGCCTGCAGTCGATTGTCAGCCGCGAGATCGATGCGCTGAAGTCGGCGGTCATCACGGTGGGCTCGATCCAGGCCGGCAGCACCTACAACGTCGTGCCGGAAAGCGCGACGATCAAGATCGGCGTGCGCACGCTCGATCCCAAGGTACGCACGCTGGTGGAAACGCGCATCCGCGAATTCGTCACGACCCAGGCGCAAAGCTACCAGCTCCAGTCCGATGTGGTCTACGAACGCAAGTACCCGGTGCTGGTCAACCATGCCGCGCAGACTGAATACGCGCGCGAGGCCGCCATCCGGCTGGTGGGCGCTGACAACGTGGTCGAGCGCCCGCCGGTCATGGGCAGCGAAGACTTCGCCTACATGCTGGAACAGCGGCCCGGCGCCTATATCAGGCTCGGCAACGGCCTGGGCGAGGACGGCGGCTGCATGGTCCACAACCCCCTGTACGACTTCAATGACAAGGCCCTGCCCGTGGGCGCCGCATTCTGGGCGCACCTGGCGCAGGGCTACCTGGTTTGAGCATCGCTATTTTCGGGAGTCTTCATGCATTCACTGAACCGCCGCCGCTTCCTGCAACTGGCCGGCTGTGCCGCCGGCAGCTCGGCACTGGGCACACTACCCGCGCTTGCCGCTGAAAGCTTTCCCGCCCGGCCGCTGGCGCTGGTGGTGCCGTATCCGGCCGGCGGGGCCAGCGATACCTCGGCCCGGATCTTCGGCGAATCGATCGGCAAGAGCGTCAAACAGCAGGTCGTGGTCGAGAACTACGGCGGCGGCACCGGCCTGATCGGCGCCAACAAGGTACTGGCCGCACCGGCCGATGGCTACACCTTCTTCCACGGTTCGATCAATGAAGTGTTCCTGGCCCCGCTGCTGAACCCGGCCGCGCGCTACAAGCCGCAGGACTTCATGCTGGTCGCGCCGATCAGCGATGCCAATATCGTGCTGATGGCCAGGAACGGCCTGGCCGCCGACAGCCTGGACAAGTTCCTCGACCTGGCGAAGCAGAGCAAGGCCAAGCCGCTGACCTATGCGACCGTCGGCATCGACTCGATCTATCACCTGATGGGCGACGCGCTCGCCGCCAGGCTCGGCGCACCGGTGCTGCACGTGCCGTACAAGGGCGGCGCGCCGGCGCTGCAGGGCCTGGCGGGCGGCGAAGTCGACTTCGCCATCCTGCCCTACCAGTCGAGCTTCGACGCGATGCAGCAGCAGGGCCGGCTGCGGATCCTGACCAGCTTCTCCAGGGCGCTGCCGCCGGCGCTGAAGCACGTCCCGCTGATTTCGCAAAGCAAGCAGATCCCCGACTTCGAATACACCATCGGCGGCGGCTATTTCGTCAAGGCCGGCACGCCGGCGGACCGCGTCACGGTGCTGCGCAAGGCGATCGGCGAAGCGCTGGTCAAGCCGGATATCCTGGGCAAGCTGGAGGCGGAAGGTCGCACCGTCGCCAAGCCCATCGACAGCCAGGCGCAGGCGAACCAGGCGTTCGACCAGTACATGACGCGGGTCACGCAGCTGATCCGCAGCGTGGGGCGCAAGACCAACGCCTGATTTGCGGTCCCGCCGCTGCGGACCATGCCGGTGTTGGCGGATAATGCGCGATTCGCCAACACCGCCTTCGCCATGCAAGCAAGCCGCGCCGGCTCCGGACGCATCGACTGGACCACCCTGTTCCTGCTGACTTTCCCGCCGCTGAGCTGGGCGGGCAACGCCATCGTCGGCCGCCTTGCAGCGGGCACGGTGCCGCCGATCACGCTGAATTCCGTACGCTGGGTGCTGGCCGGCCTGCTGCTCGCGCCATTCGCCTGGCGCGGTTTGCTGGAGCATCGCGCGGCGCTGCGCCGGCACGCCGGCGTCATCATGGCCATGGGCGTGCTGTCCATCGGCAGCTATAACGCGCTGCAGTACCTGGCACTGACCACGTCGACGCCGATCAACGTGACGCTGATCGGTGCGTCCACGCCGCTGTTCCTGATCGTGATTGGCGCCCTGTGCTTCCGCGAGCGGGTCAAGCCACTGCAAGTGGCGGGCGCGCTGCTGTGCCTGGTCGGCGTGTCCTTCGTGCTGGTGCGCGGCGAGCCGGCACGGTTGGCCCAGCTCGACCTCGTGCCCGGCGACCTCTACATGCTGGCCGCCACCATCGCCTGGAGCGCCTATACCTGGCTGCTGCGCAAGCAACGGCCCGACGTACCGCTGCCGGTCCTGCTGTTTGCCCAGATCGTCGCCGGCGTACTGGCGAGCGCGCCGGTGACGGCATGGGAACTGATGGCCCAGGACCAGCCCCTGCCCTGGAACGGCAAGGTCGCCGCGATCCTGCTCTACGTGGCGACGATTCCTTCGCTGCTCGCCTACTTCGCCTGGGACCGCGCCATTGCCCGGGCTGGCGCGCAACTGCCGGTGTTTTTCATCACGCTGACACCGGTGTTCGCGGCGCTGCTGTCCACGCTGCTGCTGGGCGACTGGCCGCGCTGGTATCACGGGGTGGGGCTGGCGGCGATCGGGGCGGGGATCTGGCTGGCGCAGCGGCGGTAGGCGGCTGCGTGAAGATTACCCTGGCGGCTTGCCCAGGGCCTCACATCGATACCCGTCACCGCCATCGCCTGTCGCGGCCCGAGCCGGCGGGCGCACAGCGCTATTAATTGCAGGCCGCCGGCCTACAGGCGCGCTCGGGAAAGCCGTAGAATCCGCGGTGACCTATCGATCCCGCCACGCAAATCCGTCCAGCACCCTGAAGATGAAGAAAGCTTTCCCCCACTGCGCCGCCCTGATGGCCGCGTTTGCAGCATTGGCCGCGCATGCCGCCCCGCAGGCAGCGGCCACCGCCCCCACGACTACCGTCACCACCACCGCTGCCGCCTCCAATACCGCGGCACCACTGGGCCTGGAGCTTGGCAAGTCGACATGCGCACGGCTCGCCCCGGCGGAAAACCATGCCCGCACCGGCAAGTCCGAATGGGCCGGCGGCGATACGGTTGAGCTCAAGCGCCTGGAGCGCTTCCACCTCGCCGGCCTGACACGCGTGACGCTGAACTGCGACGCGCAGGATACGGTGGCACTGATCACGATGACCTTCGACCGTGCGGCGCTGGAAGACGTGCGGGGCAAGCTCGATGCGCGCTACGCGTCGCTGCGCAAGACCGAAGCCTCGGCGGAGAACGGCTATGCGGAATGGGCCGCGGCCAATGGCAGCCTGGAACTGCTGTACGGCCGAGACGGCAAGCACTTCACCGTGGCCTACTGGGCCCGCAACGCCAAGGCAAAGTACTTCTCCTACAGCGGTGCCGGCAGCAAGCCGGCCGCTGCGGCCGCTGCGGCTGCACCTGCAGCGCCGGCAGCGCCGCAGCCCGCGCCGCTGTAATGCAACGCGGGCGCTCCGCTCAGTAGCCGGCCCGCCGGTCGACCTGGTTCAGCAGCGGCCGCCCGTCGCGCGCGCGGCGCAGGTTTTCGATGCACTGCTGCGCGACCAGCTCGTACGACGGATCGGCGGCGATATGCGGCGTCGCCTCGATGCGCGGGTGGGTCCAGATCGGGTCGTCGACCGCCGGCGGCTCCTTGGCGAACACATCCAGCGCCGCGCCGGCAAGGTGGCCTTCGTCGATCAGCGCGAGCAGGTCGGCTTCGACCACATGCTCGCCGCGCCCCACGTTGATGAAGTAAGCGCCCTGCGGCAGCCGCGACAGCGTCTTGCGGTCGAGCATGCCGTTGGTCTGCGGCGTCAGTGGCAGCGTGCAGACCAGGATATCGGTCTGCGCCAGCATGGCGTCCAGCCCGTCGTCGCCGGTAAAGTCCGCCACGCCGGGCAGGTGCTTGGGGCTGCGGCTCCAGCCCGCCACCGGGAAGCCGATGGCCGCGAACATGCGCGCCACCTCGCTGCCGATCTCGCCCAGCCCAAGCACGCCCACGCGGCAGCGCGACAGCGCGCGCCCGCGATGGCGTTTCCATTCGCCGCGGCCCCGCTGCTCGGCATACACCCCCAGTTCGCGGGTATGGCGCAGCGCCATGGCCAGCACGAAGTGGGCGATGCCGGTCTGCTGGCCGGGATCGACGATGCGCGTGACCGGCATGTCCTGCGGCAGGTCCGGCGCGGCCAGCAGCTTGTCGACGCCGGCGGTCGCGGCGCAGACCAGCCGCAGCTTCGGGTAGGCGGGCAGCACGCCCGGCTTCAGGCCCCAGGCGATGATGGCCTCGACCTCTTCCGGCACGGCGGCTTCGCGGCCGTTCCAGATGGTGATGTCCGGCGCTTGCTCGCGCAGCAAGGCCGTGATGGGGACCGCCATGAACGACGGCAGGTGAACAAGAATGGCCATGGTCAGGTGTGGCTAAGTTGCGGCTCAGTTGCCGGCTCAGTTGCGATAGTCGGGGTTGATGCGATCCAGGCGGCGCAGCAAGCCGGGCCAGGCCAGGTTAGAGCCCTTGCCCTTGGTCGCCTGGCGCGCCTGCTGGCCCATGTTGGCGCTGGCGGCTTCGGGCACCATGGTCAGCGGCGTGCCGCCGCTCTGCGCCAGGATCTGGATGCGGCAGGCCGACTCCAGCGTGTACATGGTCAGGAAGGCATCGGACACGGTGCGCCCGCACGTCAGCAGTCCGTGGTTGCGCAGGATCATCTGCTTGCAGCGGCCGAGGTCGGCCACCAGCCGCGCCTTCTCGTCCTCGCGCAGCGCCACGCCTTCATAGTCGTGGTAGGCCAGCCCGGTCAGCGCGAACATCGATTGCTGCGAGATCGGCAGCAGGCCCGCCTGCTGCGCCGAGACGGCGACGCCGTGCGAGGTATGCGTGTGCATCACGCAGCCGACCTCGGGGCGTGCTTCGTGAACGGCGCTGTGGATGATGAAGCCGGCCGGGTTGACGTCGTACGGCGTCTCCAGCACGGGCTGGCCCTCGTGGTCGACCTTGACCAGGCTCGACGCCGTGATCTCGTCGAACATCATGCCGTACGGATTGATCAGGAACTGGTCCGGCGCATCGGGCACGCGCGCCGAGATATGCGTGAAGATCAGGTCGTCCCAGCCGAAGTGGGCCACCAGCCGGTAGGCCGCGGCAAGGTCGACGCGCATTTGCCATTCCGCGTCGGAAACGCGGTCTCTTACTGAATCGACGAGCTGGATCTGCGCCATCTGCATGGTCTCCCGGGGGTGAGGTGTGTGACTGGACGCAGGCATTGTCGCGGCGCACCGTGCCAAAGTCTGTTAAGTATTGGACAATCTCGGCTCAACCGGAACGGCAATGAGAAAGCAGGTGGCCAGCAAAGTGAAGCGCATCGAACCCGTGCGGGCGCTGCCGCGCGGCGTGCTGGCCAGCGGCTGGCTGCGCAATGCGCCGCCCCGTGTGCTCGACGCCGTGGCCGGCGCCGCACGCCGGCTGCGCTTTGCCGATGGCGAGATGGTGTTCGCGCGCGGCGATCCGCCGACTTACTTCTGCATGGTGGTGTCGGGGCGCGTGCGCATGAGCCGCGTCAGCAGCGGCGGGCGCGAGTCGGTGTATTCGGTGATCGGGCGCGGACGCTGGTTCGGCGAGATCTCGCTGCTCGACGGCAAGCCGCGCACGCATGACGCCTTCGCGGTCGGCAATACCGAGTTGCTGGTGCTGGACCGGCGCGCATTCGACCGGATCCTGGCGCAGCATCCGGAGGGGATGCACCTGATCGTGCAGCAGATCTGCGCGCGGCTGCGCGTGGCCTTCGACCACGCCGAGAGCGCGGCGCAGGCGCCGGTCGATGCGCGCATGGCGGCGCGGCTGCTGGAACTGGCCGACCGCACCGACCATGTCGTGCAGATCAGCGCCGAAGACCTGGGCGACATGGTCAACCGCTCGCGCCAGACGGTAGCCAAGTACCTGCAGGCATGGGAAGACGCCGGCTGGATCCGGCGCCAGTACCGGCAGATCGAATTGCTGGAGCCGGGCGCGCTCAAGCGGCTGGCGCGGCGCTGAGCACGCCCCGGGATAGCTCAGCTCAGTCGGCCGTGATCTTGCCCACCTCGATCACCTTCTTCCAGCGCGCATACTCCGACGCCTGGAACGCCGTGAACTGCTCCGGCGTATTGGCGACGATCTCGAAGCCCAGGTCGAGCAGCTTGGGCTTGACCGCGGGATCGTTGAGCGCCGCCACCACGGCCGAATGCAGCTTCGCCTTGATCTCCGGCGCCAGCCCCTTCGGCGCCGCCACGGCCTGCCACGAGTAGACCGTCACGCCCTTCACCCCGGCTTCATCCATGGTCGGCACGTCAGGCAGGATCGGCGAGCGCTTGCTGCTGGTGATGGCCAGCGCGCGCAGCTTGCCCGCCTTGATATGCGGGATCGCGGTGTTGATGTTCATGAAGGTGGCATCAACCTGCCCGCCCAGCAGATCGTTCAGCGCGGGCGCGCCGCCCTTGTACGGCACGTGCAGGCCGGCGGTGCCGGTCTGCTGCCAGAACAGCTCGGCGGTCAGGTGGTCGCTGGTGCCGTTGCCGGCAGAGGCGAAGGTCATCTTGCTGGGATGGGCCTTCTCGTAGGCAATCACGTCCTGCAGGCTCTTGTGCGGCGAGTTGGCGGGAACGGCCAGCACATTGGGCGCCTGCACCGCCACGCTGATGTAGTCGAAGTCCTTGAGAGGATCGTAGCCGGCGTTCCGGGTCAGGTGCGGCCCGATCACGAACGGGCCCAGCGACGACACGAACACCGTGTAGCCGTCGGCCGGCGCACGCTTGACCATGGCGGCGCCGATCATGCCGGCCGCGCCCGGCTTGTTGTCGACCACGAAGCTGCCGCCGAACTGCGACTGCATCTTGGCGCCCAGGATGCGGGCGACGTTGTCGCTGGAGCCGCCCGCGGGGAACGGCACCAGCAGCGTGACGGGCTTTTCCGGCCAGGCGGCGTGCGCGGTGGCCATGGCTGCGCCGAGCAGCAGGGATGCGATCAGCTTTTTCATGGGTTGTCTCCTGTTTGCTGTGTGTCTTGTATATGGGTTGTTCGGGGTTACGGCTGCTGGCCGAATTCCGCCTGCTGGCGCGTCCAGGCCCTTGCCTGCTCGCTCAGGCTCAGGCCCAATCCCGGCGCGGTCGGCACCTGGATGCGGCCGTTGCGGATCTGCAGGCGCTCGTTGAAGAGTGGCTCGAGCCAGTCGAAATGCTCGACCCACGGCTCGCGCGGATACGCGGCGGCAAGGTGCACGTGCAGTTCCATCGCAAAATGCGGCGCGAGCATCAGCCCCGCATGCTCGGCCAGTGCCGCCACCTTGAGGAAAGGCGTGATGCCACCGACGCGCGGCGCATCGGGCATCAGGTAGTCCGCGGCGCGGTGGCGGATCAGGTCCCAGTGCTCGGCGGCGCTGGTCAGCATTTCGCCGGTGGCGATCGGGGTGTCGAACTGCGTCGCCAGCGCGGCGTGGCCTTCGTGGTCGTAGGCGTCGAGCGGCTCTTCGATCCACACCAGGTTGAACGACTCGAAGGTGCGGCACATGCGCTGCGCGGTCGGGCGGTCCCATTGCTGGTTGGCGTCGACCATGATCGGCACCGCGTCGCCCAGGTGCTCGCGCACCGCGGCCACGCGCTTGATGTCGAGCGCGCCGTCGGGCTGGCCCACCTTGAGCTTGATGCCGCCGATGCCGCGCTCGACCGACGCCGCGGCATTGACCTTCAGCTGGTCCAGCGGCGTATGCAGGAAACCGCCCGAGGTGTTGTAGCAGCGCACCGCGTCGCGATGCGCACCCAGCAGCTTGGCCAGCGACAGGCCGGCGCGGCGGGCCTTGAGGTCCCACAGCGCCACGTCGAAGGCGCCGATGGCCTGCGTCGACAGGCCGCTGCGGCCGACCGACGCGCCCGCCCAGCACAGCTTGTCCCACAGGCGCGCGATATCGCTCGGGTCTTCGCCGATCAGCGCCGGCGCGATCTCGGCCGCGTGCGCGAATTGGCCGGGGCCGCCCGCGCGCTTGCTGTAGCTGAAGCCCAGCCCCTCGTGGCCGTTGGCGGTGCGGATCTCGGCAAACAGGATCGCCACCTCGGTCATCGGCTTCTGCCGGCCGGTCAGCACCTTGGCGTCGCTGATCGGCGTGGCCAGCGGCAGGTAGCTGGAAGACAGCCGGATCCAGGCGATGCTGTCGGCGGGTTGGGTGGACGATGTGGTTGCAGTCATGTTCAGGATCCGATTTCGTGGTTGGCCAGCAGCTCCAGCGCGCGCACCAGCGCGGAATGGTCCCAGCCAGCACCGCCGTGGCTCACGCAGGCGTTGAACAGCTCCTGGCAGATCGCCGTGTTGGGCAGCGACACGCCCATTTCGCGCGCGTTGGACAGCGCGAGGTTCAGGTCTTTCTGGTGCAGCCCGATGCGGAAGCCGGGCTCGAAGGTGCGCTTGATCATGCGCTCGCCATGCACCTCCAGCACCTTGGACGAGGCAAAGCCGCCCATCAGCGCCTGGCGCACGCGCGCGGGGTCGGCGCCGGCCTTGGCGGCGAACAGCAGCGCCTCGGCCACGGCCTCGATGTTCAGCGCGACGATGATCTGGTTGGCGACCTTGGCGGTCTGGCCGGCGCCGTTGTCGCCGACCAGCGTGATGTTCTTGCCCATCAGCTCGAACAGGGGCCGCACGGTCGCGAAGGTTGCTTCGGGCCCGCCCGCCATGATCGAAAGCGTGCCGTTGCGCGCGCCGACCTCGCCGCCGGACACCGGCGCATCGAGGTACCGGCAGCCCAGCGCGTTGATGCGGCTGGCGAAGCCCTTGGTGGCGATCGGCGAGATCGAGCTCATGTCGACCACGATCTTGCCCTCGCTCAGGCCGGCGGCCACGCCGTCTTCACCGAACAGTGCCGCTTCCACATGCGGGGTGTCGGGCACCATCAGGAAGATGATGTCGGCGCCCTGCGCCACTTCGCGGCCCGACGCGCAGGCGATGCCGCCCAGGTCGACCAGCGCCCGCGGCGCACCGCTGCGGCTCGACAGCCTGACTTCATGCCCGCCGGCGATCAGGTTCTGCGCCATCGGGCTGCCCATGATGCCAAGGCCAATGAATCCGAGTTTCACGTTTTGCTCTCCTTGCGTTCGGTACGGTTCGGTGTTGTTTGTGGCCAGGCGGGCCTAGTAGCCGCTGCTGCCGGGCGCCGGGGCCGCGGTCTGCCGTGGCTGTCCGGCGCGCATCTCGGCCATGACCTGCTGCGCGCCTGCAGCCATCAGCCGCGCATCGGAACTGACCGTGACGAAGCCGAAGCCTTGCCCGATGCGGCGCAACGCGGCCGCCGGCGCGCCGTTATGGACGCCCGCGAGACGCCCGTGCGCCCTGGCTCGGGCAACCACGTGCTCGATGGCCTGTGCCACGGGCGGGTCGACGTCGTCGAAGGTCGGCCGGCAGCCCAGCGCGAGCGACAGGTCGGACGGGCCGATATAGACGCCGTCGAGCCCGTCGACCGACAGGATCTCGTCCAGGTTCTCCAGCCCTTGCCGGGTCTCGATCATCGCCAGCACCACCACGGTGTCGTTGGCGTGCTGCGCGTAGTCGGCGCCGCCGTACAGCAGCCCGCGGATCGGACCGAAGCTGCGCGCGCCCAGCGGCGGGTAGCGCGTGGCGGCCACCAGGCGCTCGGCGTCGGCGCGGGTATTGACCATCGGGCAGATCACGCCATACGCGCCGGCATCGAGCACCTTCATCAGGATGCCGGGCTCGTTCCACGGCACGCGCACGACCGGCACGGTGTCCGTGGTCGAGATCGCTGTCAGCAGCGCCAGTGCATCGGCGTAGTCAAGCGCGCCATGCTGCAGGTCGATCGTGAGCGAGTCCCAGCCCTGGTGGGCCATGGTCTCGGCGGCAAAGGCGCTGGGGATGGACAGCCAGCCATTCACCACGGCCTGGCCCGCCGCCCACATCTTCCGGATCCGGTTCTCGCGCATCTGGGTCTCCCTTGGCATTCGTAATACGTTGTCGTACAACATTCTATGAGGATACGACAAAGATTGTGCTGGGGATTACCCGGTATACTTGGTACTTCAGTCGGAACAATGTGCCGTATATTGGCCTACAACGTTGCAAATTCCGCCGGTTTAAAACTTGAGTCCGCCAGAATCCGCCAAGGCGTCGAATTGCTCAATGTTATATGATGACTGATGATAACTAGGTGGCGACCGAGTAACAATCAATTACACCCACGGCTAGCAAGCTCGGCTATGCTCCCGTCGCCCGCACGAAGCCGCGACACATCCGTCTGCCACGTGCCGTACGGCACCGACGACCGGAATCTTCCATGCCTCGACTTCCTGCCCTCCCCCTTGTTGCCGCCGCGCTGCTGGCCGCGGCTTCCGGCATCGCCCATGCGCAGCACGTTACCGGCGGCATGGGCGAGCCCGTCAGGATCGGGGCATTTTCCGCGCCGGCGGAGCGCATCGACGGCGACCGCCGGCTGACGGCGCCTCGCGGTACCGGGCAGGCCAAGGCCGGCCCGGCACGCCGGCAAGGCACCGCGGCCGCCCGCCCAACCGGCGCGCCGGCATCCCGGCTGCCCGGCCGGCACCTGCCGTAACGTCGCGGCTCGAATATTCCAGCACGCATCCGGGCGCCATCCCCGGCGCCGGGCGCGGCTCGTCTATTCACTATTCCTTACAATTGACGACAGGCCGACGCACTATCCTGCTGCGCATTCGGATCCCCCACAACAAGGAGAAATCGATGAAATCCGTCCTGGCATTGCTCGTTGCCTGTAGCGCCCTGCTCGGCGGCTGCGTGGTTGCCCCGTATGACACGTATGGCGGCGGGGGTCCCGGCTGCCCCCCGGGCCAGGCCAAGAAGGGCAATTGCCGCGTCGACCCGTACGGCAACGAATCCTTCTGTCCGCCGGGCCAGGCCAAGAAGGGCCGCTGCTGATCGTCCCGGCGGCGCCCGGCGCCCCGGCACGTCGGGCACCTGTTGCGCCGGGCATCGCACTGGTCAGAGAATGGCGGATGCGGGCATGACGCCCGCAGGAGAACGCCATGCAGCTTCGCATGCAACTTCGGCTCGCCGGCCGCCTGTGCGCGGCCGCATGGCTGGCCGGCACGCTCGGGGGCTGCGCCACGCTGCAGCCCGTACAGACCGGACAGAAGTTGATCGGCAGCCCGGAAAGTGCCGTGCGCCAGACCTTCGGGCCACCCACCGAGACTTTCCGCCTGGCCGACGGCACCACGCGCTGGCTGTGGTCGCGCCAGCCCTTCGGCCATGAGGTCTACGCCGCCGATTTCGATGCCGGCGGCAGGCTTACCAGCTACCGCCAGATGCTGACCGAAATGGAGGTCTATCGTGCCCAGGTCAATGTCTGGACCAAGAAAGACATGCAGGAGCATTTCGGCCTGCCCCGCGAACCCATCCAGTACTATCCCCTGATGAAGCGCGAGGCGTGGTCGTGGCGGATGTACAAGGACGGCCTGCAGAGCGCGCATTTCAGCGCTTACTTCGATGACGGCGGAGTGCTGCGCCAGACCATGATCATCGTCGACCCGCTCGGCGGCGACTCGCGCCGCTCGCGCTGAACCGGCACGGGGCAACGCACGGGCGCGTTGTCCCAGGCATGCCGGTGTCATTGCCGGCAGCAGGGACTCCCGGGGTCCCGTGCCGTTTTGCGCGCAGAATGGAGGCTATACCCATCCCTCCACGCGGAAAACGAACGTGACCACTGCGATCCTGCTCGAGAACATTCACCAGAGCGCCACCGCACGGCTGGCCGAAGCCGGCTTGCAGGTCGAACGCCGGACCGGTGCACTGGCCGGTCCTGAATTGCGAGAAGTATTAACCAGCCATGACATAGTCGGCATCCGCTCGGCCACGCACCTGCGCGGCGACGATATCCGCAGCGCCCCGGGGCTGCTGTCGATCGGCTGCTTTTGCATCGGCACCTCGCAGGTCGACCTGGAGGCCGCCACGCATGCGGGCATTCCGGTATTCAACGCGCCCTTTTCCAACACGCGCTCGGTGGCCGAACTGGTCGTGTCCGAAGCGGTGATGCTGCTGCGCCGGATCCCCGAGAAAAACACGCTCGCGCATGCCGGCAAGTGGGCCAAGGGGGCCAGCGGCGCCTTCGAGGCGCGCGGCAAGACCATCGCCATCGTCGGCTACGGCAATATCGGCTCGCAGGTCGGCGTGCTGGCCGAATCGATGGGCATGCGCGTGGTCTACTACGACGTGCTGGCGCGGCTGTCGCACGGCTCGGCGCGTGCCGCGGGCTCGCTCGAAGAAGCGGTGTCGCAGGCCGAGGTGGTGACGCTGCATGTCCCGGCCACGCCGCGCACCAGGAACATGATCGATGCGAGCGTGCTGGCCGCGTTCAAGCCTGGCGCGATCCTGATCAATGCCTCGCGCGGCAGCGTGGTCGACATTGGCGCGCTGGCCGCGGCGCTGCGCGAAAAGCGCCTGGGCGGCGCCGCCATCGACGTGTTCCCGCAAGAGCCCAAGACCAACAACGATCCGTTCGTCAGCGAACTGCAGAACCTGCCCAACGTGCTGCTGACCCCGCACGTCGGCGGCAGCACCGAAGAGGCGCAGGAGAATATCGGCGCCGAGGTCGCGGCCAAGCTGGCGCACTTCCTGGCGACCGGCGGCACCATCGGCGCGGTGAACTTTCCCGAGGTCG
Source organism: Cupriavidus sp. L7L (assembly GCF_004353535.1). NCBI lineage: Bacteria > Pseudomonadati > Pseudomonadota > Betaproteobacteria > Burkholderiales > Burkholderiaceae > Cupriavidus > Cupriavidus sp. L7L. The sequence continues at coordinate 242,490 of NZ_SMNY01000017.1, forward strand.
ATCCAGGTCCCCTGCAGGCACCGGCGCGGCTGCTCAACGTGCATGGCAACGCGCCGGGTGCGCTGGCCGCGCTCAATACGCTGCTGGCGCAGGAAGGGGTCAACATCACCGGCCAGCACCTGCAGACGCGCGGCACCACCGGTTATGTGGTAACCGATCTCGACCGCGTGCCGTCGGACCAGCTGATGCAGGCGCTGCGCACGCACGCCGGTTTCGCGCGCTCGCGCCTGATCCTGCGGGAAGGCACTGGCCAGGCTGGCTGATGCTGTTGCAGGGCGCCCTGCGCCCCGCTCGCCGGAGCAATGGTCACAGCATTGTTCCAAGTCCCAAGAAATCGCTATTGCGGCCACTATCATCAAGTGGCGCATGTTCTGCCCCTACCGTTCGCGCAGTGGCAGCACCGCATCGCTCGGGGCTTGCATCCGCACCACACCGACAGCGGAGTGATGACATGAGATCAATGAAACGAAGCGGGGCAGTTCCCGGCATCACCGGGCAGCTGATAGTGGGTGGAGTCCTGGCGCTGGCCCTGGCCGGCATCGCGGTGGCGCAAACGGGCACGATCACGTTTCGCGGGGCCATCGTCAATCCGTCATGCGGCTTCACGCCCACGGCGGCACAAGTGCACGCGCGCTGCGTCGATGCTACGGGACGGACGGTCTCGGCACCGGTGCCGATGCCGCCGGTGCGCGCCGGCGCGCACGCGCGTGTCGCCACGGCGACGATGCGCGTGGAGCCGGTGTTCCGCAGCCTGCTCGGCGGGCGGCGCGGCAGGCCGGACGGCTACATGATGGTAGTGACTTACCAGTAGGCGTGGCACACGGGCGGCGCGGCCGCCCGTGCTTTCGTTCAATCGAGCCGGATATCCGAGGCGCGGATCGCCTCGGCCCAATAGGCCTGCTCCTGCTTCACTACGTCGGTGAACGCCGCCGGCGATGAACCCTTCAGCAAGATGCCGAGGTCAACCATGCGCGTGCGCAGGTCGGCGTTGGTCAGCACGCGATTGACGTCGACCGACACCTTGTCGACGATGGCGCGTGGCGTTCCCGTTGGCGCGAACAGGCCGATCCATCCCTGCCGCTCCAATCCCGGCACGCCGCCCTCCTGGAACGTCGGCACGTCGGGCAGCAGCGGCGAGCGTGCCTGCCCGGCAACGGCGATCACCTTGAGCTTGCCGGTACGCGCATGCTGGCGCGCCGACACCGCGGCCACCATGGCGGCAGGCAGCTGGCCGCCGAGCAGGTCATTGAGCATCGGGCCCTCGCCCTTGTACGGCACGTGGGTCAGCGGCACGCCCGCGTTGCGGCCGAAGATCTCCATGTAAAGGTGTCCGCTCGAGCCCAGCCCGTACGAACCGTACGGCAGCGGCTTGCCGAGCTTGCGAATGTAGTCGACCAGCTGCCTGATGCTGGCGGCGGGCACGTCGGGCTGCACCACCAGCGCGAGGTGCGACGTTGCCAGTTCGGAGATCGGCGCAAAGTCCCGCACCGGGTTGAATGTCGCCTTGGTATAGAGGCTGGGCGCCTGCACCAGCCCGGTCAACGCGAACAGCAGCGTATAGCCGTCGGGCTCGGCCTTGGCCACCATGTCGGCACCGATCATGCCGCCGGCGCCGGGCCGGTTGTCGACCACCACGGCCTTGCCCCAGGCCTTGGCCAGGCCGTCGGCGATGGCGCGCGCGACCACGTCGCCGGTGCCGCCCGCCGCGTACGGCATCACGATGCGCACCGTGCGTGCCGGATAGGCCGCGCCTTGCGCTCGTGCCGTCCAGCCGGTGCCCGCCAGGGCCGCGCCCGCGGCGCCAAGACCCAGTTGCCGCAGTACCCTGCGCCTGCCTTGCTGCATTGCTTGTCTCCTTGGTTTCCTGTCATGGGGCCGGTGGCATCCAAGCAGCGCCCGTGCCGGCCTGTACTGCGCCACGCTGCCGGCCGGCCTCTGCGTGCCGTTCCGGGCAGGTGCCGGTATGGCTCCCTGCTGCGCGCCCAGCGGCGCGTGCGGGCCACTTTAGGCGCCGCACGCGGCGGTGTCGTCCATCGAAAGGAGCAAAATCCCACCGGCCGCCAAAATCGTCCAAACGAACTAGGACGCAACCCTGAGGCACGTGGAAGAATCGGCCGCACTCAAGCCCCGCCCGCGCCATGGCGCCCCAGGAACGTCTTGCACCCGCCTGCCCTTCACGCCACCGCCGGGGCCGTCCGGCCCCGGCCCGCCGTCCTTGCCTCCAAGCTCGCCCCGCCGGTGGCGCATGCGGCCATGTTGCACCGCCCGCACCTGGTGGCGCAGATGGCCGAAGCGCGCGCGGCACGCGTGATCGTGCTGCGCGCCGCCGCCGGCTTCGGCAAGACCACGCTGATGCAGCAATACGCCGCGCATTGCCTGGCGCAGCACCATGCGGTCGCCTGGCTGCGCCTGGACGCCGGCGACAACGACCTGGAGCGCCTGCTGGTGCACCTGGAAGCGGGCCTGGCGCCATTGCGCGGCAAACGTGGGGCGTCGGCCGAGACAGGTGACAGCGGCCCGCGGCTGGCGCACGCCCTGCTCGAGCGGGTGGGCAGCGCGTCACAGCCGTTCGCGATCGTGCTGGACGATCTCGAAACGCTGCATGGCGCACCAGCGCTCGACTTCCTGCAGCAGCTGATCGCGGCTCTGCCACAGTGCGGCACTCTGGTGGCCGGGTCCAGGGCCACGCCGGAACTGGGCCTGGGGCGCCTGCGCGCGCGCGGCCAGCTGCTGGAGATCGCGCCGGCGGCGCTGCGCTTTTCCCTGCAGGAGACCTCCGAGCTGCTGCGCGGCCGCTGCGCCCTGCCGCTGCGCGACCCCGACATCGCCACGCTGCACCGCGGCACCGAGGGCTGGGCCACGGCGATCTACCTCGCGGCGCTGTCGCTGCAGCAGCGCAGCGACCACGCGGCCTTTGTCGCGTCGTTCTCCGGCACGCACCTGGAACTGGGCGAGTTCCTTGCCGAAGACATCCTCGCGCGGCAGTCCGACGCCTGCCGCGCCTTCCTGCTAGACACCAGCGTGCTCGGCCAGCTCAGCGCACCGCTGTGCGATGCCCTCACCGGCCGCGACGACGCGCGCCAGATGCTCGACCACCTCGAGCGCGCCAACCTGCTGCTGTTCCCGCTCGACGCCGAGCGCAACTGGTTCCGCTACCACCGCCTCTTCGCCAGCTTCCTGCAGCACCGGCTGGCAGCGCAGGCACCGGGCCGCGCGCCGCAGCTGCATCTTGCCGCCGCGCGCTGGTACCTGGCCAACGGCTACCCGGTACCGGCTGTTGACCACCTGCTGCAGGCAGGCCGCCACGACGAAGCGCTGGCTGCAATCGCCAGCGAATCGGGCGCGCTGCTGGCCACCGGCCGCGTGCGGCTGCTGCTGCGCTGGTTCGACCAGGTTGCACCGGCGGCGCTGGGCCGGTTGCCCACGCTTGCGCTGACGCGCGCCTGGGCGCTGCTGCTCAACCGCCGCCACGGCGAGGCCATGGCCGCGGTCGAGCCCTTCCTGGCGCAGGCAGCGGTTGCCGACACCAGCGTGGCCGTGGAGGCGCAGACGCTGCACTGCGTGGTGCTGGCCATGGCCGACCGGGTCCGGGCCTGCCGCGACGCCGCCACGGCCCACCTGCACCGGCTCGCGCCGGACGACAGCTTCCAGTACTGCATCCTCGCCAATTCGCTGGCCTATGCGCTGATCTGCACGCACCGCTACGACGAGGCCCGCAGCGTGCTGTCGCGCGCCATGCAGCGCGCGCCGCGCCCGCTGCCGATGCGCGGCATCACCGACAGCCTGGAAGGCGTGATCGATCTGGTACAGGGCCGGCTCGGCAATGCGCTGGCACGCTTCCGCGCGGCCTCCGGCGGCAGCTGGGGCGGCTGGAGCGCGACGCCCGGCGAAGTCACCGGCGGCAAGCCTTCCAGCGACATCTGCTGGGCGCAGGCGCTGTACGAGCACGATGCCATCGACCATGCCGAGCGGCTTCTCGCCGGCGCGCTGCCCTACAGCAAGGGCAATGGCCCGCCCGACGCACTGATCGCCTGCCACGTGCTGAGCGCCCGCGTGGCGCTGTTGCGCGGCGACCGCGGCCAGTGGCTGCAGCGCCTTGCCGAACTCGAGCAGCTCGGCCAGCAGGCCGGTGCCGCGCGCGCGGTGTGCTCGGCGTGGCTGGAGCGCGCGCGCGTCGCCACGCTGGAAGGCCGGCTCGAAGCCGCCGCCCAAGCCGTGCGCGCCGCGCAGCTGTACGGCGCCTGGGAAGCCGGCGACGCCGCCGGCCACGCCAACGATATCGAGCGGCCGAGCGTGGCGCGTTGCCGCCTCGCCATCGCGCAAGGCGAATTCGCCCACGCTCGCGACCTGCTCGAACCTGCCATCGCCACCGCGCTGGCACACCAGCGCTACTGGCGCCTGATCCGCCTGCGCCTGCTGCGCGCCGCCGCGCTCGACGGCCTGGGCCAGCGCGATGCGGCACTGCAGGATGTCACCGAGGCATTGCGGCTGGCGAGCCATGAAGGCTTTGTGCGCAGCTTCCTGGACGAAGGCGAGCGCGTGGCCGCGCTGCTATGCGGCTGGGCTGCCACGCACCTGCCGCAGGCTGCGGCGCTGGGTGTGGCGGCGCCGTTCGTGGCCGGGCTGCTGGCACGGCTGCAGCAAGGCCGTGATGCCGGCACGCAGGCAAGCCCGCCCGCGGTTGAATCGCCCACGGCCAGGGCTGGATCGGCCGATCCGCTGACCGCGCGCGAACTCGAAGTCCTGCATATGCTGTCGGCCGGATACCGCAATCGGGTTATCGCGCAGAAACTGTTTGTCTCGGAACTGACGGTCAAGTCGCATCTGCGCCGCATCCATGCCAAGCTGGGCGCGCAGAGCCGCACCGAGGCCGTCGCGCTGGCGCGGGCGCGCGGGCTGCTTGCGTGAGCCATCGCACCAGATCTTGCAAAAGCCGCCAGAACGCCGCACGAGTGCAGTCTTGACACCTTCGACCGCGCTTCCTTTAATGGTGTTACGCATCAGGTGCATTGCCTGACCACTTTCACCGATTACTTCAAGCCATGATGGAAACCGGGGAAGTCCACGATCCGCAGCGCAAGAAAGAAGAACTGCGCAGCTTCCTGTTCCTGACCGCCGTGATGGTGCCGGTGCTTTCCGTCATCGTCGTGGCAGGCTATGGGTTCATTGTCTGGATGACCCAGCTGGTCAGCGGCCCCCCAACGCACTGAACGCGTGGCGCGCCTTTGGCGCCATTGATGTTAGATAAGAACAAGCTGCAGCACAGACTGAAACGGCATTGAACCGGAGCTTCCGCATGCCCGCAGCCAGATGTGCGATCCCCATCCAGCCGCTGCCAGCCAGCGACGAGTGGCATATTGCCGGTATCGTCGTGCATGCGCATCCGGCCAGCGTGGCGCAAGTGCGCAGCGCCATCGAATCCCTCACCGGCGCAGAGGTCCACGCCGCCAGCGATGCCGGCAAGCTCGTGGTCACCATCGAAGCGCCCACTTCGCGCGCCATTGCCGCGCACCTCACCTACCTCCACCAGCTCCCCGGCGTGCTGTCGGCCGCGCTTGTCTACCAGCACAACGAAGACGCCGATGCCATGAGCGAGACCATCTACGAGGAGGGCGCCAGATGAACATCTCCCGCCGCGATTTCATCAAGCAGACCGCCGTCGCCGCAACGGCATCGGTGGCCGGCGTCACGCTGCCGGCCGGAGCCGCCAACCTTGTCACGGACAGCGAGGTGACAAAGCTGAAATGGTCCAAGGCGCCGTGCCGCTTCTGCGGCACCGGCTGCGGGGTCACGGTGGCGGTCAAGGACAACAAGGTGGTTGCCACGAACGGCGACCCGCAGGCCGAGGTCAACAAGGGGCTGAACTGCGTCAAGGGCTATTTCCTGTCGAAGATCATGTACGGCCAGGACCGGCTGACCAGGCCGCTGCTGCGCATGAAGAACGGCCAGTACGACAAGAACGGCGAATTCGCGCCGGTCACGTGGGAGCGCGCCTTCGACGAGATGGAGCGCCAGTTCAAGCGCGTGCTGAAAGAGAAAGGCCCGACCGCGGTGGGCATGTTCGGCTCGGGCCAGTGGACCGTGTGGGAAGGCTATGCTGCGTCCAAGCTGTACAAGGCCGGCTTCCGCTCCAACAATATCGATCCCAATGCACGCCACTGCATGGCGTCCGCGGTGCAGGGCTTCATGCGCACCTTCGGCATGGACGAGCCGATGGGCTGCTATGACGATTTCGAGGCGGCCGATGCCTTCGTGCTGTGGGGCTCGAACATGGCCGAGATGCATCCCATCCTGTGGACCCGCATCACCGACCGGCGCCTGAGCCATCCCAAGACCCGCGTGGCGGTACTGTCGACCTTCACCCACCGTTCGTTCGACCTGGCCGACATCCCGGTCATCTTCAAGCCTCAGACCGACCTGGCGATGATGAACTACATCGCCCACTACATCATCAAGAACAACAAGGTCAACAAGGACTTCGTCAACAAGCACACGGTGTTCAAGGAAGGCGTGACCAACATCGGCTATGGGCTGCGTCCCGAGCATCCGCTGCAGAAGGCGGCCAAGAACGCGGCCGATCCCGGCGCCTCGCGCCCGATCACGTTCGACGACTTCGCGCGCTTCGTGGCCAAGTACGATGCCGATACCGTCAGCAAGCTGTCGGGAGTGCCCAAGGCCAAGCTCGACCAGCTGGCCGAGCTCTATGCCGATCCCAACATCAAGGTGATGTCGCTGTGGACCATGGGCTTCAACCAGCATACGCGCGGCAGCTGGGCCAACAACATGGTCTACAACCTGCACCTGCTGACCGGCAAGATCGCAACGCCGGGCAACAGCCCGTTCTCGCTGACCGGACAGCCGTCCGCGTGCGGCACCGCGCGCGAGGTGGGCACCTTCTCGCACCGGCTGCCGGCGGACATGGTGGTGACCAATCCCAAGCACCGCGAAGAAGCCGAGCGCATCTGGAAGCTGCCGGCGGGCACCATTCCCGACAAGCCGGGCTACCACGCCGTGCTGCAGAACCGCATGCTCAAGGACGGCAAGCTCAATGCGTACTGGGTGCAGGTCAACAACAACATGCAGGCGGCGGCAAACCTGATGGAAGAGGGCTTGCCGGGCTACCGCAATCCCGCCAACTTCATCGTGGTGTCTGACGCCTATCCCACCGTCACCGCGCTGGCGGCGGACCTGATCCTGCCCAGCGCGATGTGGGTCGAGAAGGAAGGCGCCTACGGCAATGCCGAACGCCGCACGCAGTTCTGGCACCAGCTGGTCGATGCGCCGGGCGAGGCGCGCTCCGACCTGTGGCAGCTGATGGAGTTTTCCAAGCGCTTCAAGGTCGAGGACGTCTGGCCCGCCGACCTGATCGCTAAGAAGCCGGAATACCGTGGCAAGACCCTGTTCGACGTGCTCTACCGCAACGGGCAGGTCGACAAGTTCCCGCTCAAGGAAGTCAGCACCGAGTACCACAACGCCGAGGCGAAGGCCTTCGGCTTCTACGTGCAGAAGGGGCTGTTCGAGGAATACGCCACCTTTGGCCGCGGCCATGGCCACGACCTGGCGCCGTTCGACGCCTACCATGAGGCGCGCGGCCTGCGCTGGCCGGTGGTCAACGGCAAGGAAACGCGCTGGCGCTACCGCGAAGGCAGCGATCCCTACGTGAAGGCCGGCACCGGCTACCAGTTCTATGGCAACCCCGACGGCAAGGCGGTGATCTTCGCCCTGCCCTACGAGCCGCCCGCCGAATCGCCCGATCAGGAGTATCCGTACTGGCTGGTCACGGGCCGCGTGCTGGAGCACTGGCATTCCGGCTCGATGACGCGCCGCGTGCCCGAGCTGTATCGCGCCTTCCCCAACGCGGTGGTGTTCATGCATCCCGAGGACGCCAAGGCCATGGGCCTGCGCCGCGGCGTGGAAGTGGAAGTGGTGTCGCGGCGCGGGCGCATGCGCTCGCGCCTGGAGACCCGCGGGCGCGACGCGCCGCCGCGCGGGCTGGTGTTCGTGCCGTGGTTCGACGCCAGCCAGCTGATCAACAAGGTAACGCTGGATGCGACCTGCCCGATCTCGCTGCAGACCGACTTCAAGAAATGCGCGGTCAAGATCGTCAAGGTCTAGCGCGGCCGATACCACAGGGAGACGCCATGAAACCGAGTCGATCCTGGCTGCCACTGCTGGCCTTGCTCACGCTGCTGCTGGCGGTGCTGGCGGCGTTGCCGCTGCCGGCGCGCGCGCAGCAGCAACAGCAGCAGGGGGTGGTCGATGCCATGCGCGGGCCCACCCCCATCGCCAACGAAAGCAAGGCGCCGATCCTGTACCCGACCGAGAACAAGGACATCCGCCGCAACCGCAACTACACCATGCAGCCGCCGACGATCCCGCACAAGATCGACGGCTACCAGCTCGACAAGGACTTCAACCGCTGCATGTTCTGCCACGCGCGCACCCGCACCGAAGAAACCCAGGCGATCCCGGTCAGCATCACGCACTACATGGACCGCGACAACAACGTGCTGGCCGAGGTGTCGCCACGCCGCTATTTCTGCACGCAGTGCCACGTGCCGCAGGCGGACGCCAAGCCGCTGGTGGGCAATAGCTTCATCGATGTCGAGCAGATGCTCAAGCGCAAGCCCGGCGCCAAAGGAGCGGCCGACACCAAGGGAGCGGCCAAATAAGGGAGCAACCAGATAGCAGCGCCCGGCCCCGACCTCAACCTCATTGCGGATGCGCGCCATGCTCGACCTGCTCAAGCGCTACTGGCGGACCATCAACCGGCCCAGCGCGTATTTCAGCCTGGGCTTCCTGACGCTGGGCGGCTTTATTGCCGGCCTGGTGTTCTGGGGCGCGTTCAATACCGCGCTGGAACTGACCAACACCGAGCAGTTCTGCACCGGCTGCCACGAGATGCGCGATAACGTCTACCAGGAGCTGCAGGGCACCATCCACTTCACCAACCGCAGCGGCGTGCGCGCCAAATGCTCGGACTGCCACGTGCCGCACAACTGGACCGACAAGATGGCGCGCAAGATGCAGGCGTCCAAGGAGGTCTGGGCCAAGATCTTCGGCACCGTCGACACGCGCGAGAAGTTCCAGGCGCACCGGCTCACGCTGGCGCAGCATGAATGGGCCCGCTTCAAGGCCAACGATTCGCTGGAATGCCGCAACTGCCATGACTACCAGTCGATGGATTTCACGCGGCAGAGCCCGCGCGCGCAAGCCATGCACTCGACCTACCTGGCCAACAAGGAAAAGACCTGCATCGACTGCCACAAGGGGATCGCGCACCACCTGCCGGACGTATCCAAGGCCGAGGAGAAATGACGCGTGCTGCCACCCGCCGCCCGGCCCGGTTCGATCCCTCCCGCGCTGAGCGGTGAAGGGCTCGGGCTGTCGCGCGCCGGCCGCCCGGTGCTGCGCGGCATCGACCTGGCGCTGTCGCCCGGCTGCCTGCTGCAGGTACTGGGCGCCAATGGCAGCGGCAAGACCAGCCTGCTGCGCGTGCTGTGCGGCCTCGCCGTGCCGGACCAAGGCACGCTGCACTGGCACGGCCGGCCGCTGCGCGCCGGCGATCCTGCCTACCTGCAGGCGCTCGCCCATGTCGGCCATGCCAATGGCATCGATCCGGACCTGAGCCCGGCTGAAAACCTGCGCTTTGCCGCGCGCATGGCCGGCACCGACGCGGCCGGCACGGTCGCGAGTGCCCTGGCCGCGCAGGCGCTGGAGCGTGTCGCGCACACGCCGGTGCGCGCGCTGTCGCAAGGGCAGCGGCGGCGCGTGGCGCTGGCGCGCCTGTCGCTGGCGCGGCGCGCGCTGTGGCTGCTCGACGAACCGGTGGCAGCGCTGGATGCCGACGCCTGCGCGCGCTTCGACGCGCAGCTCGACGCGCACCTGGCAGCGGGCGGCATGGCCGTGATCGCCACCCACCAGCTGCTGCGCGCCGGCGGCACGGTGCTGCGGCTGGAGGCGATGGCATGACCCGCACCCTGGCCGCCATCGTCGCGCACGACGTGTCGCTGTCCTGGCGCCGGCGCGCCAGCCTGCTCGGCAGCGTGGTGTTCTTTGTCATCGCGGCGAGCCTGTTCCCGCTGGCGATCGGTCCCGAGCCGCAGCAGCTGCGCGCGCTGGCGCCCGGGATCCTGTGGGTCACGGCGCTGCTGGCGTCGATGCTGTCGCTGTCGCGGCTGTTCGCGCAGGAGCACGCCGATGGCAGCCTCGACCAGCTGCTGCTGTCGCCGCATCCGCTGGCGCTGCTGGTGCTGGCGAAGATCGCGGCGCACTGGCTGACCAGCGGGCTGCCGCTGTTGCTGCTGACACCGTTGCTGGCGCAGCAGTACGGGCTGCCATGGGGTGCATCGCTGCTGCTGTCGGCCTCGCTGCTGGTTGGCACGCCGGCGCTCTCCCTGATCGGCGCAGTGGGCGCCGCGCTGACGCTGGGCGTGCGCGGCGGCGCGGTGCTGCTGTGCATCCTGGTGCTGCCGCTGTGCGTGCCGGTGCTGGTGTTCGGCGCCAGCGCCGCGGCCGCGGCCGACGCCGGGCTCGACGTGGTGCCGCAGTTCTCGTTGCTGGGCGCGTGCCTGGCGCTGTCGCTGTTCCTGTGCCCGCTGGCCACTGCCGCGGGGCTACGCATCGCCATGGAGACACCGGCATGAGCCGGCCGCTGCCATCGCTGCCCACTGCCGGGGCGCCGCGGGCGCGTTTTGCCTGGACGGCATACGCGGCGCCAGTACGGTTCTATCCGCTGGCCGGACGCATGGCGCCGTGGTTCTTCGCCGCGGCGGCGGTGGTCGCCCTCGCCGGCTTGTATGTCGGCTTTGCCCTGGCGCCCACCGACGCGCAGCAGGGCGAGGTCTACCGCATCATCTTCATCCACGTGCCGGCGGCATGGATGTCGATGTTCATCTACCTGGTCATGGCCGGCTACTGCGCGCTGGCGCTGGTGCTGCGCACACGGCTGTCGTCGATGGTGGCCTCGGCGCTGGCGCCCACCGGCGCGCTGTTCACGGCGCTGGCGCTCTGGACCGGTGCGCTGTGGGGCCAGCCGACCTGGGGCACGTGGTGGGTCTGGGATGCGCGGCTGACCTCCGAGCTGATCCTGCTGTTCCTGTACCTCGGCTTTATCGCGCTGGAATCTGCCATCGACGAGCCGCGCCGCGCCGAGCGCGCCTGCGCGGTGCTGGCGCTGGTGGGCGTGGCCAATATCCCGGTGATCTACTTCTCGGTGCAGTGGTGGAACACGCTGCACCAGGGCGCTTCGGTCAGCCTGACGGCGGCGCCGTCGATGGCGGCCACCATGCTGGCGGGCATGCTGCTGATGACGCTGGCGTGCTGGATGTACACCATCGCCGTGGCGCTGGTGCGCGTGCGCTGCATCCTGCGCGAGCGCGGCGAAGTGCCGGTTACCGGAGAGACATCATGACCCATTCGCTGCTCCCGCAGGTGCTGCCATACGGGCACCATGGCCTTTTCATCGCCGGCGCGTTCGGCATGAGCGCGCTGCTGCTGGCGCTGGAACTGGTGCTGCTGGCGCGCCGCTGCCGCGCCAGCGCGCGACAGGCCAGCACGCGCCAATGACGCCGCGCCAGCGCCGCTTCGGCATGCTCGCCGCGGCCCTGGCCTGCGGCGGCATCGCGCTGGCGCTGGTGCTCAATGCCTTCCGCTCCAACCTGGTGTTCTTCTTCAGCCCGAGCCAGGTGGCCGCGCAGGAAGCGCCGGTGGCGCGCAGCTTCCGGCTTGGCGGACTGGTCGAACCCGGCTCGATCCGGCGCGAAGGCGACGGCATGACTGTGCGCTTCGTCGTCACCGACACCGCGCGGCAGGTGCCGGTGCGCTACCGCGGCCTGCTGCCCGACCTGTTCCGCGAGGGCAAGGGCGTGGTCGCGCGCGGCAAGCTGGAAGCCGACGGCACCTTCGTCGCCAGCGAGGTGCTGGCCAAGCACGACGAGAACTACATGCCGCCCGAAGCCGCCGATGCTCTCAGGCAGGCTGAACAGGTGAACCGCCGCATGGCCGGGGCGCCGACGCAGGGAGCGCGTCAATGATCGCCGAACTGGGGCACTTCGCGCTGATCGTCGCGCTGCTGGTCGCACTGGTGCAGGCGGCAGTGCCGCTGGCCGGCGCGGCAAGCGGCAGGCTGGCGTGGATGGCGGTGGCGCGGCCGGCGGCGCGCGTGCAATGCGTGCTGGTGGCATTGTCGTTTGCGGCGCTGGCATGGAGCTTCGCCGCCAGCGACTTCAGCGTGCGCTATGTCGCCGCCAACTCCAACAGCGCCCTGCCGCTTGCCTACCGCATTGCAGCGGTATGGGGCGGGCATGAAGGCTCGATGCTGCTGTGGACGCTGATGCTGGCGCTGTGGTCGCTGGCGGTGGCGCGCTACAGCCGGCAACTGCCACTTGCGGCGGTGGCGCGCGTGCTGGGCGTGATGGGGGCGATCAGCGCGGGCTTCCTGCTGTTCCTGCTGTTTGCCTCCAACCCCTTCATACGGTTGCTGCCGCCGGCGATGGCGGGGCGCGACCTCAATCCATTGCTGCAGGATCCCGGCATGGTCTTCCACCCGCCGCTGCTCTACATGGGCTATGTCGGCTTCTCGGTGACCTTTGCCTTTGCCGTGGCGGCGCTGCTGGCCGGGCGCGTCGACGCCGCCTGGGCGCGCTGGTCGCGGCCGTGGACCACGGTGGCGTGGGCGTTCCTGACGCTGGGCATCATGCTGGGCAGCGCGTGGGCATATTACGAGCTGGGCTGGGGCGGCTGGTGGTTCTGGGATCCGGTCGAGAACGCCTCGTTCATGCCATGGCTGGCGGGGACCGCACTGATGCATTCGCTGGCGGTCACGGAGAAGCGCGGCGCGTTCCGCGCGTGGACCGTGCTGCTCGCCATCTTCACGTTCTCGCTGAGCCTGCTCGGCACCTTCCTGGTCCGCTCCGGCGTGCTGACCTCGGTGCATGCGTTCGCGGTCGATCCCAGGCGCGGCATCTTCATCCTGGCGCTGCTCGGCCTGCTCACCGGCATCGCGCTGGCGCTGTACGCATGGCGCGCCCCGCGCTTGTCGTGCGTGTCGCGGCGGGCCGAGTTTGCCGCGGTCTCGCGCGAATCGCTGCTGCTGGCCAACAACGTGCTGCTGGCGGTGGCGGCGGCGACGGTGCTGCTCGGCACGCTCTACCCGTTGCTGGTCGATGTGCTGGGACTGGGCAAGATCTCGGTCGGCCCTGCCTACTTCGAGCAGGTGTTCGTGCCGCTGATGGCACCTGCGGTGCTGCTGATGGGCGCGGCGCCGCTGGCGCGCTGGCGCCATGGCAGCCTGCCCGACATGGCACGGCGGCTGCGCTGGGCCGGCATCGCCAGCGTGGCCATCGGCCTGGGGCTGCTGCTGGTGCTGCGCAACGCCTCCGCCATGACCGGGCTGGGGCTGCTGCTGGCGGCATGGTGCGTGCTGAGCGCGGTGGCGAGCCTTGCGGCCCGGCTGCGCCACCAGCAGGGGCGCAGGTTCAGCGCGCTGCGCCAGCTCGCGCCCAGCTACTGGGGCATGCTGCTGGCGCATGCCGGCGTCGGCATCTTCATCGCGGGCGTGACGCTGGTCACCGGGCAGGAAAGCCTGCGCGAACTGCCGATGCGCGCGGGCGATACCATCAGCGTCGGCGGCTACGACTTCCGCTTCGCCGGCGTGAGGCAGGTCGCCGGTCCCAACTACGACGCGCTGCGCGGCACGCTGTCCGCATCGCGCGACGGCAAGCGCGTGGCGGTGCTCTATCCCGAGCGCCGCATCTACCGCAGCCAGGACATGCCGACCACCGAGGCCGCGATCGACAGCGGCCTGACGCGCGACCTGTATGTGGCGCTGGGCGAGAACGTGGCCAACAGCGTCGATGGCAGCGCCTGGGCCGTGCGCATCCACGTCAAGCCCTTTGTCGACTGGATCTGGGCCGGCTGCGTGCTGATGGCGCTGGGCGGATTGGTGGCCGCGTGCGACAAGCGCTACCGGCTGCGCCGCCGCGCCGCGGCCGAAGCCGCGCCGGCACCGGTGACTGAACCTGCCGCGCCCGCGCTGGCCTCCACGCGCGAGGAGACGCCGGCATGACCCGCTTCCTGCTGCCGCTCGCCGCCTTCCTCGCGCTCGCCGTCGCGCTGGCGGCGGGGCTGCGCCACGATCCGCGCGAGCTGCCCTCGCCGCTGGTAGGCAAGGCCGCGCCGGCCTTCACGCTGCCGCTGCTGGAACCGGAAGGCCGCACGCTGGCGTCCGCCGACATGCGCGGCAAGGTGTGGCTGCTGAACGTGTGGGCCTCGTGGTGCGCGGCCTGCCGCACCGAACATCCGGTGCTGGTCGACTTCGCCGCGCACGCGCCGGTGCCGCTGTACGGCCTGAACTACAAGGACGAGGCCGGCGCCGCACGCGACTGGCTGCAGCGGCTCGGCAACCCCTACACCGCATCGCTGGTCGACGCCGACGGGCGCGTGGGCATCGACTACGGCGTCTATGGCGTGCCCGAGACCTTTGTCATCGACCAGCAGGGCGTGGTGCGCTACCGCCAGGTCGGCCCGGTCACCCGCGAGGTGCTGGAGCAGAAGCTGATCCCGCTGATCGAGCGGCTGCAGCGCCAGGGAGGCGGCCATGCGTAGGCTGCGCGCTGCGCTTGCCCTGTGGCTATGCTGCCTGCCGCTGCTGGCGGCTGCCGCGCCGACCGAGGCCGAGCTCGATGCGCGCGTGCATGCGCTGTCCAATGAACTGCGCTGCCTGGTGTGCCAGAACCAGACGCTGGCCGATTCCAACGCCGACCTGGCCGTCGACCTGCGCCGCCAGATCCGCGAGCAGCTGCGCGGCGGCGCCAGCGACCAGGCGGTCAAGGACTACCTGGTGCAGCGCTATGGCGACTTCGTGCTGTACAAGCCGCCGCTGCGGCCGCTGACGTGGCTGTTGTGGTTTGGTCCGCCGCTGCTGGTTGCCGGCGTCGCATGGGCAATCGTGCGGGCTCGCGCGCGTCACCGCGGCACGGGCGCTGCACTTGACGACAGCGCGCGGCGCGACCTCGAAAGCCTGCTCAACGCCTCCGCCGATCCTGCCCGCCCCAGACAACCATGACGACCTTCTGGCTGCTCGCCGCCGCGCTGATCGCCGCCGCCATGGCCGGACTGCTGTGGCCGCTGCTGCGCCGCCACGCCATTACCGACCCTGGCACGCCGGAGCGCACGCTGCTGGTCGACCTGTACCGCGACCAGTTGCGCGAACTCGACGCCGACCTGCGCACCGGCACGCTGAGCGCGGCCCGGCATGCCGAAGCCCGCGACGAACTCGGCCGCCGGCTGCTGGATGAAGCCGCGAACACCGCCACCGGCACACCCCGCGCGAGCACGTCTGCACTGCTCGCCGCGGCGTTGCTGGCGGCGTTGCCGAGTGCCGCCATCCTGCTCTATCTGCACCTGGGCAACCCCGTCGCTCTCTGGCGCGCCGGCGACATGCCTGAGGCCGGCGGCAGCCAGCACCAGCTCAGCGGCGCGCAGGTAGAAGGCATGGTCAACCAGCTGGCGCAGCGGCTTCGCGAAGCGCCGGCCGATCCCGCAGGCTGGGCCATGCTGGCGCGCTCCTACAGCGTGCTGGAGCGGTATGCCGACGCGGCCGCGGCCTACGCCCGCGCCGTCGAGCTGGCGCCCGAGGTGGCATCGCTGCGCGCCGATTACGCCGACGTGCTGGCCAGCCTCAACAACGGCTCGCTGCAAGGCGCGCCCATGGCGGAGATCAGCCGGGCACTGGCGCTGGATCCGGATGACCCCAAGGCCCTGGCACTGGCGGCCAGCGCTGCGGTGAAGCGCGGCGACCAGCAGGCGGCGATCGGCTACTGGGAACACCTGCACCGGCTGCTGCCCCCGGACTCGCAGACCGCGGCGCGCGTGGCCGCCAACCTTGCCGCGGCGCGTGGCACGTCCGCCGCGCAGCCGGCGCAGATTACCGGCATGGTCACGCTCAGCGAAAAGGCCGGGCGCACGCCGCAGCCGGGCGACACCCTGTTCGTCTACGCCCTGCCCGCCGACGGCTCGCGCATGCCTCTGGCGGTGCTGCGCCGGCAGGCGCGCGACCTGCCGCTGACGTTCACGCTGGACGACGCGATGGCGATGCGGCCCGACCGCAAGCTGTCGGCACACACGCAGGTGGTGGTGGAGGCGCGCATTTCCGCGAGCGGGAATGCCTTGCCGCAGTCGGGCGACCTGGTCGGGCGCAGCGGTCCGCTGGCAGTCGGCAGCGAAGGCGTGCGGATCGCCATCGACGCCGCCGTGCCATAGCGCTCAGGCGGCCAGCGTCGCCCTCAGGTTGGCCAGCATGTCCGCGACCATTTCCTCCAGGCCGTACTGCGCCTTCCACCCCCAGTCCGCGCGCGCCACCGAATCGTCGATCGAATCCGGCCAGCCTTGCGCGATCGCCTGGCGGTAGTCGGGTTCGTAGCGGATCTCGAAGTCCGGCACATGCTTGCGGATCGCCGCGGCGATCTGCGCTGGCGTGAAGGTGGTGCCGGCGATGTTGTAGCTGCCGCGCTCGCCCAGCCGTTCCGCCGGCGCCTCCATCAGTTCGATGGTCGCGCGCAGCGCGTCGGGCATGTACATCATCGGCAGGGCCTCGTCTTCCTTCAGGAAGCACGTGTAGGGCTCGCCCTTCACGGCTGCATGGAAGATGTCGACCGCATAGTCCGTGGTGCCGCCGCCCGGCGGCGTCTTGTGCGAGATCAGTCCCGGATAGCGCACGCTGCGCACGTCGACGCCGTGGTTGGCGTGGTACCAGCGGCACCAGCCCTCGCCCGCCTGCTTGGAAATGCCATAGACGGTGGTCGGCTCCATCACGGTCTTCTGCGGCGTATCCACGGCTGGCGTGGTCGGTCCGAACGCAGCGATCGAGCTGGGCCAGAACACGCGCTCCAGCCCGGTCTGCCGCGCCAGCTCCAGCACGTTGAGCAGGCTCGTCATGTTCAGGTTCCATGCCCACTGCGGCGCCTTTTCGCCGGTGGCCGACAGCGCCGCCGCCAGCAGGTAGACCTGCGTGATGCCATGGCGCTCGACCACGGTCGCGAGTTCGCCGCGGTCGGTGGCGTTGAGCATCTCGTGCGTGATGTGCACGTGGCGGCCGGTCGGCACTACGTCGGAGGTGATGACGCTGGTACGGCCGTAGCGCTCGGCCAGCGCCAGTGCCAGCTCGGAGCCGATCTGGCCGTTGGCGCCGACGATCAGGATCCTGGGAGTGCTGTCGGCCATCAGATCAGCCCCAGTTCGCGGCCGGCCGCGCCGAACGCATCCAGCGCCGCCTGCAGCGCGGCCTCGTCATGCAGCGCGCTCATCTGCACGCGGATGCGGGCCTGGCCCTTGGGCACCACGGGGTAGAAGAAGCCCACCACGTACACGCCCAGTTCCAGCAGCCGCTGCGCGAGCTGCTGCGCCTTCTCCGCGTCGTAGACCATGATCGGAATGATGGGATGCTCGCCCGCCTTGACGTCGAAGCCCAGCTTGTCCAGCCCCGCGCGGAAGAACTTCGTGTTGCGTTCCAGCCGGTCGCGCAGCTCGGTGCTGCCTTCCAGGATATCGAGCACCGCGATCGATGCCCCGACGATGGCCGGCGCCACGGTATTGGAGAACAGGTACGGCCGCGAGCGCTGGCGCAGCAGCGCCACCACTTCCTGGCGCGCGCTGGTAAAGCCGCCGGACGCGCCGCCCAGCGCCTTGCCCAGCGTGCCGGTGATGATGTCGATCTTGCCGAACACGCCGCGCAACTCATGCGTGCCGCGCCCGCGCGCGCCCAGGAAGCCAGTGGCGTGGCATTCGTCGATGCCAAGCAGCGCGCCATGCTCGTCGCAGATCGCGCGCATCTCGTCCAGCCGCGCGATGGTGCCGTCCATCGAAAACGCGCCGTCGGTAAATACCAGCACGAAGCGCGCGCCGTCCGCGCGCGCCTGCGCCAGCTGCCCGCGCAGGTCGTCGAGGTCATTGTGCTGGTAGCGGTAGCGGCGCGCCTTGCTCAGGCGGATGCCGTCGATGATCGAGGCATGGTTGAGCGCATCGCTGATGACCGCATCCTCGGCTCCCAGCAGCGTCTCGAACAGCCCGCCGTTGGCATCGAACGCCGAACCATAAAGGATGGTGTCCTCGGTGCCCAGGAACGCCGACAGCCGCGCTTCCAGCGTCTTGTGCAGGTCTTGCGTGCCGCAGATAAAGCGCACCGAACTCAGCCCGAAGCCATGCGTGCGCAGCGCCTCGTGCGCGGCCTCGATCACGCGAGGGTGCGACGACAACCCAAGGTAGTTGTTGGCGCACAAATTGATCACCTCGCGGCCGTCGGTGGTGCGCACCCGCGCGCCCTGCGGCGTGGCGATCACGCGCTCCTGCTTGAACAGCCCGGCCTCGCGGATCGCGTCGAGTTCGGTGCGGATGGATGCGTAGAATGCCTCGGCATTCGACATGGCTGGCTCCCGGTGAGGTGCAGTGGTGTGCTGGGGATATGCTACGATTCGATCGATAAATCGAACGTGTTCTGTATATCGAACATTTTGCGCAATATAACGAACATTCATCCATGACGCAAGCCCCGGTCCAGACTCCGCAAGCCGAAGGCCCGCCGGCAGTCGGCCTGGCGCTGCAGGCATTGCGCCAGCAGCAGCGGCTGTCGCTCGACGAACTGTCGCGCCGCGCCGGCGTATCCAAGTCGATGCTGTCGCAGATCGAACGCAACCTGGCCAACCCGACCGTTGCGGTGCTGTGGCGGCTGGCCAATGCGCTGGGCGTGAGCCTGGCCGACTTCCTTGCTGGCGGCGCCGCCGAGCGTCCCGGCGCCGGTATCACCGTGCTGCAGCCGCACGCGATCCCGTCGCTGAAAAGCCCCGATACCCGCTGCGACCTGCGCATCCTTGGCCCGATCGAACTGGCCGGGCGCTTCGAGTGGTATGAACTGACCATCCAGGCCGGCGGCGTGCTGGCCTCCGAGCCGCACGAGGCCGGCACGCAGGAACACCTGACGGTATTGGGCGGGTCGATGACGGTGCGCGCCGGCGCCGACGAGAAGAAGCTGCGGCACGGCGAGACCGCGCGCTATGCGGCTGATGTCGCACATGCGATCTCCAATGGCGGCAAGACCACTGCCACCGCACTACTGGTTGTAGTGCATCCGGGGTAAGGCGGGCAAGGGAGGCCACGCCCCTACCTTCCCCCAACCCGGCCAGCGTTGTTCAGCGGGCGCCGAACAAGCGCTTCACACGCTCCCACAGTACGCCGAAGAACACTGCCACCGGATTCAGGCGCACGGCCTGGTTCCGTTCGGCGTCGGAGAGCGTCGGGTCCATCCTGCGCGATACCGATTTGCCGAAGTCGGCGATCATCCGCCGCACGAAGTCCCGCACCAGCCCCGAGCGCGAGAACTGGGCCAGCGGCCCTTGCAGCGAATACTGCAGATCGACCGCGACTTCGGTCCCGCCGGCGGACAAGGCCCTGAGCTGGTAAGCGATATCGCCCGCGGCCTTGGAATTGCTGAGCGAGTCCTGTCCCGCACCCTTCAGCACGCCGCGCTTGTTCGCATCATCGCGCTGCAGGCGCGCGGCCCCCTCGAACCTTGCCGACATGGGGCCGAACTTGATCGCGATATGACCCCTTACCTTCTCCCCGGCCACTTCCGTCAGCACCGCGCCGGGCAGGCAGCCGGCCACGGCCGGCAGGTCCGCCATGAAGGTCCATACCTCGTCCAGCGCATAGGGCACGTTAAAGCCGC
Source organism: Cupriavidus sp. L7L (assembly GCF_004353535.1). NCBI lineage: Bacteria > Pseudomonadati > Pseudomonadota > Betaproteobacteria > Burkholderiales > Burkholderiaceae > Cupriavidus > Cupriavidus sp. L7L. The sequence continues at coordinate 262,210 of NZ_SMNY01000017.1, forward strand.
CTTCGATGCGCGACCAGCCCTTGCGGTCGGCCGAGCGCTCCGGCTCGGCGCTGCCCGCCCCAGCCAGGTGCGGCTGCGTGCCGAGCGCCTCGTCCGCGACCGTGAAGCCCGCGAACGGCAGCGGTGCGGCGGCCGCGCCGGCATGCCGCGCGATCACGCCGGCGGCCGCGCGGCGCGCGTCCAGCACCGAACGGATCGCGGCGACGATGCCCATATAGCCGGTGCAGCGGCACAGGTTGCCCGACAACTCATGCCGGATGGTGGCTTCGTCGGCATCGGGCAGGCGCAGCACGATATCGCGTGCGGTGGCCAGCATCCCGGGCGTGCAGTAGCCGCATTGCAGGGCGTGGTGCCGGTTGAAGGCGGCGCGCAGGTCGGCCATGACCGCGTCGTCCTCGTAGCCCTCCACCGTGACGATGTCGGCGCCCTGGCAGGCGGCGGCAAAGGTGATGCACGAGCGCACCGGCTTGCCATCCACCAGCACGGTGCAGGCGCCGCACACGCCATGCTCGCAGCCAAGGTGCGTGCCGGTCAGACGATGCGTGTCGCGCAGGTAGTCGCCCAGGTGCGTCCGGTCCGCGCACGCGCCGGACACCCGGCGGCCGTTGACGGTGAATTCGATGGTCTGCACGGGGTGCTCCTCAGTTCAGCAGTTGCGCGACGCAGCGCGTCACGACGGTTCGGTACAGCTTGCGGTCGATGGCGTCCTTGCCCGGCGCGGCTTGCGCGACGGCTTCGGCGACGGCATCGGCCGTCAGGGCGGCCGCGCCCTGCGCCGCGACGGCGCGCGTCAGGCCGGCCAGCACCATGGGCGGGCCGTCCAGCGCGCCGAGCACGATGCGGGCAAAGCGGCGGCTGGCGTCGAAGTACGCGGCGCAGCTGGCCTCGGCGAATTCGCCGGTCTTGCGGCACAGCTTCTGGTAGCCCCAGCGGCTGTGCGCGGTCTTCGGCGGCACCCGCACCGCGGCGATCAGTTCGCCGTCGGCCAGCACCGTGGTGTAGGCGCCGAGCATGAACGACTCCATCGGCACTTCGCGCGTGCCGGCGGCGGACGCGATCTCGATATGCGCGCCCAGCGCGGTCATGGCCACGACCCAGTCGGCCGCGGGGTCCGCATGCGCGAGGCTGCCGCCTACGGTGCCGCGGTTGCGGATCGCCCGATAGGCGATGCCGCCGGCAACGGCCTGCAGCATGGTGCCGCGCAGCGGCTCGAACACGCCGTCCTCGATCTGCGCGTGGGTCACGCAGGCGCCGATGCGGATGCCGTCGGCGGTTGCGGTCACGTCGCGGAGTTCGCGCAGCGCCGACACGTCGACCACCGTATCGGGCCGGGACAGGCGCAGGTTCAACATCGGCCCGAGCGATTGCCCGCCGCCCATGGCCTTGGATACATCGGTGCCCGCGCCCAGCCGGGACAGCGCCTCCGGCAGCGAGCCGGGTGCGTGGTAGGAGAATGCAACGGCTTTCATCGGTCAGGCTGCCTTCCGGTTATGCGCATCGGCCTCGGCCGCTTCCAGCGCTTCCAGGATCTTGCGCGGCGTCAGCGGCGTCTCCTTCAGCTCAACGCCGAAATCGCGCAGCGCGTCGTTGACGGCATTGAAGATGGCCGCCGGCGGCGCGATCGCCCCGCCCTCGCCCATGCCCTTGGCGCCAAACTCCGTATGCGGCGACGGCGTCTCGAAATGATGGGTGCGGATCGACGGAATCTCGGTCGGCCCCGGCAGCATGTAGTCGGCCAGCGTGGATGCCAGCGGCTGGCCGTTGCCGTCGTAGTGCATGGCTTCGAACATCGCGGTGCCGATGCCCTGCGCCACGCCGCCGTAGGTCTGCCCTTCCACCACCATCGGGTTGATCATGGTGCCGCAGTCCTCCACCACGACGTAGTCGAGGATCCCGACATGGCCGGAATCAATATCGACTTCCACTGCCACGGCATGCGTGGCGTAGGTGAAGCTGCCGGTGTCGACGGCAGGCTTGAAGCCCATCGTCACTTCAAGACCTTGCGCGTCGACGTCCGGCGGCAGCAAATGCGGGTTGATGTACCAGGCGTTGGCGATGCGCGCGATATCGGCTGCGGTGCCCGCGTTCCCGGACGCCACGGCGCCATCACGGAACGCCACGGCATCCTGCGGCTGGCCGAGCATGTGCGCGCCGATCTTCAGCAGGCGGGGCAGCAGCGCCTTGCATGCGCGCGACACCGCACCGCCCGACATCACCAGCGAGCGCGACGCATATGTGCCCGTCGAGAATGGCGTCAGGCCGGTATCGCCGTGCACCACCTTGATCCGCGCGATATCGATGCCAAGGATCTCGTTGGCGATCTGCGCGAAGGTGGTCTCCATGCCCTGCCCGTGCGAATGCACGCCCACGCGCACCTCCAGCCCGCCGTCCGGCGTGATGCGTACCGTCGCCGAATCGAAGCCCGGGATCACCGGCGTGCCCCACGCGGCAAACACCGAGGTGCCGTGCGCCGATTGCTCGGTGTAGGTGCCAAAACCCACGCCGACATAGGTGCTGCCCTGCGGCCCCGCCTGCTGGCGCGCGCGGATCGCGGGCAGGCCGATCATCTCCATGGCCTTGCGTACGCTGGCCGGGTAATCGCCGCCGTCGAAATGCTTGTTGGTGACGTTGACATAGGGCATCGCTTCGGGCGGCACCAGGTTTTCGCAGCGCACCTCCCACGGTTCGCGTCCCACTTCGCGGGCGATGGCGTCGATCATCAGTTCCATCGCAAAGCAGACGCCGGTGCGCGCCACGCCGCGATAGGGCACGAAGCCCGGCTTGTTCGTCGCCACGCAAGTGGTCTCGCAACGGTAGCCGTCAAAGGCGTACGGCCCCGGCAGGTTGCCAATCGCCTGCCCGGGCTCCAGCCCGATGGTGAACGGCCACACCGAATAGGCGCCGCCATCGATCACGATCTTCGCATCGAGGGCCAGCAGGCGGCCGCGCGCATCGGCATACGCGGTCAGGTCGTAGTGATGCTCGCGCGAGTTCGCGCCGGCGGTCAGGTGCTCGCGCCGGTCCTCGATAAAGCGGAACGGGCGCTTGTACGTCAGCGCCAGCCACGCGACGCACAGCTCTTCCTGCTGCAGCACGCACTTGTAGCCGAAGGCGCCGCCCACGTCGGGCGAGATCACCCGCACGCGCTCCTGCTCCAGTCCCAGGCAATGCGCCAGGATCGTGCGGATCATGTGCGGCACCTGCGTCGCGCTATAGACCACCAGCTGGTCGAACTGGTGGTCCCAGTAGGCCAGCACCGCCTTGCCTTCCATCGGCACCATGCACTGGCGCGCCAGGTCGATCTTGCGGCGCACCACGACCGTGGCCTCGTGCTGGCGTGCCTCGAAGTTCTTGTCGGCGGTCAGCGTCAGGAAGGTGTTGTCGCGCCAGTGCTCGTGCACGCGCACCTCGCCGGCGAGCTGGCGCGCCTGGGTCACGTCGGCCAGCGCGGGCAGTTCGTCGAACGACACGGCAACCTGCTCGGCAATGTCTTCGGCCTCGGCGCGCGTAGGTGCGAACGCCATCGCCACCGGCTCGCCGACGAAGCGCACCTTGCCGCTGGCCAGCGGTGGCTGCGCCGAGGGCTGGTAGGACGGAAAGGCCGAGTCGGCAACGATGTCGCTGGCCGCCGCCATGTCTTCACGCACGATCACCGCGGCGGCGTGATTGGACGGCTTGGTCACCGACAGCAGCCGGGCGTGCGCCACCGGGCTGCGCAGGAACGCCACTTCCTGCAGGTCCGGCATGGCGATATCCGCGACGAAGCGGCCCTTGCCGTGCAGGTGCCGCGCGTCCTCCTTGCGCGCCACGCGGGCGCCGACCCCCTGGCCGCGCGGGCTTTCCGGGTGATCCGGTTCCATCGACGATGTCATTGCCCTGTCCGTTCCGATGATAAGCGTGGTTTATTCAGCATACTGACCAAAATCCTATGGAAATGCGGGCGGCCCTGTCAATTGCGGCTTTACCGCATCCCGGCGGCCGCCCAGCGCCATTCAGGCGGCTATTCCCGCACGCCGATGGCGGCAAGCCCCTCGGCACGCGTGGCGACGGTTGCGTACTTCTGCGCCATGTCGAACAGGTTGGCCTCATGCGGCCCCAGCGCGCGGTCGCCCACGCAGTCGGACAGCACGAGCGGGCGGAAGCCGTACTGCATCGCATCGACCACGCTGGCGCGCACGCACCCGCTGGTCACGGCGCCGGCCACCACCAGCGTGCGCACGCCGCGCTGCGTCAGCCACGCCGCCAGCGACGTGCCGAAGAACGCCGACGGCACAGTCTTGCGCACCACCAGTTCGCCCGGCTGCGGCGCCAGTTCCGCCACGGTGGCGCTGTTGAAGGCATGCTCCTTCAGCGTCAGCATGTTCGGCACCTTCATCGAGAAGACGTTGTGGTCGGCACCATCGTCGGCATAGACGATGCGGCTGTGCGCGACCGGCCAGCCTTCGCGCCGCGCCACCGCGAGCAGCGGCACGGTGCTGGCGATGGCGTCGCGGATATTGCCGCCGCCGAAGACCGCCGGATCGGCAAAGCCATTGACGAAGTCCACGATCAGCAGCCCGAAGGGCCCATCCATCTCCAGCGCATTGCCGAAGCCCTGGCGCTGGTACGCGCCGATTTCCTTGTGCATCACGACTTGTCCTCCGGGTAGCGGAAACCGTCGGTCACCTTGCCCGCCGTCACCACGTCGACGCCGTCCAGGCGCACGGTGCAGCGCCGCACCGGGATGTCGATATGGCAGGCCGTGGTGCGATGGCCGCCGGCCTCGTTGTTCGGGCCGAGCGAGAACAGGAAGTTGCCCTCGAACGCGCGCGCATCCATGCCGATGGTGGCCTCGCGGTCGTAGAGGCTCAGCGTCGACCAGTGCGCGCGCGGCTGCAGCCCGCAGCCGATATGCGAGATCGCGTACGCTTCCGGGTCATTGAACGACGCCATGTACTCGCTCAGCAGCTCGGCATGGAGCCCGCCTTCGATGCGCGTCGCAAAGCCCGCTTCGACCGTCAGGCGGATCGGTTCAGTGACGTAGGTCTTCTGCGGCAGCAGGATGTCGCCTTTGTCCAGCACGATGGTGCCGTGGGCGGCGCCTTCGTTCGGCCAGGTGAGCGCGAAGCCGCTGGGCCAATGGTCCCAGCGTCCGGGCTCGTCGACAAAGCCGTACTCGCTGATGGCAGGGAATTCACCCAGCGGGCAGCGCAGGTCGGTGCCGGCGGGCGAGACGACGTGCATTTCCTGCGCGCTTGCCAGCCGCTGCGAGGCCGCCTTCACCCGTTCGCGATCGGCCTCGCAGGGCACCATGCGGGCCAGCACCTCGGGCGGCTCGACGGCCAGCAGGATTTTGGTGCCGCCCTGCAGGATCTCGTGCTGCTCGGGCGAGAACAGCAGCGTCATCAGGTCCAGCACCAGGTCGCTCGCCTTCAGCGCGGCGATGGCGGCCGGGTTGCCGGTCAAAGGCGTGGTGCCGAGGTAGGCGAGCGCATCGCGGCTCAGCGCCTTTTCGCCGTTGACGGGCGGCAAGTCAAGCCGGTTGACGATGGCGCCCATCGACTGCGTGGCGGTAAGCGCCGTGGACAGCGTCTGCGGGTGGGTGGCGGCGCTGGTCAGGATGGTGACGGTCTGTCCCGGCTCCAGCCGGGACAGCCGCAGCACCTTGCGCCAGGCCTCGATCATCTGGTGATCACTTACCGGCATGTCGGCTCCTTGCTCGCTGATTGCGCCAGTGGCGCGCCGAGAAAATCATCTAGCGCCGCGTAAAAGCCCGCTTCGTCGTCCCACGGGATCATGTGGCCGGCATTGGCGACGTGGCTGACCAGCACGCCGGGCAGCAGCGTGCGGATTTCCGCGACGTCTTCGGGCCGCACCACGTCGCCACGGCCCGCGGTCATCAACAGCGTGGGCACCCCGACCCGCGGCATGTCGGCGTGGATGTCGTCACGGTGGAAGTCCTCGAAGCTGCGCACCACCGCGTCTTCGTTGCAGGTGTGCAGCCATTCGGCGCGCAGGCGCAGTTGCGCGTCGGTCCAGCTCGGGCAGAAGCGGCGCATGCCTTCCAGGTCGGTGCCTTCCCGGGACAGCCGGATCGAATCGACGTACCACGGCAGTTGCGCCGGATATGGGCGACGCCCGGGGCCCGAGACAGGCGGGTCGACCATCACCAGCCGCGCCAGCCCGTGCGGCTTTCCCGCCGCGGCACGCAGGCCGATCCGTGCGCCCATCGAATGGCCGATCACGCTGTAGCGTCGCAGGCCCAGCGCTTCGGCAAAGGCGACGACGTCGCGCGCCTGCGCATCGAGGCCATAGTCGAGCCCCGGCTCCGCCGACGACAGCCCGCGGCCGCGCACGTCGAGGATGTAGGTGTCAAAGCGCGTGCCGAACTGCTCGCCGACAAAGCCCCACGTGATCGCGGGGCTGGTGATCCCCGGCACGATAACGACTGCGTCGCGCTCGGCACGCCCGCCCTCATTGCCGCCGTAGCGCAGGTAATGCTGGCGGATGCCATTGGCGTGGACGTGGCCTCCGTATTGGAACGTACTCACGGCCGCTCCTCAATAAGCGCCGGACAGCAGCGCACCCGCGCCCGGCACGACCGGCTCGAGGTCGAGCGCACGCAGCATCGCGTAGGTAGTGGCAATGGCGGCGGTCAGCACCGGCTTGCCGGTCATCGCCTCGACCTTCGCCACGGCCGGCAGCGACGGCATCTGCACGCAGGCAGATAGCACGATCACGTCGGCATCCCGCGTGTTCATCTGCGCGACGATGCCCGGCAGCCGCGCTGGATCGTGCCGGCCGACTTCCAGGTTGTCGGGGATTTCCAGCGCGCGATAGTCCACGACTTCATAACCCTCGTTGCGGATGTAGTCCACGACCAGTTCGGTCAGCGGCTTCATGTAGGGCGCGACCACCGCAATGCGCTTCGCGCCCATCACCTTCAGCGCATCCACCAGCGCGCCGGCACTGGTGATGACTGGCGCGTCGCCGCCGTTCGCGGTGGTATGTGCCTTCAGTCGCTGTTCGGATTGCCGGTGGTAGCCACGGCCCATCGCCATGATCGCGACCAGGCAGGCGTAGCCGAGCACGTCAACGCGGGCATCGCTCAGTTCCACCGCGCAGCGGTCAGACTCGGCATCCATTGCCGCCAGTTCTTCCTTGACCACCTTCTTCATCCGCATGCGGCTTGAATGGAAGGTGAAGCGTTCCGGGCGGATCTGCTGGCGCGCCATCAGCATGGCGGGGATTTCGGTTTCCATCGTCGTGTTCGAGCTGGGGACGATCTGGCCGATACGAAAGACTTTTTGCATGGGGTTTCCAGGTTGTGCGATCAGAGCTTGAGCAGGCGTTGTGCGTTGCCGTGGCAGACCAGTGCGCGCGTGGTGCCGTCGAGCGGCGCGCTGTCGATGAACCGCGCAGCCACTTCGGTGGATTCATAGGGATAGTCGACCGAGAACATCACCGCCTCGGGTCCCAGTTCGGCGATGGCGCCCATCAGCGCGCCGTGCGAGCACACACCCGAGGTGGTGATGACGATATTGCGGCCGATGTACTCGGACGGCGCGCGCTCCAGCTTGACGCCATGCGAATAGACCCCAAAACGGCTGTCGAAGCGCCAGCGCTGGTAAGGCAGGCCCTCGCCCATATGGCCGAGGATCAGCTTGAGGCGCGGGAACCGGTCGAACACGCCGCTGAACAACAGCCGCAGCGCGTGCGAGGCGGTTTCCACACCCCACCCCCACGCGGCCCCGGCCAGCTCCGGATGGCCGGCGAGCACTTGCGGCGACACGAAGGCATCGGTCGGATGCAGGTACATCGGCACGTCCAGCGCCTGCATGCGTTCCCAGAACGCGTCATACGCCGGGTCGTCGTAATAGCGGCCATGCGTATGGCCGTTCACCAGCGAGCCCTTGAAGCCGAGCTGCAGCACGGCGCGCTCCAGTTCGGCCGCTGCCTGTCCGGGATCCTGCATCGGCAGCGCGGCAAAGCCGGCATAGCGCGTCGGATGTCGGGCGATCTGCGCCGCCAGGAAGTCATTGCTTTCGCGCGCCCGTGCCAGCGCCAGTCCGGTATCGGCTTCGCCCTGCACGCCGGGTCCGGTTTGCGACAGCACGGTGATGTCGATGCCGCACCGGTCCATCTCGGCAAGCCGCTCCTCGTCGAAATCGGCAAGGCGGCGCCCAAGCCCGGCGAACACCGCCGGATCGATATGCTGTGTGAACCCTTTGGAATAAGCCTGGAAGCCGGGGGTCATGAAATGCTCTTCCAGGGCGATCTTCTTCACGTTGGTCATGCTGGTGGGGGCTCCTGATGAGTGGAATCGCTGCGTGCCGAGCTTGTCCCGCGTGCGCAAACGCGTTGCTTCGTTAATTGCTCAGTACACTGATTAGTTTCGGATTCTAGTCAGCGGATTTTCAAAAGTCCAGACGCCGTGCGGAGGGTTAACACCTATAACGATGGCCGGGGGCGCTCAGTACACTGATTCCAGATGCTCAGTATGCTGACAATATGAAATAGCCATTTAATTCGGGCTTTCCGGCGCCTTCGCAAGACACCAGGCGGCGCCGGTGTTGGCCCGCATTTTGCTCAGCATACTGCGTATCTCATCAGCATACTGACTGATGCACCGGCAGGATGCGGCGCTGCACATTGGCGGGTCATGAATGACCCTCACCACCGGCGCCGGCACCTCCGGGAAGCAAACAAACAATAGAGACAACGGCCTGACCAAGGAGCCCCCGCCATGACGATCAGCCTGACCCGCGCCAAAACACGCGCCGAAACGCGCGCCCCCGCCTCCGGCATGACCGCCGAAGAACGCAAGGTCATCCTTGCCTCATCCTTCGGCGCCCTGATGGAGTGGTACGACTTTTACATCTACGCGGCGCTGGCGGTGTACTTCGGCGCACTGTTCTTTCCGCCGGGCAATGAAACGGCCGCCTTCCTGGCCAGCCTGGCCACCTTCGGCGCCGGCTTCCTGATCCGGCCGGTGGGGGCGCTGCTGTTCGGCCGCCTGGGCGACCTGATCGGCCGCAAGTACACCTTCCTGGTCACCATCCTGCTGATGGGCGTGGCCACGGTGGGCGTGGGCGTGCTGCCGACGTACGGGCAGATCGGCATCACTGCCACGGTGCTGCTGGTACTGCTGCGCTTGCTGCAGGGCCTGGCGCTTGGCGGGGAAGTGGGCGGAGCGGTCACCTACGTCGCCGAGCACTCGCCAACAAGCAAGCGGGGCCTCTACACCAGCTCGCTGCAGACCACCGCCACGCTGGGGCTGCTGTCCTCGCTTTTCGTGGTCTACCTGCTCAAGACCTTCCTGACCGAGGCGGAGTTCCGCGCATGGGGCTGGCGTATCCCGTTTATCGTGTCGCTGGTGATGCTGGTGATCTCGGTCTATATCCGCGGCAAGCTGCATGAGTCGCCTGTGTTCGCGCGCATGAAGGCGGGCAACGCCACCTCGAAGTCACCGATCCGCGAAAGTTTCACACAGTGGCAGAACCTGAAGTCGGTGCTGCTGCTGTTCGTGGTAGCCGCCGGGCTCGGCGCGATCTTCGGCACCGGCCACTTCTACAGCATGTTCTTCCTCAACAAGACGCTGCACGTGCCCATCGAAACCGTGCACAAGCTGATCGCGATCGCACTGGTGGTGGCCACGCCCTGCTACCTGTTCTTCGGCTGGCTGTCGGACCGCATCGGCCGCAAGTACATCATGATGGCGGCATGCCTGCTGGCTGCGCTGTGCACCCAGCCGGTGTTCAAGGGACTGACTCACTACGCCAATCCGGCGCTGGAGCAGTTCCAGCGGCAAGGCACGGTGCAGGTGACCGCCGGCGACTGCAAGGCGCGCCTGTTCGGCGAGCCGGTGTCGGCCTGCGACAAGATCCGCGGCTACCTGACCGACCTGGGCGTGGGCTACACCTTCGTGCCGGCCAGCGACCCGGCCCAGGCGGAAGTGCGGATCGGCGAGCGCACGCTGCAGGGCTTCGACCGCGCCGCCATCAAGGGCGCGCTGGTCGAGGCCGGCTGGCCGGAGCGCGCCGATCCCGCCAGGATGAATACGCCGATGGTGTTCATGCTGCTGCTGGTGCCGATCCTGTTCCTGGCCATGGTCTATGGTCCGATGGCCGCCTTCATGGTCGAGCTGTTCCCGGCCAGGGTGCGCTACACCTCGCTGTCGCTGCCCTTCCACCTTGGTGCGGGCTGGGTCGGCGGCATGCTGTCGTTCGTGGTCACGGCGATGAACGTGTCCAGCGGCGACGTGTACTTTGGCCTGTGGTATCCGGTGGTCATCGCCGGACTCGCCTTCGTCATCGGCATGGTGTTCGTGCCGGAGACGCGAGGGCGTGACCTGTCCACCTGAGCTGCTTCCCGGCGCAATTGCAGGGCGGAGAAATCCGCCCTTTTCATCGGCACATATTCAGCATACTGACTTGTTTCCCGAGCGAGCACGGCGATGGCGCCCGCGTCGGGCGAATGCAGCCGTCGCCAACTTCCATCCCTTCGCGCAGACAACCTGGAGCCCCCATGTCCACCTCTCGCATCCTCCGCACCCTTGCCGCGTCATCCGCCCTGCTCGGCCTGGCGCAGGCCACGCCCGCCCTGGCCGACGCCAGCGGCGTGAAGATCGGCGTCATCACCGATATGTCCGGCTCCTATGCCGACCTGTCCGGCAAGGGCTCGGTCGTCGCCGCCCAGATGGCCGTCGAGGAGTTCGGCGGCAAGGCGCTGGGCAAGCCCGTCACGGTGCTGTCCGCCGATCACCAGAACAAGGCCGATATCGCCTCGTCGCTGGCGCGTCGATGGTTCGATACCGACGGCGTCGACATGGTGATCGACTTCCCCAACTCATCGACCGCGCTGGCGGTGCAGGAAGTCGCGCGCCAGAAGCAGAAGATCGACATCGTCTCCACCGGCGGCGCCATGGCGCTGACCAACCAGAACTGCTCGCCCACGGGGTTCCACTGGGCCTGGGACACTTACTCGGTGTCGTATCCGCTGGTCCGGCGCCTGATCGACCAGGGCCGCAACAGCTGGTACTACATCACGGTGGACTACGCCTTTGGCCAGTCGCTGGAAGCCGATTTCCGCAAGGCGGTGGATGCCGGCGGCGGGAAGAACGTGGGCAGCACGCGCCATCCGCTCAATGCCAGCGACTTCAGCAGCCCGGTGGTCGCGGCCTCGGCGTCCAGGGCCAAGGTAGTGGTGCTGGCCAATGCCGGCAATGACATGATCAACGGCGTCAAGGCCGCCGGCGAGTTCGGCCTGATCAAGGCGGGCCAGACGGTCATCACGCCGTCCACCTTCATCACCGATATCAAGAGCCTGGGCCTGCCCGCCGCGCAGGGCCTGACCTATGTCGATCCGTTCAGGCTCGACCTCGACGCGAAGTCGAAGGATTTCGTCGAGCGCTACTACAAGCGCCACAAGGCGTATCCCACGCACGGCCAGATCGGCGTCTATTCCGGCGTGCTGCACTACCTGAAGGCCGTGGAAGCCGCCAAGACCGTCGAGGCCCCCGCGGTGGCGGACAAGATGCGCGCGCTGCCCGTCAACGACGCCTTCGTGCGCAATGGCAAGGTCCGGATCGATGGCCGCATGGTGCACGACATGTACCTGGCCCAGGCCAAGACGCCGGCGGAATCGAAAGGCCCGTGGGACCTGGTCAAGTACATCGGCACGATCCCCGGCGACGAGGCCTTCCGCCCCCTCTCCGCCAGCGAATGCCCGCTGGTCAAGAAGTGAGCGCGCCAATGCCTGAGCAAGACGTGATCCTGCGCACGCAGGGGCTGACCAAGGCGTTCAAGGGCTTTACCGCCGTCAGCGATGTCAGCCTGTCGGTGCGGCGGGGCTCGATCCATGCGCTGATCGGGCCCAATGGCGCCGGGAAGACCACCTGCTTCAACCTGCTGACCAAGTTCCACGCTCCCTCGTCGGGCTCCATCCATTTCAACGGTGCCGACATCACCGCGCTGCGCCCGGCGCAGATCGCCCGCATGGGCGTGATCCGTTCGTTCCAGATTTCCGCGGTGTTCCCGCAGCTGACCGTGCTGGAGAACGTGCGCATCGCGCTGCAGCGCAAGCTGGGCACGTCGTGGCATTTCTGGCGCGGCAGGCGCTCGCTGTCGCAGCTGGATGCGCGCGCCATGGAGCTGCTGGACGACGTGGGCCTGGCCGGCTTCGCGCACCTGGGCACGGCCGAACTGGCCTATGGCCGCAAGCGCGCGCTGGAGCTGGCCACCACGCTTGCCACCGATCCCGAGCTGATGCTGCTGGACGAGCCCACGCAGGGCATGGGCCATGAGGACGTCGAGACGGTGACCGCGCTGATCAAGCGCGTGTCGGCGGGACGGACCGTGCTGATGGTGGAGCACAACATGAGCGTGGTGTCGTCGATCGTCGATCGCATCACGGTGCTGCAGCGCGGCGCCGTGCTGGCCGAGGGCACGTATGACGAGATCTCGCGCAATCCGCAGGTGAAGGAAGCCTATATGGGAACCACGGAAGACCAGCAGGAGGCCGCATGACCGCAACCGCCACCCCAGCCCTGGAACTGCGGGGCCTGCATGCCTGGTATGGCGAATCGCACATCCTGCACGGCGTCGACCTGTCGGTCCAGCCGGGCGAAGTGGTGACGCTGCTGGGCCGCAACGGCGCGGGACGCACCACCACGCTGCGCGCCATCATGGGCCTGGCCGGCACGCGCAAGGGGTCGGTACGCGTATTCGGCAAGGAAACTATCGGCATGAAGACGCACCGCATCGCGCCGCTGGGGCTGGGGTATTGCCCGGAGGAGCGCGCCATCTTCGCCAGCCTGTCGTGCGAAGAGAACCTGATGCTGCCGCCGGCTTTCGAGGCAGGGCCGGGCGCGACGGGGCTGCGCGAGCCCATGTCCGTTGCAGAGATCTACGAAATGTTCCCCAACCTGCATGAGCGGCGCAAGAGCCAGGGCACGCGCATGTCGGGCGGCGAGCAGCAGATGCTGGCGGTGGCGCGCATCCTGCGCACCGGCGCCAGCGTACTGCTGCTCGACGAGATCTCCGAAGGGCTGGCGCCGGTGATCGTGCAGAAGCTGGCGAAGATGATCGCCACGCTGCGCCGCCGCGGCTACACCATCGTCATGGTGGAGCAGAACTTCCGCTTTGCGGCACCTCTGGCGGACCGCTTCTTCGTGATGGAGCACGGCCGCATCGTCGAGGCCTTCGGTGCCGGAGAACTGGAACGGAAGATGCCCGCGCTCAATGCCCTGCTGGGCGTGTAAGGAGACCTTGTCATGGAATTGTTTGGAGTGCCCCTGCCCGCGCTGCTGAGCCAGCTGCTGCTGGGGCTGGTCAACGGATCGTTCTACGCGATCCTGAGCCTGGGGCTGGCAGTGATCTTCGGCCTGCTCAACGTCATCAACTTCGCGCATGGCGCGTTGTTCATGCTCGGCGCTGTGCTGGCCTGGATGGGACTGAACTACCTCGGCATCAACTACTGGGTGATGCTGCTGCTGGCGCCGCTGGTGGCCGGCGCGCTCGGCGTGGTGCTGGAGCGCACCATGCTGCGCCACCTGTACCGCTTCGACCACCTGTATGGGCTGCTGCTGACGCTAGGCATCTGCCTGCTGATCGAAGGCTTGCTGCGCTCGGTCTACGGAGTTTCCGGCCTGCCCTACCCTACGCCGCAAGCGCTGACCGGTGTCAGCCAGCTCGGTTTCATGGTGCTGCCCAACTACCGTGCCTGGGTCGTGGTGGCTTCGCTGGCAGTGTGCTTTGCCACCTGGTACATGATCGAGAAGACCCGGCTGGGCGCGTACCTGCGCGCCGGCACCGAGAATCCGCGCATGGTCGAGGCCTTTGGCGTCAACGTGCCGCTGCTGGTGACGCTGACCTATGCCTTCGGCGTGGGCCTGGCGGCGCTCGCCGGCGTGCTCGCCGCCCCGGTGATGCAGGTGTCGCCGCTGATGGGGCAGAACCTGATCATCACGGTGTTCGCGGTGGTGGTGATCGGCGGCATGGGCTCGATCCTCGGCTCGATCTTTACCGGCCTGGGGCTGGGTGTGTTCGAAGGCATTACCAAGGTCTACTACCCCGAAGCTTCCGCGACCGTTGTCTTCGTCGCCATGGTCTGCGTGCTGCTGGTGCGGCCGGCCGGTTTGTTTGGAAAGGAGAAATGATGGCAAGCCCCACTTACGCAACGCGGCCGCTGCTCGCGTACGGACTGGTGCTGGCAGCACTGCTGCTCGCGCCCGGGCTGGGCGCCTACCCGGTGCTGGTGATGAAGCTGCTGTGCTTCGCGCTGTTCGCCTGCGCCTTCAACCTGCTGCTGGGCTATACCGGGCTGGTGTCGTTCGGCCATGCCGCCTTCTTCGGCGGCGCGGCCTACGCCTGCGGCTACGCGATGAAGTCGCTGCAGCTCACGCCGGAACTGGCGCTGCTGGGCGGCACCGCCTTCGGCGCCCTGCTGGGGCTCGTGTTCGGCGCGCTGGCGATCCGCCGCCAGGGCATCTACTTCGCCATGATCACGCTGGCGCTGGCGCAGATGTTCTACTTCTTCTGCCTGCAGGCACCGGTCACCGGCGGCGAAGACGGCATGCAGGCGGTGCCGCGCGGCGAGCTGTTCGGCGTGTTGCCGCTGGCGTCCGACCACACCATGTACTACGTCGTGCTGGCGATCACCGTGGCTGCCTTCCTCGGGATCATGCGCATCGTCAACTCGCCCTTCGGGCAGATCCTGCGGGCGATCAAGGAGAACGAGCCGCGCGCGGTCTCGCTGGGCTATGACGCGGACCGGTCCAAGCTGCTGGCGTTCGTGCTGTCCTCGGCGCTGGCGGGGCTGGCGGGGGCGCTCAAGACGCTGGTGCTGGGCTTCGCCACGCTGACCGATGTCCACTGGATGATGTCGGGCTCCGTGATCCTGATGACCCTGGTCGGCGGCATGGGCACCCTGTCCGGCCCGCTGGTCGGCGCGCTGGTCATCGTCGCGCTGGAGAACAAGCTGGGGGATGCGGGCAACGCGCTGGCGGCGATGACCGGGATCGGCTGGTTCGATACGTTGGGCGAGTCGGTGAGCATGGTGACAGGGCTGATCTTTGTGGTCTGTGTGCTGACATTCCGCCGCGGCATCATGGGCGAGATCCTGGCGCGGTCGCAGGCACGTCCGACGCTGCAGCACAATGCCGCGGCTACGCCAGGGACGGCACGCACCAGCCAGGGTTAACGAGGATATTTCACGCCCAAAACATCAGTACACTGATCTCATATATTCAGCATACTGACAAATTAGATTTACGGAGATGACCATGGCATGGATTCACATCGATGCGGCCGACACGCTGCAGAACGACGAGGTGATGCCGCTGACGCTGGGCGATCGCCAGCTTGCCGTCTATCGCAGCGATGACGCGTACTTTGTCACCGACAACGTCTGCACGCACCAGTACGCGCTGCTGTCGGACGGCTACCTGGAAGACGGCTGCATCGAATGCCCGCTGCACCAGGCCCGCTTCGACATCCGCACCGGCAAGGCGATGTGCGCGCCCGCCACCGGCGATATCCGCACCTACCCGGTCAAGATCGAAGACAGCCGGGTGTGGGTCGAGCTGTAACGGAGCCGGTCATGACACAGCACACGACCATCCTGATCGTCGGCGCCGGCCAGGCCGGGGCCATGGCCGCCGCCGCGCTGCGCGGCCTTGGCTATGGCGGCCGCATCGTCATGGCAGGCGGCGAACGGCACGCGCCGTACGAGCGCCCGCCGCTGTCCAAGTCCGTGCTCGCCGACGCCGGACAGGACGGCAAGATCGGCGTACACCCCGCCAGCTTCTATGCCGACCAGGGCATCGAGATGCGGCTCGGCACCTGCGTCACCGCGCTCGATGCCGCGCGGCAAGTCGCGCACCTGGCCGACGGCAGCGCCATCGGCTATGGCGCCTGCCTGCTCGCCACCGGCGGCAATGCCCGCGCGCTGCCCGCGCTGCCGCCCGGCACGCCCCATGTGCATTACCTGCGCTCGCTGGACGACGCGGCGCGCCTGCGCGACGCCATGCAGCGCGTTGGCGAGTTGGTGGTGATCGGCGGCGGTTTCCTTGGCCTGGAGACCGCTTCGACCGCTGCAGGCATGGGCCTGAAGGTCACGCTGGTCGAGAGCGCGGACCGCCTGCTGGGTCGCGCGCTTCCGCCGGAGCTTGGCGCATGGCTGGCGGATCGGGTGCGGGCGCAAGCCGTGACCCTGCGTCTTGGTTGCGGCATCGCTCACTGCGATGTCCAGGGCGATGGCGTGCAAATGCGGTTCGACGACGGCTCCGCGCTGCCCGCTCCGCTGGTGGTGGTCGCGATTGGCCTGATACCGGAAGTGGCGCTCGCCGCCGGCGCTGGCCTGGCGCTGCATCCGCAGAATGGCGGCATCCAGGTCGACGAACAGTGCCGCACCAGCGCGCCGTCAATCTATGCCGCTGGCGACTGCTGCAGCCAGTACCAGCCGCTGTTCGGCGCCGAGATGCGGCTCGAGTCCTGGCAAAGCGCCAATGAACAGGCGCGCATCGCGGCGGCGGCGATGCTGGGCGTGGCGGCGGAGCCCGCGGCGCTACCGTGGTTCTGGACCGACCAGTTCGGATGCAACGTGCAGATGCTCGGCGCCGCGCATCCGGATATCCGCTATGCCTGGCGCGGTATCGCGGCCCACGATGCCGCCGCCCCGAAGTTCATGCTGCTCGGCACCCGCCACGGCCGCCTGCGCCATGCCATTGCCGTGAATGCCGGCGGCGACCTGCGCCAGCTGCGCACACTGGTCGGACACGACGTCTCGGCGCATCTGGCACGCCTGTGCGACGACACATTGCCGCTGCGGCAGGTCGTCCGCGAACGGCAGGCGGAAGCAGACAGCTCCATCACACTCTGAGAGGACTCCCACATGTACCAGACACAAGCGGTGATCCAGCACACGCTGGGCAAGAAGAACCCGGGACTGGATGAATGCCGCTGGCCCGAGGACGGACTGCACTACATCCCGGACTGGGTCTACACCAGCCAGGCCGTCCATGACCTGGAGCTGCAGAAGATCTTCCGCGGCCGCTCATGGAACTATGTCGCGCTCGAAGCCGAGATCCCGAACGCCGGCGACTTCAAGCGCTCGTATGTCGGCGCGACGCCGGTGGTCGTGTCGCGCGCCGAGGACGGCTCGATCCATGTCTTAGAGAACCGGTGCGCGCACCGCGGCGCGGAGTTCTGCCGGCACAGCCAGGGCAACACCAAGGAATTCGTCTGCCCTTACCACCAGTGGTCCTATGACCTCAAGGGCAACCTGCAGGGCGTTCCGTTCAAGCGCGGCGTCAACCGCGCCGGGGGCATGCCCCGGGACTTCCGCAACGAAGACCATGGGCTGGTGAAGCTGCACGTGGCAACGCGCAACGGCGTGATCTTTGCCTCCTACGCAGCTGACATGGAAAGCCTGGAAGACTACATGACGCCAGAGATCCTGAAGGATTTCGACGTGGTCTTCAACGGCAAGCCGCTCAAGGTGCTCGGCTACTACAAGAACGAACTGCCGTGCAACTGGAAGATGTACCACGAGAACCTGAAGGACCCTTACCACGCCACGCTGCTGCACTCCTTCCTGGTGGTGTTCGGCCTGCTGGTGGCGGGCAACGAGTCTGCAATGATCGCCGACCCCGTGCACGGCCGCCACGGCACCATGGCATCGGCCAAGAAGGAAGACAAGTACGCGGCCGTCAGCGACGAGAACAAGAAGGAGATGCGCTCGTACCACGAAGGCATGCGCCTGGAGGACGAGCGCTTCCTGGAGTACGTGCGCGAGTTCGACTCGCCGTGGTCGGTAACGATGCAGACGATCTGGCCGAACCTGATCGTGCAGCGCGAGATGAACACGCTGGGCGTGCGCCAGATCGTTCCCAATGGCCCCGACAGCATGCTGATGCTGTGGACCATGTTCGGCTACGAGGACGATACCGACGAAATGACGCAGCACCGGCTGCGCCAGGGCAACCTGATGGGCCCCGCCGGCTTCCTCGGTCTGGAGGACAACGAGGCGATGAAGTTCGTGCAGGAAGGCGTGCGCCGCTCCAGCAGCGACCTCAACGTGCTCAAGCTTGACGCGCAGCAGGTCGGCACGTCCAGTTCCCTGATCTCCGAATCCGCGATCCGCGCGATGTACCAGTACTACCGCGGCGTGATGGGGTTCTGAGGGCGGCCTGACGGGAATCCAAAAGCATATGAAACCAATGAACTACTCCCTCTATCGCGAGAGCACCCTCGGCACCGCGCGCGCGATCGAACTGCGGCTGGAGATCGATGCCTTCCACGCGGACTATTGCGCGGCACTGGACGCCGGCGTGGTCGAGCGCTGGCCGGGCTTCTTCACCGACGATGCGCTTTACCGCATCACCGCGCGCGAGAACGCCGAACGCAACCTGCCGGTCGGGCTGGTCTATGCCGAAGGCATCGGCATGATGCGCGACCGCGCCGCGGCGATCGCCAATACGCAGATGTTCGCGCCGCGCTACAACCTGCACCTGGTGACCAATACGCGGGTCAGCGATGAAACCGCCGACGGCGACATCGTGGCGCAGGCCAACTTCATGCTGTTGCAGACGCTGGTGGAGGGGCCCACCACGATCCATCTCGCTGGCACCTATCACGACCGCTTCCGCCGCCAGGGCGGCAGGCTGCTGCTGCGCGAGCGCCAGGTGGTTTACGACACCACCATCATTGCGAACGACCTGGTCTATCCGGTCTGAGGCAGCTGACAGGTCAAACCGGCGATGGTGGTCTCCCCTCTCCCGCAAGCGGGAGAGGGGAGCAAACCGACGCCCGCCGTTGTTGCTTACTTCATTACATGCTCCGCAGCACCGTGCGGCTGTACTGGTTGTTGGCTTCCACCAGCGTCGCCAGCAATTCCATGAACACCTCCCGCTGCGCCGGCTTCAATGGAGCCAGCATGCGTTCCTGCGCGCGCGCCATGTCGGCGCGCAGCGACGTGACCACGCTCTTGCCTTCGCGCGTCAGGTGGACATGGCGCGTGCGCCGGTCCGCGGGGTTCTCGCGGCGCTCGACCAGGCCGCGGTCCTCCAGCCGGCGTACCACGTCCATCGTCGTGGTCCGGTCCAGTCCCACTTCCTGTCCAAGCGAAGTCTGGTCCAGTCCGGGCAGCACCGACAACACGGTCAGGATGGCGTACTGCACCGGCGTGATATTGGGCGCCTTGCACTCCTCGAAGAACATCGCCACGTGGATCTGATGAAGCCGCCGCACAAGAAACCCGGGACGTGCCCAGAGCAACTCCTTGGCCGGATCCGCTTCCGGCACCGCAGTTGCCGTACTGCCGTTTTCACTCGTTGCGCTGCGCTTTGCTCTCGGAGACATCGCCTTCACCATTTTGTATGCACACTGACAGTATATATGAGGCACGGTGGAGACGACTCGCCCTGAACGGGCCAACAGCGCGTCGCGTGGATGGCCCGAAGCGCCGGCGCCTCAGCGCGCGCCAGCGGCGCTGAGAATGCGCTCGATCTGCGCATGGCCGCGCTGGCGCGCATGCTGCAGCGGGGTGACGCCCTCGCCGTCGGCGAGATTCACATTGGCGCGCGCCTGCACCAGCAGGCGTACGATCTCGGTATGCGCGGCGCCGCCGTTGCCGAGGATGATGGCCTCGAGCAGCGCCGTCCATTTCAGCCGGTTGACATGGTCGACGTCCACGCCCGCCGCGATCAGCATGCGCACGGTCTCGACATGCCCGCGCTCGGCGGCGGGAATCAGCGCGGTGCCGCCGTAGCGGTTGGTGCTGCGCAGGTCTGCGCCGTGGGCCAGCGCCATGCGCAGGATCTCGTTGTGGCCGCGCGCGCCGGCGTAGAGGTAGGGGCTGTCCTGGATCGCATCCTTGGCATTGACGTCGGCGCCGGCCTCGATCAACGCCTTTGCCGCCTGCACCTGGTTGTGATGCGTGGCGACCAGCAGCGCGGTACGTCCCTGCGCGTCGCGGGCGTCGATGGTAGCGCCGCTGGCAAGCAGCGCGCGCACGCGTGCGGCGTCGCCGCTGGCAGCGGCGGCATGGAGTTCGGTGGCCGGCAAAGCGCCGGCCGCGGAGGAAACGTGGGTCAGCATGGCAATGACAAAGGCAAGGCAGAGGAGCAGGCGCGCGGCCAGCATGCAAGGAACTCCGTGCGAAATGAGAAGGAGAAGATAGCGGCCATGGTCGCGCAGCAGGAGCGGCCTGGCCGCGCATTCTGTCACGCCGGCACCGCGCGCCGGAAGTTAAGGTTCTGAATGGGATCCAGTGCCAAAGCGAATGGCTGGCCGCGTGTGCCACTGGCCAAGCCCACGCCACCGGCATGGCCATCACACTGTCATCGTCGCTGGCCGATAATGGCTCCGACACCGGTGCCCGCGAGGCAACTTGTAACGGCAAGTACTGGCAAGGAACCGTGCGCCACCGGTGCCGTCAAACAAGCTAGCCGCTTGAGACCGGACATGCCACCGGGCACCGCGCTGCAGCATTCGTGCCGCAACGCAGCACGCACGGCCGCACGTGCCAGGGTCTCCATGGCGCGCTTCTTCGCGCGGGCGCCGCGTGCGCCCTGCAGACTCCCAGCAAACGCCCCCTCTAGCCAAGGAGATGAACGTGCTGAGCCCGCATGAATTTGCCACGCTATTGCTATTGAGTGACGGCCCCGACTCCCTCGATTCGAGCGATTCCCGCCAGATAGATCCCACCGACCTGAAGGCCCTGGTCGAAAAACAATTGGTCCAGCTGGAAGTCCTGCACGGTTGCCGGCAGGAACCGCGCATCACCAGCCACGGCTACTCGATGCTGAAAGCCATGGGACGCTGAGGCGTCCCGCCCATCACCCAACCGGCTGACCCACATGGACGTGCGCCCTGCCGCCGGTATTGCCGGGACGGCCCATTCCGACACCGCGCGCCGCCGCTTCCTGCAAGAACTTGCGGGCCTGCTCGCGCTCGTCGGCGCCGGCACCGCAGGAGCGCAGGCGCCGGCAGCGTGCCTGCTCACCCCCGAGGCAACCGAAGGACCCTTTTACCTTGACGACGCGCTGCTGCGCGCCGACATCCGCGACGGCCGCCCCGGCCAGCCGCTGCGGCTGCGGCTGCGCGTGGTCGAGGCACGGCGCGGCTGCGCGCCCGTCCAGGGCGCGCTGGTCAGCGTGTGGCACTGCGACGCCAGTGGCAGCTACAGCGGCGAAAGCGCCACCAATCGCCAAACCCGCTACCTGCGCGGCGTGCAGCCCACCGGCGCCGACGGCGTGGCGACGTTCACCACGATCTATCCCGGCTGGTATCCGTCGCGCGCCATCCATATCCACTTCAAGGTGCTGCTGGCGCACGCGGAAGTCCTGACCAGCCAGCTGTATTTCGACGATGCGCTCAGCCGCCAGGTGCTAGGCAGCCACCCTGCCTACCGCGCGCATGGCGTGCCGACGCGCCCAACCACAGGGGATCCGATTGCCGGCAGCAGACCCAGCACTGTGCGCGTGAACCAGCCCGGGGAAGCCGGCGGCGCGCTCGAGGGGGAGTTCACGATAGGGATTGCGCGCGCCTGAATCTTGCGGCAATGCCGCATCGGCGTCCGCGCTGCAACGCCAAAGTGAGCCAGCCCTCACCGCCCGGGTAATCCCTACATTGTGGTTCTCTGTCCATTTCCTACCATGAAGGGAATCAAGGGCCACCCTGCGCAGCGCGAGCGCGGCCTCCTGGTCCAGCGCTTTCCCGATTTTCCCGACTTTTCCGGTGTTCAATGCAGTGGCGAGCTGCCTCGGCCCATGGCCGGCGCTCGCGGTCATCCACCCACACATGGAGGCAATCATGGCATCCAGGACGAGGAAAACCCAGGCGAAGCAGGCTGCTGCGGAGACTGGCGGCGGGGGTGGCGTCTCGCGGCGCGGCTTTCTCGGCGGCGCCGCCGGGGCAGCTGCCGGCGCTGCGGCAATGGGATTCCCCGCGGTCGTCAAGGCACAGGGCCCGATCACCATGCGCTGGCAGAGCACATGGCCGACCAAGGACATCTTCCACGAGTTTGCCGGCGATTTCGTCGCCAAGGTGAACAATATGTCGGGCGGCGACCTGAAGATCGAACTGCTGCCCGCCGGCGCGGTGGTCAAGGCGTTCGACCTGATCGATGCCGTCAGCAAGGGCACCCTCGACGGCGGCCACGGCGTGATCGCGTACTGGTACGGCAAGAACTCCGCCCTGGCGCTGTGGGGCTCCGGCCCCGCCTGGGGCATGGATCCGAACATGCTGCTGGCCTGGCACAAGTACGGCGGCGGCAAGCAGCTGCAGGAAGAGATCTACCGCAGCCTGAACCTCGACGTGGTCTCGTTCCTGTACGGGCCGATGCCGACGCAGCCGCTGGGCTGGTTCAAGAAGCCCATCACCAAGCCGGAGGATTTCAAGGGACTGAAGTTCCGCACGGTCGGTCTGTCGATCGATATCTTCACCGGGCTGGGCGCCGCCGTGAACGCGCTGCCCGGCGCCGAGATCGTGCCGGCCATGGACCGCGGCCTGCTCGACGCCGCCGAATTCAACAATGCCAGCTCGGACCGCGCGCTGGGCTTCCAGGACGTGTCCAAGGTCTGCATGCTGCGCAGCTTCCACCAGGCCTCGGAGCAGTTCGAAATCCTGTTCAACAGGAAGCGCTATGACGCGCTGCCCGCCAAGATGAAGGCGCTGATCGCCAACGCGGTGGAAGCGGCCTCGGCGGATATGTCGATGAAGGCGATCGACCGCTATTCCAAGGACTACCAGGCGCTGCAGGCGCAAGGCGTGAAGTTCTACGCCACGCCCAACTCGGTGCTGCAGGCACAGCTCAAGGTCTGGGACGAGATCGTGGCGCGCAAGGAAAAGGAAAACCCGATGTTCAAGAAGGTCAACGACTCGATGAAGGCCTTCGCGCAACGCGCCACCCGCTGGCAGAACGACACCAACGTCGACTTCCGGCTGGCGACAAGCCACTACTTCTCCAAGCGCAGCTGAGCGGCGCCGGGGCACCATCGTGCAACGCCTGCTGTTCGGCATCGACCGGGTCAGCACCTTCGTCGGCCAGGCCGGCTCGTGGCTGATCATCGCGCTTACGCTGATGATCAGCTACGAGGTGTTCTCGCGCTACGCGCTCGGCGCTCCGCACGCGTGGGTGTTCGATGCCAGCAACATGATGTACGGCACACTGTTCATGCTGGCCGGCGCCTACACGCTGGCCAAGCGCGGGCACGTGCGCGGCGATATCCTGTATGGCTTCCTGTCGCCGCGCATGCAGGCGGCGATCGACCTGGTGCTGTACCTGGCCTTCTTCTTTCCCGGTGTGATCGCGCTGGCCTGGGCCGGCATCGACTTCTTCGAGGTCTCGCTGGCGCAGAACGAACACTCATCGATCGCCGCCGACGGCCCGCCGATCTACCCGTTCAAGGCAGTCATCCCGATTGCCGGCGCGCTGTTGCTGTTGCAGGGAGTGGCCGAGACTATCCGCTGCATCCTGTGCCTGCGGCGCGGGCAATGGCCGCCGCGCGAAGGCGATGTCGAGGAAGTGGACGTCGACAAGCTTAAGGAAATGGTGCAAGGCACGCCGACCGCCGAGCTGGTTGACACGCCCCCGCCACCCCACCGCGAGGACGCCGCGCGATGAGAAAGGAACTCTGGTTCGGCGTGACGCTGATGGCGCTGATTGTCGGCGCCGTGATCTGGTTCATGCCCGCGCCCGGCGACTGGACCAACGGGCATCTCGGCCTGCTGATGCTGGCGCTGATCGTGGTGGCGATCATGCTGGGCTTTCCCACCGCGTTCACGCTGATGGGCATGGGCGTGCTGTTCTCATGGCTGGCCTATCGCCACGCCAACCCCGAGATCGCGGTGCAGCAGACGCTGGACCTGATGGTGCAGCGGGCCTATGCCGTCATGACCAATGACGTGCTGATCTCGATCCCGCTCTTTGTCTTCATGGGCTACCTGGTCGAGCGCTCCAACCTGATCGAGAAGCTCTTCCGCAGCCTGCACCTGGCGCTGGCCTGGATTCCCGGCTCGCTGGCGGTGGCCACGCTGGTGACGTGCGCGATCTTCGCGACCGCCACCGGCATTGTCGGCGCGGTGGTCACGCTGATGGGCCTGCTGGCATTTCCCGCGATGCTGCGCGCCGGCTACAGCACGGTGCTGTCGGCCGGCGCGGTCACTGCCGGCGGATGCCTGGGCATCCTGATCCCGCCGTCGGTGCTGCTGATCGTGTATGGCGCCACGGCGGGCGTCTCGGTGGTGCAGCTCTATGCCGGCGCGTTCTTCCCGGGGCTGATGCTGACCGGCCTCTACATCCTGTACATCCTGCTCATCGCCAAGCTCAGGCCGCAAATGGCGCCGCCGCTGCCCGAAGACGAACGTGCGGTGCCGCTGCCGGCACTGGCCGGCACGCTGCAGGCTGGCGGCGCGGTGCGCGCACTGCCCGCCTTCGGCGCCGGCATGCTGCGCGCACTCAAGGGCCCGCGCAATGCAGACGTATCCACCGCGGCGTTCGCGCGCCAATTGGGCATCGTCTTGCTGCCCGCGCTGGCCGTGGCAGTGATCATGGGCACGTTGTACGAGGCCATCACCGCGCCCGCCGCCAGCGTCGCCGCCGAAGCGCCGCTGGCCTTGGGCGGTGCCGAGGAAAGCAGCGCGCCGCTCGATGAGCTGCAGGCGCCCCCGGAGGAAACTCCGATCCCACCGGGGACCGTGCCGGCACCGGCGGCGGATACGACCGCCGCCGCGGCTTCCGCGCCGCAGGATGTACAGCCGGCGCCCGCAGCGGCCGCGGCATCACCCGCGCCGCGCTGGTTCTGGGTCACGCTAGGTGTGGTCGTGGTGCTGATGGTCTATTTCTACTGGCGCTTCAGCTTTGCCCGGCTGGAGATCTTCAAGATGCTGCTGTCGTCGTTCTTCCCGCTGGCGCTGCTGATCCTGGCGGTGCTGGGCTCGATCGTTTTCGGGCTGGCCACGCCGACAGAAGCGGCCGCGGTGGGATCGCTGGGCGGCGCGTTGCTGGCAGCCGCCTATCGCCAGCTCAATTTCCGCGTGGTCAAGGAATCGGTACTTCTGACGGCCAAGACCAGCGCCATGGTGTGCTGGCTGTTCGTGGGCTCGTCGATCTTCTCGGCGGCGTTCGCGCTGCTGGGGGGGCAGGCGCTGGTCGAGCAATGGGTGCTGTCGCTGAACCTGTCGCCGGTGCAGTTCATGATCCTGGCCCAGATCATCATCTTCCTGCTCGGGTGGCCGCTGGAATGGACCGAGATCATCATCATCTTCATGCCGATCTTCATCCCGCTGCTGGATAACTTCGGCATCGATCCGCTGTTCTTCGGCCTGCTGGTGGCGCTGAACCTGCAGACCGCGTTCCTGTCGCCGCCGGTGGCAATGGCCGCGTTCTACCTGAAGGGCGTGGCGCCGCCGCACGTGACGCTGAACCAGATCTTCCTCGGCATGCTGCCATTCATGGGCATCCAGCTGATCGCGCTGGCAATGCTGTACGTCTTCCCCGGCATCGGCCTCTGGCTGCCCACGGTGCTGTACCGCTGAAGCCGGGGGGGCGCCGCGGCGCCTATACTGGTTGGCAATGCCGAACGCAACGCCAGCCGATAGCGCGCTCGCCACCCTTCCGCTCGATACCGCATTCCGCACCGACATCCCCGGGCGGCTGGACCGCTTGCCTTGGTCGCGCTGGCACTGGCGCGTCACCATGGCGCTGGGCATTGCCTGGGTGCTCGACGGGCTCGAAGTCACGCTGGTGGGTTCGGTCGGCGCCGTGCTGGAGCGTCCGGACACGCTGGGGCTGAGCGCGACGCAGGTCGGCTGGACCGGCTCGCTCTACATCCTCGGCGCGGTCATCGGCGCGCTGGTCTTCGGCCGCATGGCCGACCGGCTCGGGCGCAAGCGGCTGTTCCTGACCACGCTGGCGGTCTATATGCTTGCGACGCTGGCCACCGCGTTCGCGCCGGGCTTTGCCTTCTTTGCCGCTTGCCGCTTCCTGACCGGGCTGGGCATAGGCGGCGAATACGCGGCAATCAATTCCGCCATCGACGAACTGATCCCCGCGCGCGTGCGCGGGCGCGTCAACCTGGCGATCAACGGCAGCTTCTGGCTCGGCGCGGCATTGGGCGCGGGCCTGAGCCTGCTGCTGCTCGATGCGCGCGTGCTTGGGCCGGTATGGGGCTGGCGCGCCTGCTTTGCGCTGGGCGCGCTGCTGGCAGTGGCGATCGTGCTGGTGCGCCGGCACGTGCCCGAGAGTCCGCGCTGGCTGGCCACGCACGGACGTCTGGAGGAAGCCGAGCGCGTGGTCGCCACCATCGAAGCCGAGGTGCGCGCGAGCCATGGGCCGCTGCCGCCGGTTGCTTCCGATTGCGCCGCGGTCGCGATGCGCCGGCGCGCTGCCCCCGGCGTGGGCGAGGTCTTGCGCCTGCTGCTGCGGCGCTATCGCCAGCGCAGCACGATCACGCTGGCGCTGATGGTGGCGCAGGCGTTCTTCTACAACGCCATCTTCTTTACCTATGCGCTGGTGCTGACGCGCTTCTACCACGTGCCGGAAGCGAGTGTGGCGCTCTACATCTTCCCGTTCGCGCTGGGCAATGCCGCCGGGCCCTTCCTGCTGGGCCCCCTGTTCGACCATATCGGACGCCGGCGCATGATTGCCGCGACCTATGTGCTTGCCGGCATCGGGCTGGCGCTGACCGGCTGGGCCTTTGTCGAAGGCTGGCTCGATGCGCGCGCGCAGGCGTTGTGCTGGTCGGCCGTGTTCTTCCTGGCTTCGGCGGCAGCGAGTTCCGCCTATCTCACCGCCAGCGAAGTGTTCCCGCTGGAAATGCGTGCCCTCGCGATCTCGGTGTTCTACGCCCTCGGCACGGGCACCGGTGGCTTTATCGCGCCATTGTTGCTGGGTGCGTTGATCGAGAGCGGCAGCCGCGAGGCGGTGGCAGCGGGCTATGGCCTCGGTGCGGCACTCGTCACCATCGCTGGCCTGTTGGCGTTGCGTTATGGCATCGATGCCGAACGGCGTCCGCTGGAACAAGTCGCGCCGCCGCTTGCTGCGGATGATCACCCGCAACGGTAAGCCAGCGCTTAGTCAGCGCCTGTCCGAAAGTCTGCAGCCCGCGCCAGACAACGTTCCCGGCCCCTGCGCGCGCCCGTCGCGTCTTGCTGTCGCAACTGCCATTATGAAGGCCGTATTAAGCAGGACTAGGACCTCCCCTTACACATTCTTACAGCAAGCCAAGGGGCAACTGACTAGCCTTAACTCACGCGCGGCGGCCTGAGTGCATGAATCTTAGCGTCAACAGGCTGCCACCTCGTGGCCATCGCCTTGCTGCTCGCAGCAGCGATCGGCCATTGTTCAACGCTGCCCGAAACAGACCGGGCAAATCCACGGACCGGACCGAGGTCCGATGCAAAGTGCGCCGCAGCGGCTGACTGCCTCAGCGCGCGTGCTGCAGACAACAAGCTGAATTGGGGACTAGCAGGCCCGGGCATCGCGCGACAGCTCTTGCGCGACGCCACGCGCTTGCCTGCGAATTTGCTCGTCCGGCATGCGTTGCGTGCAGCCGGAAGGGACGCTTTTGACTTGCTTGCCGGAGAACAACGACCATGGCCGACCAGCGCAACAACCCACCTCCGCCTTCCACACACCCGCCGCGCAACACGCTGGCCCCCGCATCGCAGCGCCAGCCGCACGGTGACGGGGTGGTCCAGCGCCAGCAGCCGGTCGCCATACCGCTGTGGCATATCGTGCCGCGCATGGCCGGCTATGGCGTGGTGCTGTTCATTGTGTGGGCGGTGCTGACGATTATGTTTCCGAATGTGTTTACGCGTTCGTCGGAGCGTGCCGTGATCAATAGTCCCGTCAGCCTGGTGACCTCGCCGGTCGAAGGCATCGTCATGCAGCAGAAGGTGGCAGCGGGCCAGAGCTTCACCGCCAACCAGCCGCTGATGGTGGTGCAGAACCCGAACATCGACCGCTCGCTGCTGGTCGAGCTGACCGGCAAGAAGCTCGATACGCAGCAGCGCTACGATTCCGCGCGGGCGCGGCTGGAATCGAACCGCCGGCTGATGGGCGCCACCGAGCAGGACCTGCAGCGCTACAACAGCGCCGCGCAGCGCGAGCATGCGACGCGCGTGCGTGCGCTGCAGGCGCGGCTGGCGTCGGCCACCGCGCAGGAGGACCAGCAGCAGGAGGTCGTCAACCGCAACCAGAACATGCAGTGGGCAGGCGCGGTGAGCGAGGCCTACACCAATGCATCGCGCTACCAGTTGTCGATGCTTACCAACGCCAAGGCCGCGGTGAAAGCCGAACTGGACAGCGCCGTCGGCGAAAGCGAAGCGTCGCGCAACAAGGTCTATGCCTCGTCGGCGGACGGCCCCAGCGCTTCTCTGTCGCAGCGGCGCCAGGCGCTGAGCGCCGAATCCGCGCAGCTGACCGCCGAACTGGAGCAACTCGAGGCGTACGGCAAGTCAGTCGACGAGCTGCTCGCCACCGAGCAGCAGCGCATCGACCGGCTGTCCAACCTTGAGATCCGCTCGACCGAGGCCGGCACCATCGAAGACCTGATCGCGCAACCCGGCATGCGCGTGGCAGCGGGCGCCACGCTGGCACGCGCCAGCAACTGCGCGCAGACGCGCGTGGTGGCGGTATTCCCGCGCAGCCTCAGCGACAACCTGTTGCCGGGGGCGCGCCTGAACGTGCATGTCGACGGACTGCCGGCGGCGCTGCCGGCATCGGTGGCGGAGGTCCTGCCGCGCGCGCCCGACGGCGACCAGGCGCGCTACTTCGTGCCGTTCCCGCCGATCGAGAAGAACGAGATCTACGTCATCGCCAAGCTCGACCGGCCGCTGGGCAAGCTGCCGGACAAGCCGAATGCGTCCGCATCGGCGACCACGGCCAGCGCGGGCGGTACCGCACCGGCGACCTCGGGCCACTGCGGCATGGGCCGCTGGGCACGCGTGACGCTTGATCAAAGCTGGCTGGGTCAGCTGCGGGCATCGCTGACTTGAGCCACCGACCTGAACGGGCCTGAACGGACACCACGGAGACGAGCATGATCCGACGACCGTTGCCTCCACCGCGCATGCGCCGGCTAGCCGCTGCACTGTTGCTGCCGGCAGCGCTCGCACTCGCCCCGGCCGCCGCGCATGCGCAGGCGTCGCAGCAAACCCTGCTGGCCGAAGGCTGCAAGGTACTGGCCGAGCGTGTCGGCCGTGAAGCCGGCAACGGCCCGGTCTTCCTCGCCAGCTATGAGCCCGCGCCGGGCGGCGAGCCGCTGGTGCCGGCGCTGCGCAACGCCGCCTTCGTCTACGACAACGCGCTGGCCGGCATCGCGCTGGTGGCGTGCAAGCGTCCCGCCGAAGCGCGCCGCATCGCCGACGCCGTGCTGCAGGCGAGCCGGCAGGACCGCCACTATCGCGACGCACGGCTGCGCAACGCCTATCGCGCCGGCCCGCTGCCCGCAGGGCCGGCACCGTTGCCCGGCTGGTGGGACGAGCCCAGCAAGCGCTGGTTCGAGGACGCCTACCAGGCCGGCACCGCCACCGGCAACGTCGCCTGGGCCGCCCTGCTGCTGCTCGCCGTGCACGAAGCCACGCGCGACGCACGCTACCTGGACGGCGCCGCTGCGCTGATGGGCTGGGTCCACGCGAGCGTGCCCGATACCGGTGCGCCCGCGGCCTATACCGGCGGTTTCTTCGGCCACGAGCCCAGGCAGATCCGCCAGGGCTGGAAATCGACCGAGCACAACGTCGATACCTATGCCGCCTTCAGCTGGCTCGCCAGCCTGCGCAACGACCCGCGCTGGCGCGACGGCGCGGCGCTGTCGCGCGGCTTTGTCAATGCCATGTGGCAGCCGCGCGAGGGCCGCTTCGTGATCGGCACCAAGGACGACGGCCGCGGCCTCAATGCCGGCCCGTCCGCACTCGATGCCGTGCTGTGGCCGCTGATCGCCCTGCCCGATACGCCGCGGGACTGGTACCGCGCGCTGGGCTGGGTCGATGCACGCCATCGCGCCGGCGCGGGTTACGGCTTCAAGGCCAGCCCGGACGGCATCTGGACCGAAGGCACCGGCCAGGCCGCGCTGGTGCTGCAGGCCGCTGGCCGCGCGCAACAGGCGCAGCCGTTGTGGCCGCTGCTGCTGTCGCAGCGCGCTCCCTCGGGCATGCTCTACGCCACGCCCGATGCGCGCATCAGCACGGGGCTGTCGATCGGGCCCACGTCGACCACCGAAGACTTCCACTACTTCCACCTGCCGCATCTTGGCGCCACCGCGTGGGCCGTGCTCGCGGCAGCGCGCTGGAATCCGTTCCGCCCCGGCGGCTGCCTGGACCCGTCGTGCCCGCCGCCTGCCATCGCCGCGGCCAATACCGGCACCACCAACGCCACCAACACCAACGCCCCCGGCAAGGACTGACGATGTTCACCCTCTTTCTCGAGAACCAGTCGCTGCTGGCCATCAACGGCGGCGTGTTGCTGGCGATGGTGCTGCTGACGCTGCTGTGCCGCCAGGAGCGGCCGGCTGACCGCATGCTGTTCGGCGGCATCACCTTCCTGCTGCTGATGGTCTACGTGACCTGGCGCGTGCGCGAGACGCTGCCCCCATGGCAGCCGACCTTCGCCAGCGCATGGGCGCATGTGTTCTTCGCCTTCGAGTGCATGACGCTGGCCTACACGCTGCTGTCGATCGTGGTGCTCAGCCGCAACAGCAACCACTCGCCCGCGGCCGACGCCGGCGAATCCGCGCTGCGCCGCGCCGCACACGTGCCGCGCGTGGACATCTTCATCGCCACCTACAACGAAGGACTGGACATCCTGGAAAAGACCATCGTTTCGGCGCTGGCGATCGACTATCCCGATTTTCGCGTCTGGGTGCTCGACGACACGCGCCGCGACTGGCTGCGTGAATTCTGCGGCCGCGTCGGCGCTTACTACGTGACCCGCCCGGACAATGCGCACGCCAAGGCCGGCAATCTCAACAACGGCCTGCGCCACAGCGCCGATGCCGGCGGCGCGCCGTACATCCTGGTGCTCGACGCCGACTTCGCGCCCCACCGCAACATCCTGCTGCGCACCGTGGGCCTGTTCGACAACCCGCGCGTGGGCGTGGTGCAGACCCCCCAGTTCTACTACAACGCTGACCCGATCCAGTACAACCTGCGCGCCACCGAGTGCTGGGTCGACGAGCAGCGCGCGTTCTTCGACGTGATGCAGCCGGCCAAGGACGCGTGGGGCACCGCGTTCTGCATCGGCACCTCGTTCGTGGTGAGGCGCGACCTGATCGAACACATCGGCGGCTTCCCGACCGGCACCGTGACCGAAGACATCCACCTCACCTACCGGCTGCTGCGGCACGGCTATATCACGCGCTGGCTCAACGAGCGGCTCAGCGTGGGACTGTCCGCCGAAGGGCTGCCCGAGTACATCAGCCAGCGCAGCCGCTGGGGGCTGGGCACGGTGCAGGTGGCGCTGACCGCCGACGGGCCGCTGCGCGGTCCCGGCTACACCGCGGTGCAGCGGCTGCACTACGTGCACGGGCTGCTGCACTGGATGTCGCGGCCGTTCACGCTGATGCTGCTGGCGGGGCCGCTGCTGTACTGGTATTTCGGCGTCTCCACGCTGTACGGCGAGCCGCTGCAATTCCTCGCCTACGGCCTGCCCGCGCTGGTGGCGTACTGGGCCTACAGCATCTGGATCACCGGCCAGCGCGCGCTGCCGATCTTTACCGAAGTCACGCAGATCGTCGCGTCGCTGGCGGTGACAGTGTCGCTGGTCAGCGCGATGTTCAAGCCGTTCGGGCGGCCGTTCAAGGTCACCAACAAGGGACTGGACCGTTCGAAGCTGGTGATCCACGGCAAGTTCGCGGCGCTGTACGCGAGCCTGCTGGCGTTATCGGCGCTGGGACTGGGGCGCGCGCTGGTGGTCGATGCCGATGCGCAGGGGCTGGCCTTCAATACGATATGGACGGGCGTGGCGCTGATGCTCTATCTGGCTTCGTTCCTGGTCTGCGTGGAGCTGCCGCGGCCGCGCAAGGAAGAGCGTTTCCCGCATCGCGCCGCGGCCTTGCTGCGCGTGGACGGGCGCGAATACCGCGTCACCACGCACGACCTGTCCTGCAACGGCGTGGCCGTGACGACGCCGCTGGCCGCCGCCTTCCACCCTGGCGCCGAAGGCGCGCTGTGGCTGGCGCAGACCGGCTGGATTCCATGTCGCGTGGTACGGCGCGATAACCAGTTGCTTGGCATCGCGCTGCATGCCGACATGGCGGCGCGTCACAGCCTGATCCGCCTGCTGTTCAGCGATCCCGCGCACAACATTGCCCGCCAGGGCCAGCCGCGGCTGGCGATCTCGCGCTTCATGCGGCGCGCGCTGCTGGGCTGAACAAAGACTGCCTTTCCCTGACTCTCCGGAAACCCTTCATGCGAAGCCTGAGCCGCCACTCCTCCCCTGCACAACGCTTGCTGCCCCGCGCCTCGGTGTTGGCGCTGTCACTGGCGCTCGCAGCCTGCACGCTGGAGCCGCAATACCAGCGGCCCGACGCGCCGATCCCTTCGGCGTTTCCGGATGGCGCCGCCTACCGCACGCCGCAGGCCGCCGCCGGCCAGCCTGGCCAGCGTGCTCAGGCGGTACAGCCGCCCGGGCCTTCCGCCGCCGATCTCGGCTGGCGCGATGTCTTCGTCGACCCGCAGTTGCGCCAGCTGATCGAACTCGCGCTGGCGAACAACCGCGACCTGCGCATAGCCACGCTTTCCATCGACGAAGCCCGCGCGCTCTACCAGATCGAACGCGCGGCGCAGTTCCCGACGGTGGAGGCCAATGCCGGCATGGCGTCGCAGCGCCTGCCGTCGCGGGTGCGTGCGCCGGGCCAGTCGCAGCAGATCACCACCTACAACGCCGGCATCGGCTTCACCGCATTCGAACTCGATTTCTTCGGCCGGGTGCGCAGCCTCAAGCATGCGGCGCTGGAGCAATACCTGGCCACCGAGGAAGCGCGCCGCAGCGCGCAGATTGCGCTGGTGGCGGAGGTTGCCAACGCCTACCTGACGCTGCGCGCCGACCGCGAGCTGCTGCGGCTGTCGCAGGACACGCTGAAGACGCAGCAGGAAGCGGCCGAAATGGTGCGGCGCGGGCGCCAGGCGGGCGCGATGGCGCAGCTGGACCAGCATCGCGCGCAAACCCAGGTGCAGACGGCGCAGGTCGGCGTGGAACAGTACACGCGGCAGGTGGCGCAGGACGAGAACGCGCTGACACTGCTGGTCGGCACCCAGTTGCCCAAGTCGATCGCCGAGGGGGGCAACCCGGCCGCGGGGGCGGCGGCAGACCCGCTCGAGCCGCGCACGCTGATGCAAGAGTTCCCGGAGGGGCTGCCATCGAGCCTTCTGACGCGGCGCCCCGACATCCTCGACGCCGAGCACCAGCTCAAGGCCGCCAACGCCAATATCGGCGCCGCACGCGCGGCGTTCTTCCCGCGCATCTCGCTGACTGGCGCGCTGGGCGTGGCCAGCACCAGCCTGGCGGGGCTGTTCTCCGGCGGCATGGCCTGGCTGTTCGCGCCGCAGCTGACGGTGCCGATCTTTGATGGCGGACGCAATCGTGCCGGGCTGGATGCCGCCAACGTGCGCAAGGACATCAACGTGGCCAACTACGAGAAGACCATCCAGACCGCCTTCCGCGAAGTGGCCGACAGCATGGCGGCGCGCGCGACCTACGAGCGTCAGGTCAAGGCGCAGGAAGCGCTGGTGCGCGAAGGCAGCGAGACGCGGCGGCTGTCGGAGATGCGCTTCAAGAACGGGGTCGATGACTACTTCGGCGTCTTCGATGCGCAGCGCCAGCTCTATGCCGCGCAACAGTCGCTGGTCACGTACAAGCTGGCGGGGCTGACCAGCCGGGTATCGCTGTACAAGGCGCTCGGCGGCGGCTGGCGGGAGGTAACGGACAACGGGGGCAATGGCGCCCGCCCTGCGCCACCCGGACCGGCGGCACCGGCCGCGCCGCGGGCGCCGGCTGCGGCAGCGCCACGCCCGGCGCAAGCACCGGTCCCGGTAGCTGCAGCGCCACGTGCGGCGCAGGCGCAGGCACCGGCAGCCGCACCGGCCCCTGCACCTGCACCAGCACCAGCACCTGCACCTGCACCAGCACCAGCTCCAGCACCTGCAGCGCCACGCTGAGCGGCACGGCGGCAGATTGGCAGAGTTGCCGGGGCGCTGCCCCCGACTGCGCGCGCAAGGCGGTGCTTAGCCATCGAGCGCGGGCGGCGGGCCGGAACAACTGTACAGCGCCGCGCACCAAAACCTGTATATGGCGGCCCGGAGGAACTTGCCGCATGATGCGGCTGCATCGCGCACCAGACGCGAGCGTTCCCCCAGGACTCCAATTGCCGCACACCACCTCCGGAAAAAGCTCGACCCTTATTGCTGTCCTGGCCCTGACCGGCTCGATGGCCTCGCTGTGCGTCGGCACGTCGTTCGCCAAGCATCTGTTCGACGCGCTCGGCGCGCAAGGCACCACGGCGCTTCGCGTCAGCTTCTCGGCCCTGATCCTGCTGGGTGTATGGCGGCCGTGGCGCATCCCCCTGACGCGCGCCAATGCGCTGGCGATCACGCTGTATGGCGCGGCGCTGGGCGCGACCAACCTGCTGTTCTACATGTCGCTGCGCACGGTACCGCTGGGGCTGGCGATTGCCATCGAGTTCACCGGGCCGCTGGCAGTGGCGGTGCTGTCGTCACGGCGCGCCATCGACTTCCTGTGGATTGCGTGCGCGGTAACGGGCCTGCTGCTGTTGCTGCCGATTGGCGAGGCGGCCGGCACGCTCGATCCGGTCGGCATCGGCTACGCGCTGGCCGCCGGCGTGGGCTGGGCGCTCTATATCGTGTTCGGGCAGAAGGCCGGCAACGCGCACGGCGGCCAGGCTACCTCGCTGGGACTGACCATGGCAGCGCTGGTGGTGCTGCCGTTCGGGGTGGCGCACGCCGGCAGCGCGCTGCTCAGCCCGCCGCTGCTGCTGGCGGGGCTGGCGGTGGGCGTGCTGTCCAGTGCGATTCCGTATTCGCTGGAAATGGTGGCGCTCAAGCGCCTGCACCGGCGCACCTTCGGCATTCTGCTGAGCATGGAGCCGGCCATGGGCGCGCTGGCGGGGCTGGTGTTCCTGCACGAACAGCTGAGCCCGCTGCAGTGGCTGGCGATTGCCAGCATCATCACCGCTTCGGTCGGTTGCACGGCGACTTCGCGCGGCAAGCGCGATGCCGGCTGAGCCTGGCGTAGCGCTCAGTACGCGCCGAACCAGTCCGCCGGCAGCCGCTGGCCGCTGCCCGCTTCCTCCCGCAGCGTCATCGAGACTTCGTGCAGGAAGCTGTCCTCCGGATTGCGCCGGCTGCTGAAGCCCAGGCCCCGCAGGATCGCCAGCATGCGGCGGTTCTCGCTGAGCACGTCGCCGCGCATGGCGCGCAAGCCAGCCGCGCGGGCATGGTCGCGCAGCCGCGTGATCAGGCGCCGGCCCAGGCCCTGCCCTTGCCAGCCATCGGCGACGACCACCGCAAATTCGGCGACACGGCCGGTCACGACGTATTCGGCGCTGGCGACGATCGCCGGCGTCCCTTGCGCGTCGGGCGCGACTACCACCAGCGCCACGCTGCCCGGCGCGGGCCGGGCCAGCCCGTCGACGACCTGGTCGACCACCCGCCCACCGGTCAGGAAGCGGAAGTAGCGGCTTTCACGCGACAGTCCATCGATCATGGCGCGCAGCGCGCCGCGATCCTGCTCGTGCGTGCGGCGCACCATCACCTGCCCACCCCGGCCCACCGGCCAGCTTTCTGCCAGTGGTTCGCTGGCTGCGTGCGCTGTCGTCGATCGGCTCCTGCCTGTCATGCCATACCCCTGAATACACTATTCGTAGCCAGAGTATAGGCAATAACCTGACTTTTGCAAATGAAGTCAGCGTGCTAAGCTTCCGGCATGATGAACGCCACCGCGTCTGACCTCCGCCAATGCTCGATCGCCGCCACGCTTTCGCTGGTCGGTGAAAAGTGGACGATTCTTATCCTGCGGGACGTATTCCACGGCGTCACGCGCTTCGACGAGTTCCTGCGGCGGCTCGAATGCTCTCCGGCCGTGCTGTCCGCACGGCTCAAGACGCTGACCGAAGCCGGCCTGCTGCGTAAGGTCAGCTACCGCGAGCCCGGCGAACGCGAGCGCTTCGAGTACCGCCCCACGCGCGCCGCCGTCGAGTTGTTGCCGGTGTTGATCGGCCTGATGCAATGGGGCGACAGGCACATGACGTCCTGCGGCGAAGGCCCGGTCCAGATCCGCTCGCAGTCCAGCGGCAAGCTGGTGCGCGCGGCGCTGGTCGACGAGGACAATGTGCTGGTGTCTCCGCGCGACATGCAAGTCGTTCCCGTTGCTCCACGCCGCACCGAAGGCAAGCAATAACCCGCTGCCGTCCCTTGCTGCGCCGCACCGGCGCGGCACACCGCACTGCACCATGACTGTGCCGGCGGTCCGCCAACCGCCCCAGCACAGCGCATCGGGGCTTGCCGCCGGCGCCACTGCGCGCTCCAAACCCCCATTCACCGTCACTTCGCGTTCTGGCACACCCCTTGCGTAATGTGGTCCGGGCCCGTCAACGGCGACCGGCCCATCCCACACAGCGCAGCGGCTATCCCATGTAGCGGCTGTCAGGACAACGGCGTCCCCTGAACTGGCTCATCAGACCATCGATGTGCCGGCTCGCGGGACGCCATTTGTTTTTTTGGAGCAAGTGACGATGACCGGCAAAGCCACCCGCATCGAGCTGCTGAGCTTGAGCACCCCGCAGATGCGCGCCTTCCACCTGACCTGGATGGCGTTCTTCGTCTGTTTCTTCGCGTGGTTTGCCTGCGCGCCGCTGATGCCGGTGCTCAAGGGCGAGTTCGGCCTGACCCCGGGCCAGATCGCCAACATCAACATCGCGGCGGTGGCCGTGACCATCCTGGTGCGCCTGGTGATCGGGCCGATGTGCGACCGCTTCGGCCCGCGCAAGACCTATACCGGCCTGCTGGCGCTGGGCGCGCTGCCCGTGCTGGGCGTGGCGCTGGCGCAGAACTACGAGACCTTCCTGGTGTTCCGCCTGCTGATCGGCGCGGTCGGCGCCAGCTTCGTCATCACGCAGTACCACACCTCGGTGATGTTTGCGCCCAACGTGGTCGGTACCGCCAACGCGGCCGCGGCCGGCTGGGGCAACGCCGGCGGCGGCGCCGCGCAGGCCATCATGCCGCTGCTGCTGGCCGCCGTGCTGATGATGGGTGCGGATCACGCCTTCGGCTGGCGCATCGCGCTGCTGGTGCCGGGCGTGCTGATGCTGGCGATGGCAGTGGTCTATTACCGCTTCACCCAGGATTGCCCGGAAGGCAACTACTCGGACCTGCGCGCTCAAGGCATCGCTATCAGCGGCAAGGATGGCGGCAAGGGCGGTGGCTGGGCCAGCTTCCGCGCCGCCAGCGCCAACTACCGTGTGTGGCTGCTGTTTATCACCTACGGCGCGTGCTTCGGCGTGGAAATCTTCATCCACAACATCGCCGCCATGTACTACGTCGACCAGTTCGGCCTGAGCCTGAAGGCCGCAGGCATGGCCGCGGCAAGTTTTGGCCTGCTGGCGCTGTTCGCCCGCGCACTGGGCGGCTGGCTGTCGGACAAGGCGGCGCGCCGCCGCGGGCTGGATGCGCGTACCACGCTGCTGTTCGTGCTGATCCTGGGCGAAGGCCTGGGCCTGCTGTGGTTCGCACAGGCCGGCAACGTGGCCATGGCCGTGGTCGCGATGCTGATGTTCGGCCTGTTCACCCACATGGCCTGCGGCGCGACCTACGCCCTGGTGCCCTTTATCGATCGCAAGGCGCTGGGCGGCGTAGCCGGGATCATCGGTGCCGGCGGCAACGTCGGCGCGGTGGCCGCGGGCTTCATGCTCAAGGGCCTGGGCAACGTGCAGCAGACGCTGACGGTGCTGGGCGTGCT
This sequence comes from Cupriavidus sp. L7L, assembly GCF_004353535.1. Lineage (NCBI taxonomy): Bacteria > Pseudomonadati > Pseudomonadota > Betaproteobacteria > Burkholderiales > Burkholderiaceae > Cupriavidus > Cupriavidus sp. L7L. The sequence goes on from NZ_SMNY01000017.1 coordinate 300,163, forward strand.
GGCCACCATCGCCGCCGTCTGCGCCATCGCCATCCGCTTCAGCGCCGAGCACAAGGCCCGCGAACAGGCGCTGTACGACAGCGCGCTGGCCAACTGAATTTGGTATCGCCCCACAGCACTGCAAGCACTACAAGCACTTCAAGCACTACAAGCACCACAAGCACCACAAGCAGCAAAGACTGACTACCGGACAAGGAAAGCATCATGAAACTGATCATCGTCGGCCACGGCATGGTAGGTCACAAGTTCCTGGAATCGCTGGCGGAAGCCGGCGCAGACAACCTGGAAGTGACCGTCCTGTGCGAAGAACCGCGTCCCGCCTACGATCGCGTGCACCTGTCCGAGTTCTTCTCCGGCAAGTCGGCCGAAGACCTGTCGCTGGTGCCGGCGGGCTTCTTCGAGCAGCACAACAATATGCTGCTGCGCCTGAACGCCCGTGCGGTGGAGATCGATCGCGCCGCGCGCACGGTCAAGGTCTCCACCGGCGAGACCCTGTCCTATGACAAGCTGATCCTCGCCACCGGCTCCTACCCGTTCGTGCCGCCGGTGCCGGGCAAGGACCGCAAGGACTGCTTCGTCTATCGCACCATCGAAGACCTGGAAGCGATGCAGGAATGCGGCGCGCGCTCGAAGACCGGCGTGGTCGTCGGCGGCGGTCTGCTCGGCCTGGAGTGCGCCAAGGCGCTGCGCGACATGGGCCTGCAGACGCATGTGGTGGAATTCGCGCCGCGCCTGATGGCGGTTCAGGTCGACGAAGGCGGCGGCCGCATGCTGCGCCAGAAGATTGCTGGCCTGGGCGTGACCGCGCACACCGGCAAGAACACCGTCGAGATCGTCGACGGCGAGGACGGCACGCATCGCATGGTGTTCGCCGACGGCACGCATCTGGACACCGACATGATCGTGTTCTCGGCCGGCATCCGCCCGCGCGACGAGCTGGCGCGCGCCAGCGGCCTGGAAGTCGGTGCGCGCGGCGGCATCTCGGTCGACAACAACTGCCGCACCTCCGACCCGGACATCTACGCCATCGGCGAATGCGCGCTGTGGGACGGCAAGATCTACGGCCTGGTGGCCCCGGGCTACGACATGGCCCGCGTGGCCGCGCGCCACCTGCGCGGCGAGGCGGCCGAGTTCGGCGGCGCCGACATGAGCACCAAGCTCAAGCTGATGGGCGTGGACGTGGCCAGCATCGGCGACCCGCACGGCACCGTGCCGGGCGCGCGCATCTACCAGTTCAGCGACGACCGCAAGGAGGTCTACAAGAAGCTGGTGGTGTCCGATTGCGGCAAGTACCTGCTCGGCGGCGTGCTGATCGGCGATGCCAGCGAGTACGGCACGCTGCTGCAGATGATGCTCAACAAGATCGAGCTGCCGGAGTCGCCGGAATTCCTGATCCTGCCCGACAGCAGCGGCAAGGCCAAGCCGGCGCTGGGCGCCGACGCCCTGCCTGACACCGCGCAGATCTGCTCGTGCAACAACGTCTCCAAGGGCGAGATCTGCGGCGCCGTGTGCGATGGCGCCACCAGCATCGGCGCGCTCAAGAGCTGCACCAAGGCCGGCACCGCCTGCGGCGGCTGCGTGCCGCTGGTCACGCAGATCATGAAGGCCGAGATGAAGAAGCAAGGGATGGCGGTCAACAACCACATCTGCGAGCACTTCCCGTTCTCGCGCCAGGAGCTCTACCACCTGGTGCGCGTGGGCAAGTTCAAGACCTTCGACGCGCTGCTGGAAGCGCACGGCAGCGGCATGGGCTGTGACATCTGCAAGCCGGCGGTGGGCAGCATCCTGGCTTCGTGCTGGAACGAATTCGTGCTGAAGGAAGAGCACGCCAGCCTGCAGGACTCCAACGACTACTACCTGGCCAACATCCAGAAGGACGGCACCTACTCGGTGGTGCCGCGCATGCCGGGCGGCGAAGTCACGCCCGAGGGCCTGATCGCCGTCGGCCAGGTGGCCAAGAAGTACGGCCTGTACACGAAGATCACGGGCGGCCAGCGCGTCGACCTGTTTGGCGCGCGCGCCGAGGAGCTGCCCTTTATCTGGGAAGAGCTGATCGCCGCGGGCTTTGAATCGGGCCATGCCTATGGCAAGGCGCTGCGCACGGTGAAGTCGTGCGTGGGCTCGACCTGGTGCCGTTATGGCGTGGGCGACTCGGTCGGCCTCGCCGTCGAGCTGGAGAACCGCTACAAGGGCCTGCGCGCGCCGCACAAGATCAAGTTCGGCGTATCGGGCTGCACGCGCGAATGCGCCGAGGCGCAGGGCAAGGACGTCGGCGTGATCGCTACGGAAAAGGGCTGGAACCTGTACGTGTGCGGCAACGGCGGCATGAAGCCGCGCCACGCCGAACTGCTGGCCAGCGACCTCGACCACGACACGCTGGTGCGCTACATCGACCGTTTCCTGATGTTCTACGTGCGCACCGCCGACCGCCTGCAGCGCACCAGCGTCTGGCGCGACAACCTCGAAGGCGGCCTGGACTACCTGAAGGCCGTGGTGCTGGACGACAAGCTCGGCATCGCCGCCGAGCTGGAGACCGAGATGCAGCACGTGGTCGACACCTACGAAGACGAGTGGAAGAAGGCCGTGACCGATCCCGAGACGCGCAAGCGCTTCCGCCATTTCGTCAACAGCGACCGCCGCGACGACAACCTGGTCTTCATCGAAGAGCGCGGCCAGATCCGCCCGGCCACGCCGGAGGAACGGAAATTGCAGCGCTCCCGGCTGGGCCACATTCCCGTGGTCGCCGTGCCCGCAAAAGCAGCCTGATCGTGCAAGCATTCAAGGAGAACGTGATGAGCCATCCCCACCATCCCGACACCTGGACCGCGGTCTGCACCGTTCGCGATATCGTGCCCAATACTGGTGTATGCGCGCTGGTCGACGACAAGCAGATCGCCGTGTTCCGCATCGGCCGCGGCGAAGAGGTCTATGCCATCGATAACTTCGATCCCAACTCGCAGGCAGCGGTGCTGTCGCGCGGGCTGGTTGGCAACCTGGGCGAGCGCCTGGTGGTGGCCTCGCCCATCTACAAGCACCACTTCGACCTGCGCACCGGCGAATGCCTGGAAGCGCCGGAGCAGTCGGTCAACGCCTATGGCGCGCGCGTCTACGACGGCAAGGTGTGGGTTGCCGCCAGCGTGGCAATGCGCGAGGCCGAGGAAGAACTGGCCGCCTGATCCGCCCTTTATCCAACTTCTTGGTCGCGCCCCCCGATGCTCACCACCGCCTTCACGCCCAGCCCCGGAGATGCCGGCATGACGCCGTCCGATTCCACCCAGGCCCGTCCGCGCCTGGTCGTCGTCGGCAACGGCATGGCCGGAATGCGCACCGTCGAGGAGCTGCTCAAGCTCGCCCCGGACCTGTACGACATCACGGTGTTCGGCGCCGAGCCGCATGGAAACTACAACCGCATCCTGCTGTCGCCGGTGCTGGCTGGCGAGAAGACGGTGGCGGACATCATGCTCAACACGCGCGAGTGGTATGACGAGAACGGCATCGAGCTGCTCGCCGGCGACCCCGTGGTGTCGATCGATCGCCCGCGCCGCGTGGTGCGCTCGGCCTCGGGACGCGAGGTGCGCTATGACCGCCTGCTGCTGGCCACCGGCTCCAAGCCGTTCATCATCCCGGTGCCGGGACACCAGCTCGAAGGCGTGATCGCGTTCCGCGACATCCAGGACGTCGAGACCATGCTGCATGCCGCGCGCAATCACCGCCACGCGGTCGTGATCGGCGGCGGGCTGCTCGGACTGGAAGCTGCCAACGGCCTGCTGCGCCAGGGCATGGACGTGACCGTGGTGCACCTGGCCGACAGCCTGATGGAACGCCAGCTCGACAAGCCCGCCGCGACGCTGCTCCAGGGCGCGCTGGAACGCAAGGGCCTGCGCTTCCTGCTGGGCGCGCAGACCGCGGAGATCCTCGGTACCGAGCGCGTCACCGGCGTGCGCTTCAAGGACGGCAGCGAAATCCCCGCCGACCTGGTGGTGATGACCGCGGGCGTGCGCCCCAATATCGAACTCGCCGCCGGCGCGGGCCTGCACTGCGAACGCGCCATCGTCGTCGACGACACGCTGCAGACCTATGATCCGCGCATCTATGCCGTCGGCGAGTGTGTCCAGCATCGCCAGGCCACCTTCGGGCTGGTCGCGCCGATCTGGGATCAGGCGCGCGTGTGCGCCGCCCATCTCGCCGGCGCCGGCCATCGCCGCTACGTGCAGCAGGCCACCGCGACTAAACTGAAAGTGACCGGCGTCGACCTGTATTCCGCCGGCGATTTCATCGGTGCGGAAGGCTCCGAAGACCTGGTGCTGCGCGACGCGCGCCGCGGCGTCTACAAGCGCCTGGTGCTGCAGGACGGCTGCCTGGTCGGCGCCGTGCTGTACGGCGACGTGCAGGACGGGCCGTGGTATTTCGACATGATCCAGCGCCGCACGCCGGTGGGCGCGCTGCGCCAGCGCCTGCTGTTCGGCAAGGCGCAGTGCGAAGCGCTCGCTGCCTGAGCCTTACCAAAGCCATATAACGCCCCCGCACGGAGAACGCGTGAACCTGTCCGACATCCCGGTTGTATCTGCAACCCTGACCACTACCACCGCCACGACCTGCCCGTACTGCGGCGTCGGCTGCGGCGTGCGTGCCACGGTGCGCGCCGACGGCCAGGTCGAGATCGAGGGTGACGCGCAGCATCCGTCCAACCAGGGCCGGCTCTGCGTCAAGGGCTCGGCACTGGGCGAGACCGTGGACCTGGAAGGCCGCCTGCTCCATCCCAAGCTGCGCGATGCCGACGGCCAGCTGCAGCCGGTGTCGTGGGACCGTGCGCTCGATACCGTGGCGCAGGGCTTCAGCGACATCATCCGCCGCCACGGCCCCGACTCGGTCGCGCTCTATGTCTCGGGCCAGTTGCTGACTGAGGACTACTACGTTGCCAACAAGCTGATGAAGGGGTTCATCGGCAGCGCCAATATCGACACCAACTCGCGCCTGTGCATGTCGTCGGCCGTTGCCGGCCACAAGCGCGCCTTTGGCGAAGACCTGGTGCCGGGCAGCTATGAAGACCTGGAACTAGCCGACCTGGTCGTGCTGGTGGGTTCCAATACCGCGTGGTGCCACCCCATCCTGTTCCAGCGCCTGAGCAAAGCCAAGGAAGCCCGCCCCGAGATGAAGATCGTGGCGATCGACCCGCGCCGCACCGCCACCTGCGAGCTGGCCGACCTGCACCTGGCGGTTCGTCCCGGTACCGACGTCTGGCTGTTCAATGGCCTGCTCAGCTACCTCGCGCGCGAAGGCCATACCGATGCGGCCTTCATCTCCGCAAGCACCGCGGGACTGGATGAAGCGCTGCAGGCGGCCGCCGTCGATTGCTCCGACCCGGCCGCCGTGGCCCGCGCCTGCAAGCTCGGCGTGCAGGACGTGCTGGACTTCTATGCGCTGTTCGCCGGCACGGAAAAGACCGTGACCGCGTTCTCGCAAGGCGTCAACCAGTCTTCCGCTGGCACTGACAAGGTCAACAGCATCATCAATTGCCACCTGCTGACCGGCCGCATCGGCCGGCCCGGCATGGGCCCGTTCTCGCTGACCGGTCAGCCCAATGCCATGGGCGGGCGCGAGGTCGGCGGCCTGGCCAACATGCTGGCCGCGCATATGGAGCTGGCCAATCCGCTGCATCGCGATGTGGTGCAGAGCTTCTGGCAGTCGCCAGTAATGGCGGACCGCACCGGCCTGAAAGCGGTGGAGCTCTTCGAAGCGATCGAAGCCGGCCGCGTCAAGGCGGTCTGGGTGATCGCCACCAATCCCGTCGTCAGCCTGCCAGATGCCGACCAGGTGCGCCGCGCACTCGCCAGGTGCGAACTGGTGGTGGCCAGCGACATCATCGAACGCACCGATACCAACGCGGCCGCGCACGTGCTGCTGCCCGCGCTGGGCTGGGGTGAAAAGGACGGCACCGTCACCAACTCGGAACGCCGCATTTCGCGCCAGCGCGCCTTCCTGGCCGCGCCGGGCGAAGCGCGCGCCGACTGGCACATCCTCTGCGACGTGGCACGCCGCATGGGCTTCAATGGGTTCGACTATGCCGGGCCGCACGAGATCTTCGACGAGCACGCGCGGCTGAGCGCCTGGCGCAACGACGACGCGCCGCGCGTTTTCGACATCGGCGGACTGGCTGGCCTGGACAAGACCAGCTACGACAGCCTGGAGCCGATTCAATGGCCGGTGCCAGCCAATGGCGGATCCGACTCGCAGCGCCTGTTCGGCGATGGCCGCTATGCGCACGCCGACGGCCTGGCCCGCTTCGTCGCCACGCCGACGCGCGCACCCGCCAATGCACCGGACGACGATTTCCCGCTGATCCTCAACACCGGCCGCGTGCGTGACCAGTGGCACACCATGACGCGCACCGGCAAGTCGGCACGGCTCGCAGACCACCTGCCCGAGCCCTTTGTCGACATGCACCCGCAGGATGCGCTGCTGTGCGGTGTGGGCGAAGGCAAGCTGGCGCGTGTCAGCACCCGCTGGGGCGCGATGGTGGCGCGCGTGCGTCATGGCGGCGGCATCCCGCGCGGCAGCGTATTCGTGCCGATTCACTGGAATGGCCAGTTCAGTTCCGATGCGCGCGTTGGCGCGCTGGTCAATCCGGTGGTCGATCCGGTTTCGGGCGAGCCGGAGTTCAAGCACACGCCAGTGCGGGTCGAGCCGTTTGGTGTCAGCTGGCACGGGTTCGTGCTGAGCCGGCGAGAACTGCCTGCGGAGGCGCTGACCTACTGGACCCGCGTACAGGGCCGTCAATTCCAGCGCTATGAGTTTGCTGGCCGCGAAGTCGTCTCCGAGCGTGCCACCTGGGCGCGCGAGTTGCTCGGCGTGCAAGATCCGGAAGCGGACTGGCTCGAATACGAGGACCGTACTGCGGGCGTTTATCACGCTGGCTATGTCGTCAACGACAAGCTCGAAGCCTGCGTCTATGTGTCGACCCGGCCCGAGTTGCCGTCGCGGTCGTGGCTGTCAGGCTTGTTCGGTCGCGAGCGGCTGGAAGATGCGGATCGTATCGGATTGCTACTCGGCCAGCCGATGGAAAAAGGTGCTGATGCCGGGCCGACGGTTTGCTCGTGCTTTGGCGTGGGGCGTAACACCATCTGCGATGCAGTGCGGAAGCACGATCTGAAGACGCCGGCTGAGATCACCGCCTGCGTCAAGGCTGGTGGCAACTGTGGGTCTTGCGTGCCTGAGCTTAAGAAGTTGTTGGTGGAGATACGGGTGGTTGAGGTGGCATGAGGTGTTTTGGATTGCGGCTGGTGACATGCTGGCGGCGGCTTTTAGCGCCCGCTGTCGCTGTTGATGACATGCTCTCGGCCGTTGAACCGTCTGGTTCCGCCCTGCTGGGCGGGTCACTTTTTGCCCGAGCGGCAAAAAGTAACCAAAAAACGCGTTTACGGCCCTGCGGGCGGCCGCTCTTATCGTAGTGTTCCGGGGCTTTCGTACGGGGCTTTGCTTCGTTGCAGGGCAGGACTGCCTGACGCCGTGGTGCGCCACGGTGGCCTGGGATTAAAGCGATGTTTGAACGAGCCCAGAGCTGGGCATGGCCCCTGCTGCCGGCGGCGACGTAGGAACGCCTACGGCTGCGCTGCGCGCCGGCCCTAAGGTGGCGGGCTGCGCCCACGTCCTCGCCCCAGATTCGGCCCCGGCGTCTTTCACGACGGCGCTGTGCGAGCGCAGCGATGCACTCCGTGCCCGATCCCCCGACCTACGATACCGAGCGCGCGCAGCGCAGCCGTAGGCGTCCCCGCGTTGACGCGAACCACCAGCCACATCGAACGGAAATCACCACCGCCCGAACCACCGACGCCGATGAATCGATAGCCAGCCGCTCAGGCGACGCGTTTTTTGGTTACTTTTTGGCGCTCGGACAAAAAGTGACCCGCCCAGCAGGGCGGAACCAGGCGCTTCAACGGCCGACAGCTGTCACCAGCAACGCCAGCATGGCGCCAACCACCTTGTAGCAAAAATCAAAACTCAAAAAGCAAAAACCCCTCGCAGCACACGCTGTCGAGGGGTTTTGCACAATAAGAGCCTGGCGATGACCTACTTTCACACGGGTAATCCGCACTATCATCGGCGCGGAGCTGTTTCACCGTCCTGTTCGGGATGGGAAGGGGTGGTTCCAGCTCGCTATGGTCACCAGGCATGAGGGGTTGTGGCGCTGGGGTTCAAGCCAGCGTCACGAATCGGGATGTAGTTGGGGTTGTGCGTATCTGGCACAGACACGATCACACACACCAGGTGAAACACACTGGTTATAGGATCAAGCCTTACGGGCAATTAGTACTGGTTAGCTTAACGCATTACTGCGCTTCCACACCC
>NZ_SMNY01000170.1:0-2327 GCF_004353535.1 Cupriavidus sp. L7L
TGGCAGGCGTCTGCCTTTGTGCGCCGGAACATCACCGTGTTCAGTCGGTGGCGGTTTTCCAGCATTTCCTCAGGGCTGCCGAATAAGGTCGGGTTCAGCAATTGAGCCAGCATCCAAAACTGGAAATGGTTGCCCTGGTGCGGTGTGGCCGACAGCAGCATCAGGTCACGTGAGTGATCCTTCAACGCCTCGGCTAGCTTGTAGTTCTCAGTCTTTCGCACCTTGCCGCCCGTGCGGTACGCGGTCAGGTGGTGCGCTTCGTCGAACACAACGAGGTCCCAACGAGGCGCATCGAGCAGTCGCTTGATGCGCGCGGGGCGCTTTAGGGTGTCGATGCTGGCGATCAGCCGATCATGCTTGGCGAAGGCATTCGTCTTGCGGTCGGTGATGTCACCCTCGGAGCCAAACACCTCGAAGTCCAGGTTGAACACCTCGTTCAGCTCGCGATGCCAGTTGTTGACGAGTCCGGCAGGCACCACCATCAGCGCACGGTTCAGTTCGCCCCGGCTGGCCAGCTCGCGCAGGATGAGGGCGGTCTCGATAGTTTTGCCCAACCCTACCTCGTCGGCGATCAGATAACGCCGAGGGGACGCGGTGGCAATGCGGTGGGTCAGTACCACCTGATGGGGCAGCAGATCGATCTTGGCCGACGTCAGCGCCGACGCGCTTTCCATGACCGGCAGCGCGTGGGCCTCGTAGGATAGCCAGGCCTTGCGCGACCGGTCTGCACCGCCATCGACGGCGCGCAAGATGCGTTCCGTGCGCGAAAGTTGGCGGCGCACCGAACCAACCGGCACGCGGCGCTCGCCGACGCCAAAGAAGGCCCGCAAGTAGCCATCGCGCGCCGGGTCAAGGACGACACCCTGGCCGAAGTCGTGGTGGGTGATCCGTTCGCCGGGTTGAAACTGAGCCTCTGGTTCCATGCGCCGACCTCAGGTAATTCGCAAATGGAAGAGGCCTGCGGGCTTGCTGCCTTCGCGCAGCAGAATCTCCTGAGGGTATTCGTTCGCCTCGCCCCACAGGATGCGGCCAAAGGCCAGCAGGCTGTCGCCGTGCGGGGCCGCGCAGCGCCACTCGACGGAGTCCGTGGCGGGATGAAACTTGATCCGTCCGTGACCTGATGGCAGCCAAAAGATCAAGGCCGCTTCACTCTCGTAGTAGGACTGAAACGACAGGATCGCATCCTTGACCCCATCGCCCAGCCAAGTCTCGGCGTCTTCGGGCGTCAGCAGATCGAGGCCGCCTTCCAAGCCTGCGACCACGAGTGTGTCGTTCCCATTGCTCGGCAGATCCTCGGGCCAATGACCCACCGCCTGCAAGAACTGGCGCAGGCTCCAAACCTCGCTGGCCACGCACACCTGATTGCGGGCCTCTTCGTCCCAGACCCAGCTGGTTCCGCGCCGCTGCCACACCGTGTCGAGCAGTTGCTTCATAACTCATACTCCTCAAACAGCGAGCCCTGCGTCGGCTTGACCGCTTGTGTGGCCGCCCAACCGTTGTAGATCGAGACAGCACGCGAGGCCGCATTGCGACTGGCCTGATCCGGGCCGTTCTTGTGCAGCCATTCGAGCAAGGGCTTGAGCGCCACGTGGGGCTTGAAGTTCTCGTTCTTCATCGTGTCGGACGCATTGATTCCGCTGCCATCGAAGCACGCACCGATAAGCACCAGAGCCTGATCCAAGTCCGACGTCAAACGGCGCTTGTGTTTGCCAGACCATTCACGCGCGAAATCCAGTGGATTCACCCGTGTGAAGACTTTGCTCTTTTCCGAGCACCAGCCGCGTTGCTCGAATTCGTCGGGCGTAGTGATGGAGCCCTTCAAGAACTTCTGCAGCTGGTCGCGCTTCATCTCAGTGGCGTTGCCGAAGGTGCGCAGGAACTGGCGCGTGATCGGCTCAGCGTTGACCGGTGGCGGCTCCTTGCCCTTTTCAGCGTCCTCATCGATGAGCTGGTTGATACCGACCAGCGCTTCCTTCACCGAGATCGTGCGTCCCTCGTCCACGTAGACCTTGCCATAGTGGCGTGAGAAGTACTCCAGCGCCTTGCCGCGCCGGATCACCTGAATGTCCGCCGCAGGCAAGCCTTCCTTGGCATGGTTTTCGAGCATCCCCTGCAGTTGGCGCACGTCAGCCATCACCTCGCGGCGCATCCGGCCCCAGCTCACCGGCTTGGGTTCTTCGGTGCGCTTGCGGCAGACGTGGATGATGTCGTACTCGATTTTCTGAGAACCGAATTGGCCGTCCCCCTTGGTTTCGTCCGCCCGGATCGGGTAGGTAGCCTCGAGGTAAAAGCCTGCGTCGAACAAAGACTCCAGCACGGCCACCCAT
>NZ_SMNY01000171.1:0-1002 GCF_004353535.1 Cupriavidus sp. L7L
AGAGATGTAGACGATGCGAGCTTTACCGCAACCTCTTGAACTGGATCTCCGGGGCTAACTTTTTCACTCTTCCCCGAACATTGTTCTGCCAAGTGGGGTTGCGCCCTTGCAAGATGAGCTGTGCTCACCACATCCCAAGGCTTGCGAGCCCATTCGAGCCCCTCAAGAACACCTTCGACACTCGCGCGCCAGTTCCCACGACCTGTCTTTCCAAAGACGTTGTTCTCTACTGCGTTATTCTTGGGGTAAAAATTGTTATTACTGAAGTGCGGTACCAGCTTGTCGTAACCTGAGTCCCAAATGCAAAAGAGATTCTGATTTCTCAGGTACTGCTGGAATGCACCTAGCACGACCTCTCGTGCGGACTCTGAGTAGCTTCCAACGGTGCAAATCGTCTTCAGCAACAAAGCGTGGACGAGCCTCTGCCGCGGGTTAAACATTGTCCACCAATGAGTGAAGCCATGCCCGTTAGGAAGGACGTCTTTGACCGTGGTGGTAATTCCCTGTGGGATTACAGATTTCGGCCAATAAGGCTCTAGGTCCGTATGCTTTCTTGCCTCCCACTCTTGCGTCGCGGCAGACTCCTGGCGAGCATAGAAATCAGTGTAAGGTGTAAAAAATCTGCCGTTGTATGCCGGATTGGCAAGTGAAGATGCCTGACCCTGAACAGCATAGGCTGCAAACGGCGCAGCTTTGCCTGTCGCCCGAACAGAGTCAAGAACTCCTTGCTTCGTACCACACGATGCACACGTGTAGGCCCCTCGTCCCGATACTGTTCCTTGGGCGGTACTTATTTGCGTTTTTTCATGTTCAAGGCTTGATGGCAAAGATCCACGCACCTCAACCAGAGAGACTCTGCGGGCACGTTCACTAGCCCACCGCTCTGTAGAAACGGCGTCATCCTGTGCCGTACCCCCAAAAGGCTGACTGTTCGCATCCTGCTTGGGACTGCCCGCGAGCCATTGCGGAAGCACTAGCAGGCTCAGCTCGACTTTTTTATTC
>NZ_SMNY01000172.1:0-893 GCF_004353535.1 Cupriavidus sp. L7L
GGCGCTCATCAGCAAGCCGATGTCGGGCAGGCCATCCGGAACATTGCGGTGCCGTTTGTCGGAATTTGCGGTCGCCTCGCCCATCAGGTCGAACTTTCCCGCGTCTTCGGTCACCTCATAGCGATCGACCTCGGTCTCGTCGGGATCGAAGTTCAGTTGCCGGCGTTTCGGTGAGTCTCTGCGGCGGGAAAGGCTGTCGATCTTCTCGTCCGGCCGCCACGCCCGGTTATCATCGCGCTCAAGATCTTCCTGACGCTTCCGGCTCATGCGCAGATGGGATCCCATCACGCCGGGAATAAAGATGATCGGAATGACCCAGTCCGGAGGCACCGGCAAGCTGACGCGGCGCTTGTCGGTTGACGGTGTCAGGGCAACGGTGGCGCCGGCGCGGCCGCCGATCTCTTCGCCGGTTTTCAGGTGGATGCGATCATTGGGCATTTTCCGCCTCCAGGATTTCGATCATGAGGTTCGGTTCGTCTCGCCCATCCACGTCCAGACCACCTGTGCTTCATCTGACGGCGATAGCCCGAAACTGATCATCGGCGTCCCAGCCTGCCGCACCACGCCGGACTTGCCGGCCACCCACGCCGCCAGGGGGTGGCCGGACGGCAGCGAGGCACGCCACATGCCTGAGCGCGGTACGATCTGCCCCGAGCGCACCGTGCCAGGCTTGCCGGTCTGCGTCGGCGGCGCATCGACACGGAAACGCAGCCCGCCCAGGAGCCGGTCCCACAGGGCCACGGCCTCATCGTCGCTCAGCGACGCCTCGTCCGCGGCGCCGATGCGGTTGGCTGCCACCTTTGTGTACATCTTTGCGCCAATGGATGACGGATGCAGGGTGGTGCGCTCCTTGCCGACCGCTTCCCACTCGAAATCGTGGGTACCGTCCGCGC
>NZ_SMNY01000173.1:0-457 GCF_004353535.1 Cupriavidus sp. L7L
TCACACGTTGTGCGCGTAGTTCCTGTTTGACCTCGCGCGCCTTCTGGCCTGCACGCCCTGGCAAGATAAACGTGATTTCCCCGAGTACTGGGCTGGCGTCGACGCTATCCCACAACTTGCCGCCCTCAGCAAGGTTTCGGTTGTGTTGGCTGCGGATCAGCCAGTCGGCTGGTTGGCCAAGTTCCTGGGCACGCGCCATCAACTCGGCAATATCACCCTCGCGGTCCGCCACATACACCAGTCGTGTCCGGGGCAATAGCGCGGCTTGTTCCGCAACGCGTTCATACCCTTCAATCCAGCGTACGCTTTCCTTGATCCCGCCGCGGTTGCCGTCGGCGTCCTTTGGCTCCCGAGCCCACATCCAGGCATCGATCACCCCCAGCGGTTCACGGTCAGGCGTCACCGCGTAGGTCGGATGCAAAAACATGCCCCGCTGGGCTTCGTAGCTCAGCGGCCC
>NZ_SMNY01000174.1:0-657 GCF_004353535.1 Cupriavidus sp. L7L
CAGGTGGTTAGAGCACCGTCTTGATAAGGCGGGGGTCGTAGGTTCAAGTCCTACCAGACCCACCAAGTTATCCGAGGGGGGATTAGCTCAGCTGGGAGAGCACCTGCTTTGCAAGCAGGGGGTCGTCGGTTCGATCCCGTCATCCTCCACCACTACCTGGTAACTTTGGTTGGCCGCCAAATGCAAGCGCTTAAGGATTGAGCGTTTGCATTTGGCATTGCCAAGCGATCGCGGGTCTGACCTGCGGATCGGCTGTTCTTTAACAATATGGGATGTAGTAAAGGTGTCGCGCGAGCGTTGATGAGACGCTGCAGTAGCAAACGCGATACCGGGTTGTGATTGTATCAACCAAAATGTATTTAAAGTGATCGAAAGATGACTTGGAATACGGCACAAATGCGAGAACTCAACCTGTAGTGAGCGGTGTCCTGAGCGCAAGCTTGAGACACACTTGTTATAGGGTCAAGCGAACAAGTGCATGTGGTGGATGCCTTGGCGATCACAGGCGATGAAGGACGCGGTAGCCTGCGAAAAGCTTCGGGGAGCTGGCAAACAAGCTTTGATCCGGAGATGTCCGAATGGGGAAACCCGGCCCGTATGGGTCATCCCACACTGAATCCATAGGTGTGGGAAGCGAACGCGGCGAACTGAAACATC
>NZ_SMNY01000175.1:0-2603 GCF_004353535.1 Cupriavidus sp. L7L
ATATAGGACTTGCGAAACGCTCCGCGCGGCGCGAGGGTCAACCAATCTGACGGTGAAGTAGTCTCGATTGGGAGGTGGCCAAATCAGCTTGGACTTCTGCAGCCTGTCAATGTGTCGGTGGTCATGCTTTCCAGACTTTTCCACTATGCTATTCATTCCGCGACGGCGCGCTTTTCGAGCTGCGCAATGCGGTCTGCCATCTGGCCGATGGCGGGAACGACCACTTCCAGCACGATTGTCGGTGCGCGCGTCTCCTTCAAGGCCCCAACAAAGCGCTCGCGCTCATCGAGCCAAATACGATGACGCTGATTGAGTTCATCAAGCTTACCGACCATGCCTTCTCGGCTTGCCGCGTCGATCAATGCCTGATAGCCGCGCTCCAGCGTCGCCGCATCAGTGAGCAACGCCGCCAGCAATGACTTGAGCGGGGCATTCAGCTCTGGCATTTCCAGGTACTTCTTGCTAGGGTTCGCGCGCTCCGCTTCGGCCGCCTCTTCCATGAGGCTCGCGTAATGGTAGAAACCGGGGTAGTCCTGACACAACTCGGCAAGCTGCTGGTCGCTTGCACCTACCCAAACACGCTGCAGGTCGGGCATGTGGCCCGCCATGCGATGGATTAGCTCGCGGCCCGTAACGCCTTCGGCCGAGAGCTGCCGGACACGTTGGTCCATCGCCCCTGCTATTCTGCGGAAGTCTTGCATGGTCATCCGCAACTCTCCTTTCCCACTTAATCGTTAGCGTGACAGTCGCTCATTGAGAACGCGGCTGGCCCTTTTGCATTTGTATGTGCCAGTGAACGGTTTCCCCATGTCGTACCGACGGAGCGTCAGATTCCCTCAGACGTCGATTGGCGATGTTTTCCAGATGTCCTTCACGAGAGTGATCAATACTCCGTGACGGTCTTCGATGGCCTTTGTGTTCCAGCAAGGGAACGCATCCAACTTCTCATTGATTCTGGAAATCGACGTGTTCTGCCCGACATCGGTCAGTTCAACCAGACTGCGGGTTAGGTAATTCCCACTCTTTCGGTACTCAGGCTGCTTCGCTACGTAGAAGTCATTCCCCGCGACGATGTTGATTGGCTTTTCCAGCAATGTGAGATTGCCAAGCCGGTTCTTGTAGTCGTCGTAGGTGGCGTTCGGGTTTTCAGCCGCCCACTTGGCGCGCAATTCGGAAGTGGGGTTGTCGGGCAGGATGTGCTCGATCTCCAGCTTGGTGAACGGCTCCAGGCTGCCCGGCGCCTTCAAACCACTGAACGCCATATCGACGTGCTGGGTTAGGCGCGCAAGTAGATAACGCGTGCGGTACTGCTGCATCGAATACAACGTGAATCGCTTGAGCGCATCGACGAGCTCCTGGGACTTACCTGCCATGCTCTTCTCGAAACGGTCGGCAACGAACGCATTGAGTTGAACCTTCTGCGTTACCGGATCTGCGCTCTCGGCAATCGTACGCAACTCGTCAGCCCATTGTGAGAAGCTACGCTCCAGATCTTTGGTCGGCGTCTTGGTGAAGATGTAGTAGAAGAGGAAACTCTCAAGCTGAGACACGAAATGGTCGAACAGCGGCTTCGGAAAATTCGCTGCCGCCAGCAACAGGACATAGTGCAAACTGAATGCACCGCCCGCAAGCTTTTTGAGGCTGTCCATCGCGAGATTGGGCTTGCCGTCGTTGCCCAGCCCATTGGCGAAGGCCAGGTAGTGCTCGACGTTGCGAATGACTTTGCGGACGAACTCGAAGGGCTTGTTGGCGAAATCGCACAGCGCCGCGTTGTCCTTGGCCACGAACCAGTCGTAGATCTCGTCCTCGCGCACCACTGCATCACCACGATCATTCTTGATGAGGTAGTTGGCCATCAGGAAATAGCGCAGGAACCGCAGCGGCTTCTCCTTTTCCTTTTCCAGCGGCTTGGTGATCTTCTTCCACTCGTCCTTGAGTTGGGTGAACTGCGTCTGCTTGACTTGCGTGAACAGCAGATTCTTGAGCAAGTCCATCGGGTTGAGACCAACGCCACGCTCGTTGATGGTTTCGAAGATCTTCAGGGCACTGCTGACATCCGTGGAGATCTGGATGAACACCACGTTGTTTGCCAGATAGCCCCAATACCGCTTCAGCTTGGCCGCATCATCGTAGTTGTCCTTCAGGTAGCGGTACAACGTGCTGTATGCGTTGACCAGGTTTTCCAACGACCCGAAGCTGGCGATCCCCGCCGCTTGAATGCCTGCCCGTACAGTCTGCGGGTCAGCGTCGAACTCCACCAGCTTGGCCATCACCTCGCCTGCGCTCTCGTATCGCGGCTCCAGCTTTAAGCTCGTCCGCGCCTCTCCATCGCTGTCGGTGTAGCTGGTCGAGATCAAACCGCTGACGGTTTGCCGTTGTGGCTCACCCCGGAACAGATACTTCAGCGCACAGAGCAGCAGGAAGAATGTGGTCAGACGTTGTTGGCCGTCGATCACCTCGTAGTGGCTTTTGTGATCAGTCGGCGAGACCAGCACGGTGCCAATGAAGTACTCCCGGGTAGAACCAGCATCGATCTGCTCGCCGATATCCTCAAGTAGTTGATGCACCTCCTTGTCGGTCCAGACGTACTCCCGCTGGTAGTC
>NZ_SMNY01000176.1:0-5663 GCF_004353535.1 Cupriavidus sp. L7L
ACATCACGAAGATCTCGAAGAACCGTCTACGAGCCTCTCGGTCGCATGGCGAGGCATTCAACACGGGGGTACTAGCTCAGCCTATTGCCAACCGACTCATCGACAGTAGCCGCCGCAGCAGCGATTTCCCAGCCGTCATGAAGCGCATTGGCATCGAAGGCATGGATGAGACCAGGCAACAAGTCGAAGAAAGTGCATTCAAGCTGAATCTCACGATGGTCCTGATCATGGGTGTTGTCGTCGGCTATCTCATCCTCGGCACGATGCGCACCGGGCAGGATCTGTCCAGTGCAATGAAGGGGCAACTCAATCACCAGCAGTATCGCCGCTAAGCGGAAAACGAACTTTCCAACGACAAGGAGCAATCTCATGAATCAATCGCGCAACATCCGCAAGAACAAGGTCAGCATCATTCGCAAGCAGCAGGGCGGCTTCACCCTGTTGGAACTGATGATTGCCGCAGTGCTGCTGGCCCTTGGTATCGCTGGCATCTACAAGGGTGTCACCGATTACATGTCCAACGACCGCGCAAACCGGGAGATGAAAGAGCTGCCAACCATCATCACGGCAATCCAGCAGAAGTATGCACAGCGGCAGAACTACGCCGGAGCGACGACGGCAGGCCTTATCAACCTCGGCGTATTCCCGCAATCGTGGGTCAGCGGCGCTACGTTGCAGAACCGGTGGGGCGGCACCGTTACCGTCGGTACTGCGACTCTGGTGTCGGCGAA
Organism: Cupriavidus sp. L7L; assembly: GCF_004353535.1. Classification (NCBI taxonomy): domain Bacteria; kingdom Pseudomonadati; phylum Pseudomonadota; class Betaproteobacteria; order Burkholderiales; family Burkholderiaceae; genus Cupriavidus; species Cupriavidus sp. L7L. The sequence goes on from NZ_SMNY01000176.1 coordinate 732, forward strand.
CGACGCTCTGACGCTTACCTTCACACAAATGCCCCAAGCGGAGTGTGCCGACGTTATTCCGGGCATTGAGCAGAGCGTGCGCGTCGTCACGGTGGGAGGCACGTCGGTGAAGGCAAACAACGCCCAAACCGACATGACGGCGCTTGGCACTGCCTGCGCTGCAGGTGGCGTGGCAAACACCGTCGTGTACACCATCGGCAAGGCGTAAGCGGCGGCGAAGAATCGGAATAGGAGGAACGGACGGTGATGAACGGCGATACCCCCATGGATGACATGCTGTGGCTGGAGGCAGCTAGCTTTCGCGACTGGCATGTGGATCTCGATGACATCGAAAAGACTGTGGTGTTTCGTCCCTCGCGGGATGGTGAGGCAACGGCGCAGTCCATCCCGTCCCGGGTCCCTCAATCGATGTTCCCGGTGCGTGATGCAATCTCGCGGGTGCTCAAGGAGAAGGTCGGCGATAGCTCGGTCAAGAGCTTGTCCTTCCTGGTCGGCCCGCTTTTCTTTCGAGGGGAGCGGATTCGGCCAGGTCGATACGCACTGCGACTGTCGCCTAAGGTTGTCCAGAACCTCGGCGAGCTAAAGCTCGGTCCGGAGGCTTCGCAGCTGCTTCTGGACGAGAGCTTTCGTAAAGGCGGTCTGATCCTGGTTGCCGGAGATACCGGGTCCGGAAAGACGACGACGGCCTATGCGACGGTCAAGGAGCGGCTGGCCCGCTACGGTGGCTACTGCCTGACCGTCGAAAGCCCGGTCGAGAAGGAGTTGGAGGGCTTCCATGGCGACGGCTACTGCGAGCAGGTGGACGCGACGAACACTGGCTTCAAGTCCGAGGTCGCCAGCGCGATGCGCAAATTTCCGGCAGAAACGCGCTCGATGTTCTTCTTTGGTGAGGTTCTCGATGAAGAAGCGGCAGCCGAATTGGCTCGTCTGATTGGGCGCGGCCATCTCGTCATCACCACCATTCATTCGGCCACGATGGAACAGGCCATCGAGATGCTGATCGCATTTGCTGAGCGGGGTGGCGAAACTTACGCCCGCAGCCTCATTGGACAGAATCTGCGCGCTGTGGTCCATCAGAAGCTGGAGAACCAAAGGGCGACGGTGCGATGCCTCCGAATCACGCAGGACGTGGCGAACATCATTTCGGATCCCTCGGCTGATCTCAAGACGCTCGCTACGGCAATCGATCACCAGCGCCGGCAGGCAAGCACTCAACTGCTTGGACGGGCCGCATTTCAATCTCAAATGCGCCCGTGAGGGACAACTATGCATCCCAATAGACTGCACCGTCGTTCGAGATCCCGTCAAGGGCAGGGTGGCTTCACGATTGTCGAGATGCTCATCGCGTCGACGTTGCTGGCAATTGGCTTGTCCGCAGGCTTGTGGGCGGCGCGCCAAGAGGCGCTGGCTGATGCATTCCGTGCTCAAGGCCAGACCCTCAAGGCCATCGGCAATGCGGCTGGCAATGAGTACATCCTCCGCTACTACAACGAGCTGCAGAAGGCCGCTCCGAGCATACCAGGCGTGGCGGACCCATATCAGCCCACGATGACCGAGTTGAAGGCGCTTGGTCTTCCGATTCAGAACTTCGCTGACACGGGCTGGACCAACCTGCCATATCGCTTCCGCTTCCAGCGCGTGCCTGCCGGCTGCACGCCTCCAGCCTGCGACGTGAACGGTCTGGTCTACCTGGCTGGGGCGCTGACGGATCCCGCGACGGGTGGTGTGTATGGTCGAGGCCTCGGCGAGGCGATCACGGCGATTGGCGGAGATGGCGGCTTCTCCGATGATCTCAGTCCCGGCACGATCTCAGGCTTCGGTGGTCAGTGGAACCAGACAAATCCGATGGCCGCCCAGGTAGGGACGTTGGCAATGCAGGTCGGCTACGCGACGCTGGGCTGGCAACAGTTCCTCCGCCGTGATGGCTCGCTGCCGATGACGGGAACGCTCAACATGCGAGATACGGCGGGTACGCGTCACGATATCGCGAACGTCAATGCTCTCGATGCCCAGTCCGCCAGCCTTCCTGGTTCCAGCAATGCGAACAGTATGCGTGTTGGTAGCACCTACTTTTATGGCGACACGCAGAACACGGCAGTTCGTTCCCAGCCTGGAGGCGGATTTTACGTTCAGGACGTGAACGGCAACGCCGCGGATATCAAATCCTCCCGGGATATCTTCACGCGGGACGTGTATGCGAACACCACGCAGGCAAACGAAAGCTATGTAAATGGGTGGTTCCGCGCGCGAAATGACGGGGGCATGTATTGGGAGAAGTGGGGCGGTGGCTGGTATATGAGCGACCCCAGTTGGATTCGCGCGTATAACGGTAAGAACATCTGGACCCCGGGCACACTTCAAGCAGATGGCAGCGTCAATTCTGCCTATGTATCCTCATGGGGTGGAATGAACTCGACGGGGCGCTTGCGCACGGGAGAGTATCTGCAAATCGATGGATGGGCAGGGGAGGGCGGAGGCTGCGGCCCTAACGGGTTGCTTGGTCAAGACGGAAGCGGCAGACTTCTTGCCTGTCAATCTGGTGTGTGGCGGGCGACAAGCGGTATCTCCCAGCCCTTTACTGTTGGCGGCAGTGGAACATGTAGCTGGGATGCTGCCATTGCGCAGTGCCCTGCTGGCGCCAAATTGCTCGGCGGAGGGTATCAACTTACTTGGTATAGCGGAAGCACATTCAGCCACGCCCCTGATCAATCGTATCCGGACGCCGGCAACAATCGATGGGTAGTCGGCGGATCGGGAACCAACTCTTGCTTTCAAGCGTTCGCAAGCTGCGCATACTAAGGTGTACCGTGGCCGGAGCTTGCTTGTGCTGTTAAGTATTTGAACCAGCCGCCGTTGTTAACGAGGACCGCACGGAGCAAAAGCCGAGCGGTTCCCTTCTTCTTTGCAACTGGCGCGCAGCGCCAACGTGGTGCCCAAGTTCCGAAGTATGTCGTTCCTAGTGTATCTAGCCTTGCTACTTAGCAAGCGCCTCTCTGCTGAGCGTGCCTGTCAGTTCTACAATTCCGCCTGGCTATCGCGCAGTCATCGTTACCGCATTCTGCGGCGAGCATTCCCGGGGGTGCATGCAAAGTCCACCATTGCCCGACCATTTCACGCAGGACGCGAAGGCAATTTCCATTTTGGCTACCGTAGCTTCATGAATGCCGGCTGCCTTGTCCTCAATGGCGCGGACGTGCACATCGGTGAGCATGTGCTCGTTGGTCCAGGCGTCAAGTTCTGCACGGATACCCATCATGTCGATCCCTATTTGAGACGAGCAAGCCCGCGGGCCTTCAGCAAGCCAATTGCGGTGGGAAATCATGCATGGATCGGAGCGGGCGCAGTGATCTGCCCTGGCGTTGTCATCGGCGACCATGCCATCGTTGCGGCAGGCTCTGTCGTAACGCGGGACGTCGCGGCATTCACAATGGTCGCCGGCAGTCCTGCCGTCCAAAAACGGGCATGGGAACCCGACGAGTCGAGCAAGCAGCAGCGATCTGCAGAGCTAAGTCTTGCGACGCCCGCCCCGGATGGATGCCTCCTAACTTGAAAGCAATGGTGCCCACCCGCAGTCGCGGGCGATGAAGCACTCCTTGTCTGGGAAAAGCCACGCAAGACGAGCCATGCCTCAACATATTTTCTTGCCCAATAGGACAGGAATCTAGCGCGATACGGCGCACTGCCGACGAAATCCATTGCCTGACAGGAAAACCAGAGACAGCAACCCCTGGAAAGCGCCTTGAAGCGCCCGGTAAAATACGTATCATTACGACGATACGCAACCAACTTGAGCAGCACCATGCACCAACGAGCGACGGCTTTCGCCGTCCTTGCAGAGCTTCCGCATTGGCATGACATCGCTGGCCGTTTCCCGTCATGGGCGGCCACGGTCGAGTGTCAGCATGGTCCTGACTCGCTTCTTCAGGCGGCTACTGAAGTCAGTCGCCTATCTCATCTCGAGATTGCTGTCCTTGCAAAGGAGTTGAACAACATCCCGCATCAGGGTCGCACTGGCCGCGAGATCTGCGCCGAAAAGTTACTTCTGACTACGCCCGAGCGCGTTACCGTCGCAGGACATCAGGAGTGGACGCAAGGCGAGAAAGAAAATGCATTTAACCGCCTGAGCGCAATTCACGCACCAGGCCTTGAGCTGCAAGCGTCTCGGCCATCGGCCATTCCCGGTCTTCGATTTGGCGGCAGTGCGATAGGCCGGCTGCCTGGTGAGGGTGTGGTGCTGATCGCCCGGACTGGCCTACACGGCTATGAGCAAGCGATCCAGTTGCACGTTGATGCTCTGATTGCCAGCGAAGCGGGGGTGCAGGATCAGCCGGCTCTTCGCAGTGGACGCTGAGGGCCAGGCCACGGAAGTCAGGCTGAGCCAGAAAATGCTGGCGGAGATCCGCCGCGTACACGACCACTACTGGCATTCGCATATCTCGCTCAACCAGCTGCCGAAGGAAACGAAGCAGGAACTGCAGGCACTGGCTGACCGCGCCGCCTTCCTCAAATTGCTAGGCGACGCTGCATACGCCGAATTCAAGGCCATAGAACCGGAGCTGCGGACCCATCTCGCAGAGAAGCGCCTCCGCAATGCAAGCCTTCAATTGCGTGCTTTGACCGTAGAAGCCTCCGAAGCAGGCGATCTGCGGTTCCTGATCGCGCGTAGCCCACAGATATCCCACCTTCGAGACGAGCTGCGTCAAGACGTCAAGCAGCTCCTCGATACCCACTTGCCTTCGGTGAAGTCCATCCGCGACGTGCCCGAGGCAAAGCTACTTCCGGCAACGGAAATCACCCGAAAGCCTGCACGCAAGCCGGCTTCTCTTTAACTCGCAAACAGGAGCAGGAAAATGTCCCTTCTCAATTCGTTCCAAGAGCAAACCGGTGCGCGTCGGCAGCTGCCTCCCACGGAGAATTTCTCCATGGAGGTCC
>NZ_SMNY01000177.1:0-1084 GCF_004353535.1 Cupriavidus sp. L7L
GATGCCCGCTCATCTGCGTCGAAGAACAGGGAATACTCGTCTGCAAAGTTCAGGAAATCCGTGTGTTTGAGCTTGGCGGTCAGCAAGTCCGCGCGCTTGGCCGTAGCGAGGTGGGCCGGAAGCGTGACGAATGCCGCTCGACTCTGCAGCAGGCGGTCCGCTTGCTCGATCAGCATTTTGCCGGCACCGCGCTTGCCGCGACTCCGGTCGATGTTCAGCTTGCGGCAGAACTCAGCGAAGCTGCCACCGGTATGGATCTTCCGACTCCCAGTCCGCAGGGCCTCTGAAGTCAGCCACATGACGAACAGGCGCGGGTACGTGCCATAGGGAATGCCGTTGATACCGCCCTGCACCCAGAGAGCGTAGTTCCCGTTGTGGCGAAGCCATGCTCCGTTAATCAGCTGCTCAGGCTTGGGATTCCGGTACGGGAGGGAAGCGGAAACGAGACACTTCGCGCCGAATCCCACCTCATCAATGCCAGGCTTTCGGGTCGCGATGACGGTCGATGCCTGGACAATCTTCTCGCCGGCCTGCACCTTCTTCCGAGGGGAGGGGTTGGACGCCACCAATTCCAATTCGCTCATGTTGTCGATTCCGTATAGATACAACGACACGTAATGACGCATCATAGAATCGCGCGATTGATATGTCAAATTTCACTGTTTTCTTTCACCCAGACCCTACCTAGGGCGTTTTCTAGCGCAGTCCTGTAGGCAACCGGAATTGGCTGGACTACGAGCTCTTTTGCTGGACTGGAAATCCGGAATTAGCTGGACTGGCGTGCAATTCCCGCCGACGCCGACCCAGACCTGACGGTCGGTTCACCCTCTGGTCACTGGGCGTGGCTCAAGATATCTGGGGAGGCGGCCGTCAATACGGGACTCCAGTCCCTGTCTTTGGCCATGCGTTACATTCCGATCCGCGACCAGCACCTCACTATCCTCGCCCGCAACCGCGATGCCTGGCGGACTCGGGCGGAACAGCGCTTTGACGTCGAAAGTCTCATTCGGGCATGCGTTCCGGACGCCGCCACCTGCGATCCAAGCATTGTGGCCGACGCAATCCGGGAGTGGTTCGATAGTTT
>NZ_SMNY01000178.1:0-1645 GCF_004353535.1 Cupriavidus sp. L7L
GCAGCAAGGGAATGCTGCGCTAATCCGTGTTCGTCAGATGCAAACGCCGGCTTGCGGGCCGGCGCTTCGCTGGCATGGCAATCGAGCTGACAATACGGCCTGTTACCGAGCATTTTGAAATGCTCGGTAACAGGCGCTAGCGACTGCACTTAATGGACGTACTAGGCGCGTCCATCCTCGAAATGCCTGCAGCGCTCTTGCTATTTGTTACCTTGCGATGAGGGCCTGATATTTGGTTGAAGTATCGCCGGTTACCGAGCATAGCGGCTAATCGGAAAGCGGATACCGCTACACCGCACATTCACTGCCTATTCACTCCGCGTCACTGCGTGTTCACTGCTCGGGCACTGCTCGGGCACTGCGCCCGCAATGCATAACACTTGCAATGGCACCATGGTCGCACTGCATCGCCAACCATTTACGTATAATTACATCGATACGAAACTTTAAAGGGGTTTAATGATGGAGAAGAGCAGCGTGGCAGGCGCGCTGCGCGCATTGGCAAGAGACGACAAAGGGCGCTCCGATACTGCCCGCTTGCGCGACGTGTTCGAGGAGGTAGAGGCCGCTCTCAGCGCTGGCGTGAAGCGCCAGGCAATCCTGGATGCATTGAACGGACAGGGTTTCAGGATGACCCTCAAGAGCTTGGAGAGCGCGTTGTACCGAATCCGTAAGCAGAGGGGTAAGGAGACCCGAGTGCAGCCCACACCCGCCGCGCAGACGCCCCCTACCCTGCCCATGGCCTCACAGCCCCAAGGCACATTTACAAGTGAGCCCGTTGCTCGCGAAGCAGCAGCCGATACGGCCACTGAGGCAGTACGCGATGCGCTGACCAATCAGCAATCGCGCGAAGAGAAGTTCTCGCGTTACTCAACCAGCACCACCCTTTCCAAACGTCTCGGACAAAAAAAGGAGTCCTAAATGCGTGTCGCCGTTATCAATTTTTCGGGCAACGTCGGTAAGTCCACCCTTGCCCGCCATCTTCTGGCCCCGCGCCTGAACACCGATCTGATCACCGTCGAAACAATCAATGCGGACGAAGGCGGCGAGAGCATCAAGGCCAGCCAGTATGATGAGTTGCAAGGCCATCTGCTTACGAACGACGTTGCCGTGATCGATATTGGAGCCTCCAACATCGAAGCCTTCATCCACGCGATGACGCAATACCGCAGATCCCACGAGGACTTTGATTATTTTGTGGTGCCTGTCGTGAAGGAATCCAAGCAGCAGAAAGACACCATCGCCACCATTGACGCGCTGTCAGCACTTGGTGTGCCGGCTAAGAAGATCCGCGTCGTGTTCAACAAGATGGCCATCGAGGACGATGTGCATAGCGAGTTTGGCGCGATCTTCGGTTATGCCAGTGAGGAGAAGAAATGTGTTGTCAGGCCGGAGGCCGCCGTCTTCGAGAACGATGTCTTCGAGCGAAGCAAGGCACTGGGCAAGACGATCTCCGAGATTCTGGCGGACTCAACCGATTTCCGCGCGAAGCTGAAAGAAGCCAAGGACGAGCATGAGAAAGAACATTGCGTGCAAATGATCCTTGCCAAGCGCCTCGCAGACTCGGCCAACGATAATCTCGACGCGGTTTATAAGGTGTTGTTCAAGTAGAGACTGCGGCTATGCGTGAAATCCGAAAGGTCCA